>CAXHNU010000452.1:0-1006 GCA_964017555.1 uncultured Butyricicoccus sp. | reverse complement strand
GTAAAAATTACAGCATCTGCTTCTTGTTTTGTCCCCAAGCCGCAAACGCCATTCCAATGGGATGCACAGGATACATTGCCTGTCTTGCAAGGCAAGCAGGATTATATGAAACGCATTATGAAAACAAAAAATGTCACATACAACTGGCATGATGCACAGACCTCTGTGCTGGAAGGTATCATTGCCCGTGGTGACCGCAGGCAGGGCAAGGCAATCTTGCTGGCATGGCAGCGCGGCTGTAAATTTGATGGCTGGGAACAGCACTTCCAGTTTGATACATGGATGCAGGCGTTTGCTGACTGCGGCTTAGACCCTATGTTTTATGCGGCGCGCCAGCGTCCGCTGGATGAGGTTTTCCCTTGGGATCATATCGGCTGCGGCACAAGCAAAGCGCATTTGGCACAGGAATGGCAACGTTCACGCCATGCTGAAATCACGCCAGATTGTATGCAGCAATGCGCTGGATGCGGCTGCAATGCCTTGCTGGAAGGAGGGGCGTGCTGTGTTTAAAGCCCGCATGAAATTTGCGAAGGAAGGACGCGCAAAATACATTTCCCATCTTGACCTGATGCACACCATGCAGCGCGCCATGGCGCGCTGTAAAATGCCGCTTTGGTTCACCGAAGGGTTTAACCAGCACGCCTATGTATCTGTGGCATTGCCGCTTTCTACGGGGTATTCTGGTGAGTGTGAATTTTTAGATTTTAACCTGCTGACTGAAACTGTGCCAGAAAACGCTGTACACCAATTAAATGCCGTATTCCCGAAGGGTTTGCGTGCCATTGAAATTTATCCATTATCTGATGGCGGGATGAAAACCGCGGATATTGCCTGGAGCAAATACCGTATCACCTGGGGCTTTGACAGCCCTGTGCCAACAGAATTTCCCAAGGCAGTATATGCTCTGTTCGGACAGGATTGTGTGGAAATCCTGAAACGCTCAAAACGCGGGGAAAAACTGGTGAATATGCGTGAGTTTATGAATGGTCAGCCTGAATTATCCCTT
>CAXHNU010000451.1:0-1013 GCA_964017555.1 uncultured Butyricicoccus sp. | reverse complement strand
GCATGGCATCACAAAGCCTGTCCTGATTTTAGGCTATGTCAGCGACGCTGACGCGCCATTGCTGGCACAGTATGATATTGCTGCCCCAGTTTATGACGAGGACAGCGCACAAGCATTTTCCAGGGCGGCACAGCAGGCGGGCAAGCCAATTCATGTACACTTTGCGCTGGATACCGGCATGACACGCATTGGCTTGTCCACAGCGCAGCCACAGCATACCGTTCAGCAGATTGCAGCCCTTGCGGGACTGCCTGGGCTTGTACCTGAAGGGTTATTTACCCATTTTGCGGTGTCAGACACCTTGGATGGCAGGGATTTCACTTTGCAGCAAATGGAACGGTTCCAAGCGGTCGCCGGTGGGCTGGCGCAGGCAGGCATACAGATTCCCCTAAGGCATTGCGCCAACAGCGGCGGTGTGTTACAATATAAAGATGGATATTTTGATATGGTGCGCGCAGGCATCATTTTATATGGCTACCATCCGGATATATCTTTGCCCCATGTGCTGGATCTGCGTCCTGCCATGACGCTGAAAGCAAGAGTGGTACAGGTGCGCGACGCGCTGCCAGGCAGCACCGTCAGCTATGGGCGCACATATACTGTCCCATATCCTATGCGGATTGCTGTGCTTTCCATCGGCTATGCCGATGGGCTGCTGCGCACAGCTTCCGGCAAAGCTCAGGTGCTGATTGACGGCAAAAAAGCCCCTGTTTTGGGGCGTATCTGTATGGATATGTGTATGGCACAAGTGCCCGAAGGCGCTGCCATAAAACGTGGGGACAGTGTGACCATTTTTGGTGACGGTGCGCTGACCGCGGATGATTTTGCGTCTGCCGCTGGGACAATTTCATATGAAGCGTTGTGCGCGGTTTCCGCACGGGTGCCGCGTATTTACCTCTAATTAACCGCATTGCCATACTCCGGCATAGGATAAAATGTGGGGGCAGTCCCCCACTTAAAAATTTTTCCGCTTGCCCTTATAATCGCCCGCTTTATGGGGAAAATAGGATTAG
>CAXHNU010000450.1:0-1016 GCA_964017555.1 uncultured Butyricicoccus sp. | reverse complement strand
CGCCTTTGTTTACCTCGCTTCTATCGCTATTTTGTTGATTTAGTACACCTTCCGCGATTTTTCAAACAAGGCCTAATGAAACTGCATAAAATATTTTATCATGTATATTTTATGTCATGCAATTTAGATCATGTTTTATATGGTAAACTAATAAATAGCACAGACGAGGGAAAAGATGTTAATATATTAAGGTTGAAATTGATTTCTGTGGTGCTTTGAACAACAGGAGGCGAATTATCATAATTTATTCTGTCAATTATGAGGAGCTTTCAGAACAGATTGATCCCTTTGTATTTGAGCGGTATCTAAAGAGAAACGGATGGATACCATTTGAAATAAAACGTGATGATATTGCAATCTATCAGTATATCAAAGATGACCAATTTGAACAGGTCACGATACCAAACGATCGAACACAATTTGATTATTCTATGGCGTTATATCAAGCTGTTAGGACTGTTGCGAATGTTGAAGGACGACCAATCGAGGAAATGTTGCTGACGTTGCTCAGTTCTCATTCTGATATTGTTAAAATTCGTATTATTGATCTATTCTATTCTGAAAGCAATGTTCAATATCTTGAAGAGATCATGCAGGACATAAAGGACGGTAAAGCCAACTTCGCAGTGCATGATTTGATTGAGGTGGATTAACGAGATTATTATAGAAGGATAAAACTTGAAATAATTACTTATATTGCATCCTATCGGGGGCATTACGATTAAGAGCCTATCCCAAAATAAAAGAATCTGTGGTATAATACCAAAGGGTGATAAAAATGAGTGAAAAGAAAAGTTATCAGGCATGGACAATCTCAGATGAATTTTGGCAAGCAATCAAGGAAGAAATACCGAAAAAAGAAAGGGATCCAGCAAAGGAATACAAGAACGCGCCAGGTCAGGGGAGGAAACCCATGCCGGCAAGAAAAGCGCTGGAAGGCATATTCTATGTACTGCGAACTGGGTGCCAATGGAAAGCCCTGCCTCGTGAATATGGAAGCGGAAGTACAGTACATA
>CAXHNU010000449.1:0-1018 GCA_964017555.1 uncultured Butyricicoccus sp. | reverse complement strand
ATTTCAGATATGAGAGAATGTTAATGTATAGCAGCCAGGGCTTATGCCTTGGCTGCTATTTTTTTGCCGACAGCACAGCCAAAACGATAATAAAGACAGCACCCTTCGCATATAATAAGGTGTCAAAATAAATCAGCAACAAAACAAGAAAGCGGTGACATAAAATGTATTTTATTTTCAACAAACATCTATCATCTTTTTATGGCATGGGGAATGTGTGGATTCCTAAATCCAGGGCAAAGATCAATCAAAATGCGCTGTGTGTATTTGCGGATATGTATGAGGCAAAAGAATGCTGCCTCAGTGGGGGACTGCGAGGTTCCGGCATTATGATTTTGAACGAGAAATCCGCTAAAACCAAGCTCGGTGTAAAGAAGATTTCCTCAAAAGTGCATCCAAATTGGAGGATGAATATGGGATTGATAAATGACGCGGAAGAACCGGAACCCGAAACAGCGCAGGACACAGAAAACAATGACTGCAGTGCATATGAGGATGATTCGGATAATGTAATCCATGAGAAAAAAGCGATGCCGCTGTATTTGCGTGATGAACTGCCGGAAGGAACATTGAATTCCGCCCTTATTCAGGATACTTTGAAATTCATTGAAGCAGCAAAAGATATCTTGGATAAATGGAATGACCGGATGGCACATATTGAACAGGAAATCCGCACTTATGAACTGCGCACTTCAGACGAACTGCATTTGCTGGAATTTTCGGCGGATTTATCGCAGGATGAAATGCGGGAATGTGCAGAGCGGTTGCAGCAAATCCGGGTTGAGCGGCGGATTACCAAAAATGAACGGTATGTTGGCGATATGCTGCTGCCGCTGCTGAATGATGGGATCAGCACGGAAAAACTGCAGCATTTGGAGAAAAATATCTTTGAAATGCAGACGCGCCAATACCGCATTCGCGTGCCGGAACAATTCGGGAAAAATAATAACTAAAATACCAGAACAAACCCACGAAAATGAAATCGTGGGTTGTTTCAATTCTCAAAGGGGGAAGCAAT
>CAXHNU010000448.1:0-1022 GCA_964017555.1 uncultured Butyricicoccus sp. | reverse complement strand
CGTGCTAACTGCCTCCGCGTCACCGATACCGGTGTTTACGCGTCCGGCAACTACAACGCCAGTGGCGCGGACTATGCCGAAATGTTTGAGTGGTTGGACGGTAATCCAGAAGACCAAGACCGTGCCGGATTGTTTGTAACATTGGATGGCGAAAAAATTAGGCTTGCCATGCCTGACGATGATTTCATTTTGGGTGTTGTTTCCGGCAACCCTTCTGTTGTTGGCGATGTCTATGATGACCAATGGCGCGGGATGTTTATGACTGATATTTTCGGGCGTCCCCTTTGGGAAACTGTTGATGTCCCTGCGGAAACTATGGATATCGCCCATGAGGATGGCACAACAGAAACTGTAGAAATCCACCCTGCCTATACCGAAACCCGACAGAAATTAAACCCCAATTACAACAATGATGAAGAATATCTGCCACGGTCAGACCGCCCTGAATGGGATGCTGTTGGCATGATGGGTAAGCTGGTTGCTGTTGATGACGGCAGTTGTGTTGTTAATGGCTGGTGCAAAGTTGGTATGGGTGGCATTGCAGTACACTCTTCAGCTCGTACACCTTACCGCGTCATGGCGCGGCTGGATGATACACATATCCGGATTTTAATTTTATAAGCTGGAGTTGCTCTTTTCAGGGCAATTCTCCCGCTTCCCGCTCACCGGTCAAGGAGGTGATGAAAAATTATGCAAGTAACCATCAGCGCGGATACCATCATTAAAGCAGCTTCCCTACTGACTGCCTTGGGTGTCATTGGCGGTGTAATCGTTTGGGGCATCAAGTTTGTGGCACGCATTAAGCAGCAGGAAAAGGAACTTGCTGCGATCCGCAGGGAACAAACACTGATTTGTTATGGTATCTCGGCTTGCCTGAAGGGGCTGAAAGAACAGGGCTGTAATGGCCCGGTGACAGATGCGCTGGACAAGCTGGAAAAACATTTAAATCTGGCAGCACATGAAGATGAATGAAAGGAACGGTTATACATATGGAGAATTTAGGTTTTACAGCAATCCCGGCA
>CAXHNU010000447.1:0-1023 GCA_964017555.1 uncultured Butyricicoccus sp. | reverse complement strand
CGGACTTCATCCGCACTGCATCTGGCAAGTACAGCATTTTTCATTTCACTTGTTGCCAGTGCGCCGCCCTCCATCAAGATATAAAGTTTCACTGTGCCAGCTTGCGGTGAATTTGCAACAACATCAATGATTTCCGTGCTGACCTGCTTTGCGAAATAAATATAGCTACCTTTCGCGCCAGCACAGCTGTAAGCGTCCATCGATGCGCGCATGAGCTGGTAATATTCTTCGTCTGTTGCCTCATCAGAACCGCCGTCAGATTGCGTGATATTGGTGCATTCCGCGCAAAATTCATATAAATCAATCAAAGTATTGATTTGTCCGGCGGCATAGCCATTGCCAATAATCCCGGCAGTTTGGCAGCGTACAGGCACATCGATTTTGGTTTCACCGACTGGAAATTGATTGTCGGCAGTTGTTTCCCAAATTAAAGTATTGCCGCTGTCTGCCACCCGTGTGCCAGCAGGAAGGACTACCACGGAGGGTTGTTCGGCGGAAATGGAAAAACGTACAGTACAAACTGCAGCTTGTGCCGCTGGACGTTTGCTTGCCAAAAACAATTCACCCAATGCGTCAAGATTTTCACCTTCCGCGCGGCTGGGGATATTTTGATTTCCTGCATAATTTGTGAGTACACGTTCCTGCACTAAAATATTGGCAATCCACTGGATGAATAACCGTTCCGGGCTTGCCGGATGCACGGCAGTTTTGGTGATTTTCTCATATGCGGAAACCAGCATCGAAACCAGAGCATCCGCATTGGTATCCACAAAAGAAACTTCGGTATTACGTGCCATCAATCTCCACCTCCAAAGTAGGAATCAGCCGTCCAGGTTGGGATACATCCTCCTGAAAAGTCATGCTTAAAACTTTCGCACGTGGTTCCCAATTTTCCACAGTTTCACGTACAGCGGCAATCATTTTGGCTTTGGCAAGCGGCATGGGCTGATCCAAAAAATCCATTGGAATGCCAAAGTCACGGTACAAAGGAACGCTGCCGCGCCGGGTGGTCAAAATGATTTT
>CAXHNU010000446.1:0-1029 GCA_964017555.1 uncultured Butyricicoccus sp. | reverse complement strand
CCGATTGCAATTGCCAAAGAGTCAACACCAGTGCGTTCTACAAAATCCTGTACCTGTGCAGGATCGGTGAACTGATGGTCATCAGCCTTGACGTCATCTTCCACACCAGCCAGCTGGCCAAGTTCTGCTTCTACAACAACGCCGTGTGCGTGTGCATATTCAACAACCTGCTTTGCAATCTTGACATTTTCTTCATAGTCCATATGGGAACCATCGAACATAACGGAGGTAAAACCGCCATCGATGCAGGATTTGCAGATATCAAACGAATCGCCGTGATCCAGATGCAGCGCAATCGGGATATCTGGGCATTCCTGAACAGCTGCTTCTACCATTTTGATGAGGTAGGTATGGTTTGCGTATTTGCGCGCGCCCTTGGATACCTGAAGAATAACAGGAGCTTTTTGTTCCTGGCAGGCTTCAGTGATACCCTGGACGATTTCCATGTTGTTTACGTTGAAAGCGCCAACAGCGTATCCGCCATGGTAAGCCTTCTTAAACATTTCGGTAGTCGTTACTAATGGCATTTTAATAACTTCCTTTCGCAAGTTGATTTTGCTCGGATGTGCTTCCGCTCGGTCTTCACAATTCACAAGCAACCCTAACAATATCTTACCAGCGTAAGGCGATAAAATCAAGCTTTTTCCGATGAAATCCTGTGTGCCTTTGTTTTTCCGGAAAACTTTGCAGAATCTTGGGAAAATAAATTGATTTTCATGCCGTTTTATGCTATGCTTTGAATGGCTTGAAAGACCCGCAAAAAGGTTATCAGTTATATTTAGGAGGTATCTTAAGAATGAGTGAATTAAAAGGCGCTTGCGTCATTGGTCAATCCGGCGGCCCAACTTCGGTAATCAACTCCTCTGTCCTGGGTGCTCTGGAAGCTGCCCTCGATTCTGGCACCATTACCCGCGTATTCGGTATGGCGCACGGCATCAAAGGCCTGCTTGACGACCACCTTTATGACATTGATAAGGAAGACCGCGAAGAACTCGGCTTGCTGCGTTTCACCCCGTCTTCCGCGCTTGG
>CAXHNU010000445.1:0-1047 GCA_964017555.1 uncultured Butyricicoccus sp. | reverse complement strand
TCGAGGTCAAAGAAATCGTAATGATGGGAGTTGAGTGCAGCGAAATCATACTTATCCTTGATGCGGGACAGGAAACGAATGGTACGCGGGAACCAGTTGGTGGTGCCGCCGGAGCCAGCGATATGCAGGGTCTTCCAGATGGTTTTGCCGATTTCAACCGGAACCTTACGGCCGATAGAGTGACCAACAACGCCGATGCGAGCGGAGTGACCAGCGATATCAAACAAGGAAGCGATACCGATGTCGTTACCAGAGCATTCAATAACAACGGAAGGACCGCGGCCATTGGTCAAACGTTTCAGTTCAGCTTCGAGCGCGCCGGGTTCGGTGAACTGGGTTGGGTCTACGGTGCAGGATGCGCCATAGTTCATGATATTTTCGCGGCGTTTTTCCAGCGGGTCGATCACGATAACCTGTGCGCCGGATTCTGCACATACCATGGATGCACACATACCGATTGGGCCGCCGCCGATGATGGCAACATCATCAGAAGCATCAGGATTACAGCCATTGCCCCATACGCCCCAGTAGCCTACGTTGAAGGTTTCAACCCAAGCGCCGAGTTCGTAAGACCAGTCGTCCGGGATAACATGGGTATAAGCTTCTTCCAGAATCATATATTCGCCAAAGCCGCCAGGAGAGTCTGGACGGAAGCCAATTTCACGGAAATTGAGGCAAGCGGAAGACATTTTGCCGTCTTTGCAGTTTGCACACTGATGGCAAGGCAGAACGCAGTCGCCAACAACCTTATTGCCAACCTTTACCGAAGTAACAGCAGAGCCAACTTCTACAGCCTGACCAGCCCATTCATGACCTGGCACATAAGGCGCGATATCATAACGACCTTCAGCGGATTTGCCTTCAAAGCATTCTACGTCAGAACCGCAGATGCCGCAAGCTTTCATTTTAATCAGAATCTGGTTTGGTGCCAGTTCGGGCAGATCGAGGTCTTCAATCCGGAGGTCAAATGGACCATGCATAAAAGCAGCTTTGCACTTGGTAGGACGATTCATTATATGTAACTCCTCTCAAATATAACATCATAAT
>CAXHNU010000444.1:0-1051 GCA_964017555.1 uncultured Butyricicoccus sp. | reverse complement strand
GCAGCTTGTCGCGTCCTTCGTCGGCTCTCAGTGCCAAGGCATTCCCCCTGCGCCCTACACAGCTTAACCTGCTCGTCGCTGCTCGTCGCAAAGTCCGTTCCATTCCGTTTCCGGCTAAAGCCGAAAACTCCATTGCACTCCCTTGCTCCTCGCCTCAAATTTGAACCCGCTTCGCTGGGCTTCAAATTTGTAATGGTGCTTAGAGTTCAGTTTGCAATTTTGAATCGTACATTACGTAAGCATACGCCGAGATTTACTGTGTAGTAGTTGCAAGAATCAGGATATCTCTCGGTTGAAGTGTTTTATTTCAAAACACCCATTGCTAATTTTGTAGTACAATCTTTTTTAGATTGTATCCCAACAATTTTCAGAAAAACCATTTATCTTTTGCTGATTATCTTTCAATAATCAAGCGGAATAACAAATTGTTTCCTCTATTGTTGCTTTTGCTTTCGTTATTGTTCAGTTTTCAAGGTGCAAAAATTTCATACCTGCGGCGCTAGCCGCAAATATTTTTTCCTAGTCCAAACTTCTTTTTTCATCAAAAAGAAGTTTGGTGGGCTTGAGAGGACTCGAACCTCCGACCTTACGATTATCAGTCGTACGCTCTAACCAGCTGAGCTACAAGCCCATATCTGTTTTTTGGCGCGGTCTTTGGTTTTTTTTCAAATCCTGCGCCCTTGGTGGAGATGAGGAGGATCGAACTCCTGACCCCCTGCTTGCAAGGCAGGTGCTCTCCCAGCTGAGCTACACCCCCGAATGCTTCATTCGTTTTTCCTGTTTTGGCAGGGCTTCGGATTTTTGTTCTTCTCAATTTCCACTTTTGAAGGTACAGTTTCTTTTCCGTTTTCGGAAAAGAGGAAGGCAAGTTTTCTTATCAAAAAACTTGCGTATACCTTCCAAATTAAACAACGATTTGCCGGACAAACACAGATTGACCTTAGGATTTTGGAACAGGTTTTATCCTGTTCGGTTCTCCTTAGAAAGGAGGTGATCCAGCCGCACCTTCCGATACGGCTACCTTGTTACGACTTCACCCTAATTACCAGTC
>CAXHNU010000443.1:0-1052 GCA_964017555.1 uncultured Butyricicoccus sp. | reverse complement strand
AACCATAGAACACTTTGCAAGCCTGGCAGACGGGCAAAACCCGGCGCAATTCATTGCGAATATACAACAGCGCAAACTCAAAGACGCGAAAACCCATTTGCTTGCCCATACAGAACTGTTCAAAATACTGGATGATTTCAAACCGGATGGACGCCGTTCTGTTGTTATTTCTGACCATGAAGATAAACTTCTGGAACATAACAGAGGGTATGGCAGCAACAAAAAGCCTGAAGATTATTTGGACGCATTTGCTGCCTATGTCCAAAATAATATGAATGAAATTGCTGCACTGAATATTGTTTGCACAAGACCAAAAGAGCTGACCCGTGAGGGTTTGAAATCCTTGCGGTTGGCACTGGACAGGGAAGGCTTTACCACTCAGCAGTTAAATACTGCGATTTCACAGATGACGAATGAACAAATTGCTGCTGATATGATTAGCCTGATACGCCGGTATGCCATTGGTTCTACTTTGATTTCCCATGAAGCAAGAATCAGTCAAGCGGTTGATAAGCTGAAAAAGGCGCATAAGTTTTCCAAACAGGAGCTCAACTGGATTGCCAGAATCGAAAAATATCTGATGGAAGAATCCGTGTTAAATATAACCGTATTTGATGAGGATGGACGGTTTAAGGCACAAGGCGGCTTTACAAAAATCAATAAAGTGTTTGGGAATGCGCTGGAAAGCATTGTCCTGGAGCTGAACGAATATTTGTATGATGATGGAGGAAAAACCGTATCATGACCACCCAAGAAATTGTATCAAAACTATGGAACCTTTGTAATGTTCTCCGTGATGATGGCATTACCTATCACCAGTATGTAACAGAACTGACCTATATCCTGTTCCTGAAAATGGCGAAAGAAACAAACGCAGAAAGCCAGATACCGGAACCTTACCGCTGGGATGCACTGACCACAAAAAGCGGTATTGAACTCAAACGGTTTTATAAAGAACTGCTAAATCATTTGGGCGAAAATTGTACCGGGCGTGTGCGGGAAATTTATCAGGGTGCATCGACCAACATTGATGAACCAAAGAACCTGGAAAA
>CAXHNU010000442.1:0-1060 GCA_964017555.1 uncultured Butyricicoccus sp. | reverse complement strand
CACGAGTATAAACGTCAATTCCTGAATATTTTGGCGATTTTGGAACTGTACTATGAAATCAAGGAAGGCAGCCTGACTGATTTCACTCCAACTACCTTTATTTTCGGCGCGAAATCCGCACCAGGTTATAAGCGTGCAAAGGGTATTATCAAGCTCATCAACGAAGTAGCTCGCCTGATTGACGATGACCCGCAGGTTCGCGGCATTCTGAAAGTTGTCTTCGTATCCAACTACAATGTATCCTATGCTGAAAAACTGGTTGCAGCGGCGGATATTTCCGAACAGATTTCCACAGCAGGCAAGGAAGCATCTGGTACCGGCAACATGAAGCTGATGGCAAACGGCGCAGTCACCATCGGCACCTATGACGGCGCAAATATCGAAATTTTTGAAGAGGCTGGCGAAGAAAATAACTATCGTTTTGGTGCAACCGTGGACGAAATCCGCGATGTTGCAGAGCGTTATAATCCGAACTGGACTTATCACCATGACCGCCGCGTCAAGCGCATTTTGGATGCCCTTGTCAATGGCACGCTGAATGACGGCGGTTCCGGTATTTTCCGCGAACTGCATAATTCCATCGTCTATGGCACCGGCTGGCACCGTCCAGATCAGTATTTCCTGCTGCTTGACCTTGACCGTTATCTGGAAGCCCGCAAACGCGCAAGCCATGATTACAAGGATAAATTAGGTTTTGCCCGCAAGTGCTGGATGAATATTTGCAACTCCGGCAAATTCTCTTCTGACCGCACCATTGCGGAATATGCGGATGAAATCTGGCATATCGAAAAAATCTGATCTTAATACAAAAAGCCTCCCGGATTTGGGAGGCTTTTTGACGTTTTCCAGCATATTTTCAGCAAAATAGCGCAAACTGAATCCATATGAAAAATTTTTTTGCGTGTCAATGACAAATCAGCACACGCACAGGCGTGCTGGTGTCTAGGCAATAGCGGATGACATAAGCTGCCCCATGTGACCGCCCATCCCACATAACCACTACATAATCTGCCATATCTACAATGCGGCGGTTGCGTTCCATTGGCGCGCCCCGCCCAAA
>CAXHNU010000441.1:0-1061 GCA_964017555.1 uncultured Butyricicoccus sp. | reverse complement strand
GCACGACAGACTCTGACTCTGTTTGTGAGGGTTCGAATCCTTCTTCGGCTGCCATCAAAACCCGATGCCATAAGGCACCGGGTTTTTCTTTTTTATTTTATCTGCACGCCATCTTTAATCACCGCTTTCAGGTGTAAATTTTGGTCAAGCAGCAGTACATTTGCCCGTTTTCCCACAGCAATCGTACCATATTCACCGGCAATGCCTAAAACCCGTGCCGGGTTTATGGTGGCGCAGGCAATCGCGTCTGTCAGCGGGATGCCCATATCCAGCACCGCAATCCGCAGGCAATCCAGCAAATGGGTGACAGACCCAGCCAACGCGCTGCCGCCTGCCGATGTGGCACGGCGCCCCATAACTTGGACATTCAGCCCGCCAAGGGAATAAACCCCATCTGGCATACCGGCAGCGCGCATACTATCGCTGACAAAAATAAGCCGCTCCGCACCAAACAGCCGGAATGCCGCGCGCACCGCCGCAGGATGTACATGAATCCCATCACAAATCAGCTCGGCGGATACCTGTGGGCAATCAGTAGTAGCGCCGATCACGCCGGGCTGGCGGTGCAAAAATGGCGGCATTGCGTTATAGAGATGGGTCACATGATCTGCGCCTGCGGCGAATGCCGCTATTGCGGTGTCATAATCCGCATTGGTATGCGCAAGCGAAATATGGACACTGTCTTTCATTTGCCGGATGAACCCGGCAAATGCCGGGTTCACTTCGGGCGCAAGCCCGATAACTTTCACCAGCCCCTGGGCGGCATGACAAAACTCTTTTGCAATGCCTGCATGACAGGGCAGCAGATGGCGCGCATCCTGCGCGCCTTTTTTGTTTTCGCTGATGAAAGGCCCTTCCATATTGATACCAACCAAATCCGCGCCCTGCGCAGGATTTTGCCGGTATGCCGCTGCCACTGATAAAATATGGTTCAGCGTAGGCACAGGCAGCGTCATGGTGGCAAGCGCCATGGCAGCAACCCCGGCAGAAGCTTCATAAGCGGCGATTTGTGCAATGGCTTCATATGTCCCATCACAAACATCATATCCCATGCACCCATG
>CAXHNU010000440.1:0-1063 GCA_964017555.1 uncultured Butyricicoccus sp. | reverse complement strand
ATTGCGGAACTGCTCTCCCAGCGTCCCGATGAAATAGACCATCTGCGGATTTATTCAGCCATTGACCGTTTGCCGGAACAAATTTTAGATATCCTTGCCTATGATTTCAAGGTGGATTGGTGGGATGGAAACTACTCCTTGGAAGAAAAGCGACGGACACTCAAAGGCAGCTGGCTGGTGCATAAGATGCTGGGCACTAAAGCCGCAGTGGAATCTGCAATCTCCGCAGTTTATCCAGACACACAGGTGCAGGAGTGGTTCCAATATGGTGGACTTCCCTATCATTTTCGCCTGCTGATTGATGCAACATACGAAAATGTAGACCCGGCAAAACATAGTCGTGTACTGGAACGGGTGAAATTTTATAAAAATCTGCGTTCCGTGCTGGATTTGATTGAATATTATGATGCTGGCGGCACTGCCACAGTTTATGCAATGGTGGGATGTTCCGGCTGTGAAATTACAAATGGCGCAACAGCCGAATGTTATCAGGAGGTCTGACAATGGGCAAATGGACAGGTGTTGTAACAAACGCCGGAAGCAAACTTTTCGAGGATTGGGTTAATGGCACGGTGCTGCATCTGGACAATGCCGCTGCCGGTACTGGGACTGTCCCGGATGTCGGGATGTTGGCACAAACTAAACTTGTAAGTCAAAAGCAGGTAGTCAATATCTTGTCTGGCGAAACAATCCCGGAAGGACGCAAGTTAAAGGTGCAGATCACTGCACCACAAGTTGGATATACGCTAAATCAGATTGGATTATGGGGGCATATTGACGATAACGCACCAGTGATGTTTGCACTGTTTCAAAATAGTGAAGGTGTCGCAATTCCAAGTTTCGCGGATTCCCCGGATTTCGCGTATACATTTTACAGCACACTGGCAGTATCCAATCAAGGTGAACTGGAAATCCATATCAATCCAGATGTACTTGCAACGATTGGTTATGTGGATGACGCGATTAGTGCCCATAATATGGACACGGAAGCCCATCCGGATATCCGAAAGCTGGTTGGCACAGGTGTTGATGCACATAATATCGACGCGGCGGCGCATCAGGA
>CAXHNU010000439.1:0-1071 GCA_964017555.1 uncultured Butyricicoccus sp. | reverse complement strand
AGGTAAGGTCGAGGGGAAAAGCCCCTCCTCTCAGCCTCCCGCCGGAAGCTCCCTTGCATGGAGTATCGTACCATCAGGCGGGCAGTTTGTCAAGGGCTTTACAGAAATCTTATGAAAAAAGGACAGTTCACCTGCTTTGAAAGATTTGATATTGTTTTTTGGGACCGCCACATACTGGGCACCGATCCTGCGCAGTGTCTGCCGGCATAAGGTTGCCGCATATTGGACACACATAAAATGTATCCTGTGCAAATGCTTCTAAATCCGCTGCCTGTTCCAATAAAGCAGCATGTTCTTTTTCCGCAACAGCGGCATCATGATATGCCTGTTCTGCGAGTGGGTTTTGATGCCTGCCTGCATAATCCGCCAGCATATGATACATATACTCATATTCAAACTGTTCACCAGGCACATAACCCGCAACAGATTCCCGGAATGGCGCAGGGCAGTCAAGCACTGCATAAAAATTCCTTGCGTGATGATATTCAGACGCTGCCAGCGCGCGGAATAGGTTTGCAACCTTATCCATGCCCCTGCGCTGTGCGCGGTCTGTAAACTGCAAATATTTGAAATGCGCCAACAGTTCCCCTTGCACGGTTTCCGCAAGGCGCTGTGCTAAAATTGCATCCTGCCGTTCTTTCCCATAGCAGCTTTCCGGCAAATCAGCAATTTGATATGTCAATCTGCCATTTTCCATCCGAAAATGAACGACATGATGTTCTACATCACACGCCCGGATTTCACTGGATACATCTTCAATCATCGCGCCGCCGCCACCGGTACAAATCAACGTGATATCATCCACACAGTCCACAAACCGGGAATGCACATGACCGCAAAGCAAATATTTCACTTTTTGCTTCCATGGCCGATACGTTTGCCTTAGCCGCGCAAATTCATCTTCCGAAACACAGTTGCGGATAAAATGGTTTGGTACCGGGATATGGAACGCAATGATGACCTGCTGCACTTCATCCATCGCAAGCACTTCGCCCAAAAGCGCCAGCCCTTCTGCTTCAAAGGTACGGGCAGCATTATCCAGCACAACCACGGCAAAACCATCCAGCAGCA
>CAXHNU010000438.1:0-1071 GCA_964017555.1 uncultured Butyricicoccus sp. | reverse complement strand
GTTTGTAAAATGGTCATAAACTTTTTCGCTGTATTCCATCGCCATATGGTTTCAAGTCCTTTCCTAAAATGGCTTTGCTTCAGTGGTTTGTTAAATCATGCGCCGCGGTAAGGTTTGGTTTCCCATCCACCCAAACCGGGCTCATGGCACGCAGGGTGCCAACAACTTTTGTCACGGTTTCAATCAGGTAATCGACATCTTCTTCGGTATTTTGTTCACTAAGAGTCAGGCGCAGTGAGCCATGTGCGATTTCATGGGGCAAACCGATTGCCATCAGCACATGGGATGGGTCTAATGAACCGGTGGAACAAGCGGAACCTGTTGAACCGCAAATGCCTGCGTTATCCAAATATAAAATAAGCCCTTCGCCTTCTACCGCTTCAAAAACAAACGATGCTGTGCCAGGCAGCCGATTTTCCGGGTCGCCTGTATAGTGGGTGTATGGGATTTGCAAAATGCCATTTACCAGGCGCTGTGTCAGCTTTCTGACATACGCCATTTTGGGGGCAAGGTTCTCGCCTGTCGCGTCGGCAATCGCCTGCCCAAGTCCCACCATGCCCGCAACATTTTCTGTACCCGAACATAAACCTTTTTCCTGCCCGCCGCCATAAACCAGCGGTTTTAAAGCAATGCCTTTGCGGCAATATAATGCGCCAATCCCTTTTGGCCCATGAAATTTATGGGCAGACAGGCTAAGCATATCAATGCCCATTGCTTGTACATCAATCGGGATATGCCCAATGGCTTGCACCGCATCTGTATGGAACACCGCACCATGGGCGTGCGCAATTTCAGCAATGGCTGCAATATCCTGTATGGTGCCGATTTCATTGTTTGCAGCCATAATGGTGACAAGGGCAGTTTCATCAGAAACCGCTGCTTTCAGCTGTTCCAAATCCACATGGCCTTGGCTGTCCACATTCAGGTAAGTGACCGGGAATCCCTCTTTTTCAAGGGCTTCGCAGGTGTACAGCACAGCATGGTGCTCAATACGAGATGTGACAATATGTTTGCGCCCTTTGGCGGAAGCACCCTTGACAAAACCGGAAATGGCAAGGTTATCCGCCTGCG
>CAXHNU010000437.1:0-1078 GCA_964017555.1 uncultured Butyricicoccus sp. | reverse complement strand
GATGTTACACATATCATCCCACTCCAAAATAACATTAATATAGGCACCACCAACACATATTCTGCAATAACCTCTAACCTTTCATTTGAAAAGGGGATTGCTTATTCTTTTTCAGAAAACGCGTCAATTTTATCGCAAATCGAACCTGATTCATCATCAGGAGGCACCGGAACGGCTATTCACTTGAAAAAAGATACCTCATCTTCACTCCCTCCTATTATCTATTGCCTAACCGGATGTGGCATAGTCGGTCTTATTGTACTTTATCTACGAAAGAAGCATACAAATTCTTGATTTTATCATGTAAGAGCTGTTGCCTAATTTTCAAGCAGCAGTTCTTGTTTTTATAAATATTTTCTGTGCGAATATATGTATAATTCATATATTACCGAAGTGTCACTTGTTTTGTAATTATGATTCAGTGCTGCTGTAATATCTGTGATACTGCGTTCGTTGCAAATTTCACATTCCTTTACAGTGTATCCAGCCCCTGTGCAGGTTGCTTTCACAGAATGTGTCTCCCATTTATGTTTATCTTTTGGCGTGTTAGTGGTTTTTACCTCTCCACAGCGGGAACAAATTTCAATTTCTTTGCCATCCGTTTCGCAAGTTGCTTCCCGCACTTGTACACGCTGCCAGGCATGGTCAAGGGCGTTCACATAGTTGCGTTTTTCGATTTTTCCGCAATCTTTGCAGATAGATGTTCTGCATCTTCATAAAGCAATCCAGCTTTCACAAAAGCCTGAATAACCTGCGATGAAATCCCACGTTTCCGAAGATAAGCAAATACCCTTCGGCATTCTGTGTTTTTCTCCGGCAGTTGAAATGTTGTTTTTTCTTTGATAGCAGATTTCCTTTGCGCTGGACTGATTTTCACAGGCGGTTCTCTTGCTCGATGAATCCCTTGAAATTCCAGCAGATAACTTACAGCTTCAGGGAAACGCATCCCATGAAAATGCTGTAAGAATGTGATTGCATCGCCGCCAATCTGCTGTGAATATCTGCGCCAAGTCCGGCGATTTTTAATGCGTAAGCTATCCATTTCTTTTGTGGAATGATAACTGCCAACTTTTGTGAC
>CAXHNU010000436.1:0-1084 GCA_964017555.1 uncultured Butyricicoccus sp. | reverse complement strand
GGCTGAGTGCCCTCTGGCTCTGGTTGTTTGGGTTTCTGCGGTTTTGACGGTTCTTCGCTCTCGGGTTCCGGCACAGTAGCTTTTGCAATCAGGGCTTCATACTGTGTCAGTTCCTCCGCGGAAAATTTGCTTTTGTCGATTTTCATTTGATTCAGTCCTTTCGTTGATTTTGTTCTGTTTATGCTGTCAGTTGGCGTTGGGAATTATTTTGCATGATAAAATTCTTTACCTGTTCATAGCCCCAGCCGCAATCCACAAGACCGCTGACAAGCCGTTCCATGGACTGCACTGCCTGCAGTTCCTCGCGGGAAAAGAAATCGCGCAGATTTGCTTTTTTATCAATCCCGTACTTTTCGCGCAGCTGGTTCGCGTTCATGCCGAATAGTGCTTTATAAATGCAGTTTGTGTATGTGGAATATGCGTGCCCGTGCATCCGTGCATCTTCCGCGGATTGCTGAAGCGCTTTCGTCAGGGACTGCCGGACGGCAATGCCTTTTTCACGTTCAATCAGCTTGCTGTGGATTTCCTTTTCCATCGTGTTAAACTGCTTGATATAGGCTTCTTTGAATTTCATTGCCAGGTCGCCTGTGTAGCCCATAACCAGCAACGTAAAACCATCGCGGGTCATGATTATCATGGGCTGCTTTTTGTTCTGCGAATTGGTGTAGGAGGACTCCTTGAAATTTAGGAGTCGAAAATCGCTGCTACATCCCAGCTCTCGAATGTCTTTGAGTACATTGTCATGTCGTTTTCCAAATGTTTCAGCCACATCCAAACTGGAGCATACTGCACGTTCTTCCCGTCCGAACTTCATTGTTTCAATTAACATTTTTATCAGTCCTTTCGCTGATTTTGGGTATGAAAAAACCACCCTCATATCAAAATCAGGTGGTTTTTATATTTCGGTAATATCGTCAAACCGTTTTGGATCATCGGCTGCAATCACCTTGCCAGGCGGCGGCTCCGCACTCTTAAACAAGCAGATATCCGCCTGCTGGTTTGCCCCGGCGCGTACCAGGTCAACGCTGGTTAAGATGATATTTTTCAGCTTATTTGCCATGTTAATCATTTCCTTCTTCAATAC
>CAXHNU010000435.1:0-1092 GCA_964017555.1 uncultured Butyricicoccus sp. | reverse complement strand
CAAGGATATCTGTGATAATTTCATCTAATCGCTGAAAACGCCTGTTTTCGAGAGAGCAGAAAATGCCGGGTTGTGGTATACTAAAGATATCAAAGTCGGGGGCATAAGTTGTTTCCCGGCGCAGAAATGAACCGCAAGGAGATGATGTTATGAAGTTCACCATCGTCGAAAGGAAAACCAAAGTTTCTGATGAACTGCGTGCATATGCAATGAAAAAAGTGGAGAAGCTTGACCGTTATTTTCAGACAGATGCCCTATCCACCATTACGTTCAGCGAACTGAAAGGGCGGCAGACAGTCGAAGTCACGGTCAATAACAGCGGCATGATTGTGCGCGCTGAAGAAACCACGACTGATATGTTTGCGTCGGTAGACGGCGTAATTAACCATATTGAACGCCAAATCCGCAAAAATAAGACCCGTTTGGAAAAACGCCTGCGCGCTGGCGCGTTTGAAAAAATCGCGGCGCAGAATGCAGAGCTGGAAGAGGACAAGTTTGAAGTTGTGCGCCACAAGAAATTTGAAGTGCGCGAAATGAGTGTGGATGAAGCCATCCTGCAAATGAACTTGCTTGGGCACCAATTCTTTTTCTTCAAAAATTCGGACAATGGTAATACCCCAGCCGTGATTTACACCCGTGCGGCAGGCGGTTATGGCTTGATTGAAAGCGAATAAACCCTATAGCAAATAACAAGCCCGGCAGCGATATGCTGCCGGGCTTTCCCTTTATGTGTCAGTCAAAAGCAAACATCGCCTCTGAAGCACAAGAACCAACATTATAAAATGTTATCACCAAATCGGGTTGGATATCCTGTATGGTTTGTATGAGGTCTGCCTCAAAATACCGTAAATCAATGGTAGTTAATTCGCTGCACGAAAGCGCCAGGAAAGGCGTCAGCGCACAGGCAAAGGATTCCCGTATGAGTACGATTTTTGCGCCATCTGGGTTCTTGTGGTTGATAATTGTTGCTAGGGGATAATCCCCGCCAGAATAATACGCATAAGGGTTTTCACCGAATAAATCCCGTTTTTGAATGCGTTCTGGGAAACAAACCGATTGCTCAAAAGTCCCAGACCGGTCAATTTCATATGC
>CAXHNU010000434.1:0-1093 GCA_964017555.1 uncultured Butyricicoccus sp. | reverse complement strand
ATGCCATTTTTATCTTTATACCACACAAGGTTTGGCACACTGTTGATTGCAGCTTCCAAAAACTGCTCTGTTTCCTGATAATCCTTTGACATTTTGCAGGTTTGCTGCCACCGCAAAAAACGGAAACCAGTTTGCGCCTCAGACAATGGCAAAACCCAAATATCCTTTATTTCCGGCAGGCTTTCAGTCAAAGCAGACAATTGTTCCTGTCCGGCAAGCACAATCAGCTCGGCTTCTGGTTTTTTATCTGCCAAAATCTGGCACAGCTCATCGCCCTGCCCCTGTATCTCTGCAAAAATAACATCTGCTTTTTGTGTGTATTGCTTTTGCGGTGTGCTGCTTTCTAAAAAAGTATGCGTAAAATGCGCCAGCGGCGGCATTTGCTTTATCTTTTCAAATATTTTATGTTGGTGTCCTATCAAATAGAAATGAATATGGCAATGATACATATAGGTTCTCCCCCTGTGTCCTGCATCTTTGTCCAGTATATTGGGGCGTTCAGCTGCCCTAGCTTATCATGCAGGCATCCATAACTCATTTTTCAGGCAAAAGGTATGCCTATAAAGTTATTCTAACAAATCCTGTGACAGTATGTCAACCTGTTCCCCATAGCAATTATGCCGAAACTGCATTGTTTACCGCTGATGGAACATGCAAAATATCTGATTTTTGCGTAGAATTGCCCTTTATCCCCCCATCTCCACGTATTTTTTACTTAAAAATACTGCCCACAACGGATTGCTGCCGCGCCCCGTGCCGAAAGTTGCCTTGTATTTGCCATCTGCCCTATGCTATAATTTGATTAAGCTTATCATTTTAGGAGAATCTTTAACATGAAAAAAATTTCATTAATCCATGGCCCTAACCTGAACCTGACCGGCAGCCGGGAACCTGGTATTTATGGGCGGGATACCCTTGATGCGATCAATGACGAAGTGATTCGCAAATGCGAACAATATGGCTGGCAATGTGTTGCTTTCCAGTCCAATTCTGAAGGCGCTTTGATTGACCGCATCCAGCAGGCGATTGATGACTGTGATGGTATCATTATCAATGCTGGCGCTTATACCCATTATAGCTATGCCATCCGGGA
>CAXHNU010000433.1:0-1098 GCA_964017555.1 uncultured Butyricicoccus sp. | reverse complement strand
CATATCTATCAGTTGGATGTCGTGCCTATTCCCACAAATAAACCTGTTATCCGCAAAGACCATCATGATGCGGTTTATGGTTCGCATACCGCGAAGTTAAACGCGATTGTCCGGCAGATTAAAACCTGCTATGAAAAACGGCAGCCTGTTTTAGCGGGAACAGTATCCATTGAAAAATCCGAGGAATTGTCAAAGCTGCTGACGCGAGAAGGGATTCCGCATCAAGTTTTGAACGCGAAAAACCATGAGCAGGAAGCATTTATCATTGCACAAGCAGGGCGTCCGGGCACTGTTACCATTGCGACCAATATGGCAGGACGCGGAACAGATATTATGCTTGGCGGCAATCCGGCATATCTTGCCATGGAGGGAATGAAGGGATTGGGTATCCCCGAACATATTCTTCCTGACCCGGATAAGGAACCAAATCCAAACAATGAAGCAGATTATGAACTGCAAATGCAATATCAAAATCTGTATGAGAAATGCAAGGCAGAAACCGACAAAGCTGCTGAAGCTGCAAGAAACGCTGGCGGTTTGTTTATTATCGGCACAGAACGCCATGAATCCAGACGAATTGATGACCAGCTGCGCGGAAGATCCGGGCGGCAGGGCGATCCTGGAGAAAGCCGTTTCTTCCTGTCCTTAGATGATTCTCTGCTTCGGCTGTTCATCCCGGATGGCACAATGAAAGATATGATTGGCGCTGGACTGGATGATGGGCAGGAAATCCGCAGTAAAATGCTTTCTCGTGTGATTGAAACTGCACAGAGAAAATTGGAAGGGCAGAATTTTGATATCCGGAAAAATGTCCTGCAATATGATGATGTCCTGGATCAGCAGCGGCAGCAAATTTATGCTATCCGCAGAAAAGCGCTGGAAGGGGAAAATTTGCAGGAATCCATCCGTAAAATGCGGGAATGGTTCCTGTCCTGGTGTATCGACCTGGTTTGCGGGGATAAATCTGTGTTTACAGAATCCATGCTGGAGAATTTCAGGCTCCGGACGCAGGATTTGCTGATTCCCAAAGAATCGCTGTCTATGGATGATGCCTGGATGAAGAATTTCTGCGGCAAGAAGCATTTTCAGATGAAAGCA
>CAXHNU010000432.1:0-1102 GCA_964017555.1 uncultured Butyricicoccus sp. | reverse complement strand
AGTGCTTTTGGTGTCTTAAATTTGCGTGGTCTGCCCATGAATCCACCTTCTTTCTTTTGGGCAATGAAAAAGCACCCTCACAAAATGAAGATGCTTTTCACAAAATTTTATTTTAATGGAGGTTTACCTGTCTGCCCTCATGCAGGCATTTGAGGCATATCCCTCCCAGCAATAGCCAGGAGGGCGAACCAAAGAGAGAAGAGAAAACACGAATCGGTAGTACCAAGCCCATCACCCGTGGTCTACGACCAATATCATAATAACACATTACCCTTCGGAATTTTCGGTCATTTTCAAAAATCGGTTATGTTTTTTTCGCGGCGCACTTTCATCCTGATATCCAAGGTACTGTGCAATTTCCCGCCAAGCCATGCCGTTAATATAGTAAAGGCTCAATATTTGCCTGATTTCACTATCTTCCACACTTGCTATGTAACGGTTCAGCCGGTTATATTCAATAACAGACTGCTTGACCTTCAATTCAATCAAATCCCGCTGTTCCGCAATCAGGATAGCCAGATTGCCAGTCTTATCCCCGCCGCCGACATGGGGTAAACCGGTTATGTTTTGTACACCGCCGGATGCTGCCGCGGTCAGTTCAGCCAGTTTGCGCTTTTCCTCTTCGATTTCACGATTCAGCCAATATAATTGCGATAGTTCTTTTTTGGTCAATGCTGATTCATCCTCTCAATCTGGCGTTTGACTTTTACGTCTATGGCTTTGTGCAATTCAGACAGATCGATGCACAGGAAATACTGCATCTGCTGAAGCATCACCATAACATCCGCCATTTCTTCCACGACATCTGCCCGGCTTCCTTCGTCGTTTGCCAGCTTGCTGAGTGCCACAATAAATTCACCGCATTCCTCAACTGTTTTGGTCAGTTGGTGATGGAAACCATAATGTTTAGCAATATATTTAATATTTTGATTCATAATAATCAGTCCTTTTTTGTCTATGCCTTATTTGTCTTCAGGTATCAGCAGCCAGGAAAGTGCGGATATATTTTGTCGTTTTGTGTCGTATGACCTCAAATATGTCGATTTTTGTATTATCATAAAACCATCTTTAGAAAAGGTGGTCTTTTTATGCAAAAACCAGA
>CAXHNU010000431.1:0-1102 GCA_964017555.1 uncultured Butyricicoccus sp. | reverse complement strand
CAAAAATGATCGGTTTATGGTTGATTGGCACTTGCCTTGCGGGTGGACAGGTCTGCGCCTTTCCTTCCATACAATTGGTATTTCCCCTTGCGATGAAGTTATCGGAAACAGTTATGACAATCCGGAACTGTTGAAGAAACCTTGAATGCATCTTATCTGTGCAAAAGTCAGGTCAAAACAGGCGGCTTATCACAAATAACCTGAGTGCCTTTATACTGTGACCAGTCAAGACGTTGCCCACAATTGTGGCAATAAGCCTGCGCCTGACGGAGTTCTTCCCCACATTCGGGGCAAATGGGCACGTCTGAGATCATAGGCATAGCCTGCGCACGGTGAATCGCTTTCGCAACATCAATACCGGCAACGTGAGCGCTTGCATCAAGCGGAAACAATATATCCGGATATTTCTTCACTGCCACAGCAAAAGGAAGTTCAAAGTGCGCATAAACAGCAAGATAAATGACCAGCATCCGCGGTGGCGGCATTTGCATGGATGGATCGCCAATATAAGTGGGCAGCAAATTGTTCAGGACGAGTGCATCCCAACAAAGAGGAGTTAAGCGTTCAATTGCTTTTGCAACAGTGGCAGTTTGTTTCTGGAGTCGTTCTGCAACCCGAGAATAAATATGTGCCATTGCTTTTATGTTCTCCATGGGAAGATGTTGGACAAACAGGAGCTGTTCTGTTATTTCTATGGCACAGGCAAGCGGACGGACATCGGAACGAATCGGCCCAAGGATTGAATATAACAAAAGTTCTGGTTTTTGCATAAAAAGACCACCTTTTCTAAAGATGGTTTTATGATAATACAAAAATCGACATATTTGAGGTCACACGACACAAAACGACAAAATATATCCGCACTTTCCTGGCTGCAGATACTTCATGATAAATAAGGCAAAGGACTGATGATATGAATCAAAATATTAAATGCATTGCCAAACATTACGGCTTCCAGCACCAAGCGATAAAAACGGTTGAGAAATGTAGTAAATTTATTACAACATTAAGCAAACTGGCAAATGGTGAAGGAAGTTGGGCATATGTTGTAGAGGAAATGGCGGATGTTATGGTGATGCTTCAGCAGATGCAGTATTTCCTG
>CAXHNU010000430.1:0-1111 GCA_964017555.1 uncultured Butyricicoccus sp. | reverse complement strand
CACATCAATCAGTCCGATTTTGATGGTCATATTATTCGCCATACAGCCCGGCGCGGTCATTAACCACAAAGACTTTGATCGCATCTTCACTAAGGTTATGCGCGCCATCACAATCGCCTACCAGCAAACCTTTCCGCACCAGCTTAGCAATGGTCGGTTTTGCCCAATCGGGCAAGTCCTCATAATATTTGTACCTCACTTCATTTTCCTCCTTTGTCCGCATAGCAGCTTTTATGCGCGGCAATAGATTTTTCAAGAAAGCATCTCTGGTGTTGCCGCCAAAGAAAGCCGTTCCAGGGCAGGTTTTAGCGCTCTTTGCCGGATGATAATCACCTAGTGCCTGTCCTTTTGCTGTCCACCATGCGTGGTAAGTAATTGCTGTTTCCGGATCCAGCCCGAACACCTTACACAATGCAGCAACAAAGGTAACAATTGCATCCGCCTGTTCGGCGGTCATCTTGTCATGCCCTTTATCAAAATTGCCGAAATTCTCAATGCAAATCGCGCCTTTATTTGCCCCAACAATCCCAGCAGGGTCTTTCTCTAGGCTTCTGCCGGTGACAATCAGCCCATCCGGGAACACAGTAAAATGCTGTGCAATATCAGCAAAACCACGTGCCAAATGACTTTGCCGCATGGATGCCTGTCTGGTAAAATGGTTTTTCCCGTCAAAATGCCGATATTCCGGCGACCAGGTATGATGCAGCTGCACCAGCCGGATTTTCCGTTTGGGCATACGCCCCGTTAAAAAAGATTCCGCTTCATCTGGTCGAAACATCAAAAAGCCGTCATTTGCCATCATCATGTCCACCGCCTAACTGCTTTGCCACCTGATGCACACCAGTTGCCGCCAACCCAGACACAATCCCAACCGCCACAGCGGAAATATAATCTGTCGCTGCAAAGTCCGGCATGATATACATTGCCATCACACCCAGCACCGCGCCTGCAATACCGCATACAATTGGCAGCCACTTATTATCTACCGCAGTTGCCTTTACAATCTGTGCAATCAGATAACAAATAACCGTAATTGCCGGGATTGCTGTAAAACCTAAATTCTCCATATGTATAACCGTTCCTTTCATTCATCTTCATGTGCTGCCAGATT
>CAXHNU010000429.1:0-1114 GCA_964017555.1 uncultured Butyricicoccus sp. | reverse complement strand
AGTCAAGACCCAAATCAGATAACAATTCGTTTGCAATTTCCCAGTTCAGGGTATTATCCTCAGCAAGCAGGATATGCCTGCCGGTAAAATCGAAAGTGGCTTCTGGTTCTGTCGCCGGGATATCCGGCAAAGGTGCTTTATCCGAAAATTGCCGCAGGCAGTAAAACAAAGTGGAACGGAATAATGGTTTGGGGATATGCCCACAAATGCCAGCGGCAAGGGCATCGGCTTCAACATTGTTCCAGTTGCCAGCGGACAGCAGCAGGATTGGCACATCTTCACCGCAAAGCTGACGCAGCTCCTGTGCGAGCTGGAAGCAGGAGGTATCTGGAAGCTGGAAGTCAAGCAAGATGGCATGGCAGGGGTCGCCTTTAGCGATATGACTGCGGGCAACTTCCAAAGCGCTTTGCCCATCCAGCGCCCAATCGGCACGCACACCAAGCGATAGCAGCTCCGCAACCGCATTTTCGCAGACCATTTCATCATTATCCACAATCAGAGCATTCCAGTCGGGCAGGGTTAGGGATTCTTCGTTTGCAATCACCCGTTCAAAGTCGATGATAAGATGGAATTCGCTGCCTTTCCCCGGCGTGCTGTCCACTTCAATGCTGCCTTCCATGGCGTCAATAATATATTTGGTGATTGCCATGCCAAGCCCGGCGCCTTCGGTTTTTTGAATGCGCTCTCTATCTTCACGCATAAATGGCTCAAAGATCTGTTTTTGGAAGGCTTCAGACATCCCAATGCCATTGTCTTTTACCCGGATATGGGTGCGCACATAGGAAACCCCTTTTGGGGAAGGCTCCTGGTAAAGGGCAAGCTGTATCACACCGCCATCCGGTGTGAATTTCACAGCATTGCCCAGCAGGTTGATCAGTACCTGGTTGAGGCGCACGCTGTCACCGCAGACGTTTTCATATAAGACATCCTGGATGTATAAGTGGAAGACCTGATTTTTTTCCTGTACTTGTGCCTGCATCATATTGGCAATATTCTGCATGGATTCGCGCAGGGAAAGCTGTGCAATATTGAGGGTCAGTTTGCCGCTTTCAATTTTGGACATATCCAGGATATCATTGATAAGCCCCAGCAAATGGCGGCTGGACAGCGTGAT
>CAXHNU010000428.1:0-1114 GCA_964017555.1 uncultured Butyricicoccus sp. | reverse complement strand
AGTCGAGTTTGCACCGCTGACATCGCTGCGTAAGATGTGAATAATATCAGTCCATGTCCATGTGTCGCGTACAGTAAAGTAGCGATTTCTTGCGATATTTGGTTGAAGTAAGCCTTACTTTTCTGTTTTAGCGGTGAATTTGGTAAGTACAACAGGCAGTTTTTCTCATAGTCAAAAGGTGAAAGAGAAACAGATTCTGTCACACGATAATTGCCTAACAAACCGACTTCCGTTTTGAATCTGCTGAAATCTTCCCCCACAGAAAGTGTGCCGGATGTTAGCATGATCGGCTGCTGCCTGCTCCAAAATATGCGGTTTAGCTGGTCTGATAAGTTCAAAGCTGCCGCACAGAATTTCAGATTTTCATCCTCGTCCATTGCAATATATCGGAACATTTCATCTGAATCTGAACATAAAATCTCTGTCACGGACAATAGTTTTTTCAACTTTCGCTGCGTAGATTTAGATAATGATGCACCTACCTTTTCATTGATACTCCGCAAGATTCGGTAAATTGCTGACAGTATCGGAAGGAAGTTTGAGAAATTTAAAGATGTTGCTGATTCTCCTATTTTCACACACAGTTTTTTCTGCAGACTCTTAAAAATACTCTGCAGATTCCTCGCTTCTATAAAGTATCTTTCCTTCTTTAAGCTGTCGATTATCGCTTGAATATCTTCTAATTCAAGTGATATTTCGAACATTTGCTGTGCTGCTTCTGGCAGTTTATGTGCTTCGTCAATAATCAAAACATTACTGTCCGGAAGGATGATTTTATGTCCGCTAGCGCGGTGAATCGCATCTGCTAACAACAGATTATGATTGCATATCTGAAACAGATGCCGATCTAATCCGCAAGATTTCACAAATAATTGATACCTGCAATTATTCCTCCAGCAATCACAATATTCCGGAACATGAATTTGCTCCAGATTATGTTTGCCAATATGATTTATCGCATCAATATCCAACTTCGTTCGCAAGGAGAGCAGCGTTTTTGCTGCTCTCCTGTTCTTTTCTTTGAAGTGAATCCTTTGCAAGTGGCGTTCTAACCGTTCATCGCACACATAGTGCGATTTTCCTTTGCGGACAACTGCCCGAATCGGGCTATGTA
>CAXHNU010000427.1:0-1120 GCA_964017555.1 uncultured Butyricicoccus sp. | reverse complement strand
GTCCTCCATATTTTTATCCCCCATATCTTGCCGGACGGCAACAGCAATGCTGTTTTATTGATTGCGTCTTGGAATTTTTATAAGTTGGTTGCTTGATAACCAGTTACCCCCGTGATAATGCATACCACGCTTGTGAAAACAGTCAATCAGAGCAGGGCTTTGCCGGACGCTGGAATACACTTCACCATCAGCAGCCCTGGGCGGGTGCAGAATGATAGCACTTCCCCCTTTCAGATGCGGACGCAGGCAGCCAAAGCCCGCGCTTTTTTTATTTTAGGAGGGATTATGGAACAAAAGCTGAAATTATATGGCTTTAATAACCTGACCAAGGCATTGAGCTTTAATATTTATGATGTTTGCTATGCCAAAACCCCACGGGAACAAAAAGATTATATTGCTTATATTGATGAGCAGTATAATTCTGAACGCCTGACCCATATCCTCACCACACTGACCGATATGATTGGCGCAAATGTGCTCAATATCTCAAAGCAGGATTTTGACCCGCAAGGCGCGTCAGCTACGCTGCTGATTGCAGAACCAACAATGGTGCCGGTCGGCGAAACCCAAGTTGCCCATTTGGATAAAAGCCATGTCACAGTGCATACTTACCCGGAATACCATCCGGAAACCTGCCTTGCCACATTCCGGGTGGATATTGATGTGGCAACCTGCGGCGAAATCACGCCGCTGTCTACCCTTGACTACCTCATTGGTTCATTTGATTCGGATATCATTACCATGGATTACCGGGTGCGCGGCTTTACCCGTGATATGGATGGCAAAAAACTATTCCTTGACCATGCCATTAAATCCATCCAGGATTATATTGCACAGCAAACCCTTTTGCGGTATGACACGGTGGATATGAATGTGTATGCCTCGAATTTATTCCATACCCGCATGATGATTAAAGAAATTGATTTGCAAAATTATCTGTTTAAAACCGATGCCTATGAATTGCCGCCGCGGGTGCGGTTGGAAATTATGAATAATCTGCGCTGTGAAATGATTGAAATCTTTAGCGGGCGCAATGTCTATTGAAAAAGACTAACTATTAAAAGTCAAGCTTAAATTTGAGGATAAAACAGAAAAGTTTCTTCCGCTAAAACAGCAAGAC
>CAXHNU010000426.1:0-1128 GCA_964017555.1 uncultured Butyricicoccus sp. | reverse complement strand
CGGTAATGGGATTCCAATCTGCTGGAAATGTCAACAAACTGCTGATAGATTTCCGGCATCATATCTGCCAGGGAAGAAATCGGCTGTGGCGTACGGATACCAGCGACAACGTCTTCGCCCTGTGCATTGATTAAAAATTCGCCATAGAGTTTCTTTTCGCCGGTTGCCGGGTTACGGGTGAACGCAACGCCGGTGCCAGAAGTATCGCCGCGGTTGCCGAATACCATAGACTGGACATTTACCGCGGTACCCCAAGAATGCGGAATATCATTCATACGGCGGTAGGTATTAGCACGCGGATTATCCCAAGAGCGGAACACCGCGCGGACAGCTTCCATCAGCTGGACTTTTGGGTCTTGTGGAAAATCGCTGCCAAGCGAATTTTTATAATGTGCCTTAAACAGGGTGATCAGTTCAGACATATCATCTGCGTCCAGCTCGTTGTCAAGCTTTACGCCTTTCTTTTCCTTGACCTGGTCAATGAACTGTTCAAAAGAAGATTTGGGCAGCTCCATGACAACGTCAGAGAACATTTGGATAAAACGGCGGTAGCTATCACGCGCAAAGCGCGGATTATCGGTAATTTTAGAAACTGCTTCGCAGATTTCGTCATTCATGCCAAGGTTCAGAACAGTATCCATCATACCAGGCATAGAAGCACGCGCGCCGGAACGCACGGATACAAGCAGCGGGCAGCTTGGGTCGCCGAGTTTCTTTTCGGTCATTGTTTCCAGCTTGTCCAAGTATTCCATGATTTCCGCTTGGATATCTGGGGCAACTTTTTTGCCATCTTCATAATAGCGTGTGCAGGCTTCGGTCGAGATTGTGAAACCCTGCGGTACTGGCATACCAAGGTTGGTCATTTCGGCAAGGTTTGCACCTTTGCCGCCGAGCAGCTCACGCATAGAGCCATTGCCTTCCGAGAACAGATAAACATATTTCTTCATTGCTGAGGGATTCCTCCATTTCATGGTTTTGCGATTCGTCTAATCATACAATTTCTTCGTTCCATATTATTATAACATACACATAAATAAATTTCCACTGGGGCAATTTCACCTTTTTTCAGTCAATTCTTTGTGTATTTTGCACATATTTTTCTATGATATACCAGATAAAAAATTTGAA
>CAXHNU010000425.1:0-1129 GCA_964017555.1 uncultured Butyricicoccus sp. | reverse complement strand
CCTCCAGGTTTCATAGTTGATGTACGCCCGCCAAAGCAGACTTGCGGCAGCAATTCCTGCGCCTGCCAGCAGTTCCAGTACACAAGCAAACATTGTTACACTGCGAGTGAAAAACCAGAACCAGACCGCGGCAACCATACCGATGACCGTGACAGCCGCTAAGATGTGACGGTATTTTTTAGGCATAGTTTACACCTCCTGTTTCTCAAAAAACGGAATCGTTTTGCCATCTTTGACCAAATCTCTGATGGCATCAATCAGGATATTTAGCGCCCCCGCCATGCTAGATGTGGGCAATGTACCTTCCTTATACGCCACCAGTAACCCTGGACTGATGTTGTATGTATAGGCGTTGCCGGTATAGGTTTTGGCATCATAATTAACAGTCACAAAACCAAACGGAACCCGCTCATCCTGCATGGCAAAACGCAGCCGCTTTTCTGTTATACCAATATACTTTGCTGCTACTTCCACGGGAACGCTGTCATACTGCATGATTTCTTCCCGCGTTGGAGTTTTTGATGTTTTGTTCATGAAATCACCCTTTCGATCTTGAACAGCCAGAAGGTTTCATCCCCCGTGCAAACGCCGAAATATTTGTCCGTCCGTGTGAAATAAAGCCATAACCCGTAAAACTGCTGCATCGCAAGCTGATAAACCCACCACTGACCAAGCAATACGTCCGCATTCTTTTGTTCCAGATGATATTCATCCGAACCGACATAATGTTTGCTACAGGCTGTCAATGCTGCATCAAAATCAGTGACGCATTCTTTCAACGCCTTGCCGAAATCCGTTCCCAAGAATTTTTCTTTGTTGAATATCAGCTTTTCCATCCGTGCATTGGCTTCCAGTTCTGGCTGCTGGACAGGCTCTGATACACTGGCGTGTCCAAGGCAAAGCCCCGACCCGTCTTCAATTACCGGCAGACGCCGGAACGCATCACTGTGGATACAATCACAATTATTGTTCATTGTTTTTCCTCCTCTTGTGTTGGTTGTTGTGCTTTTTCAAACAGAACATTTGGCGTAATCCCCATTGCCCTGCACAACGCAAACATCTCATTTGCATCCAGCTTGCGGATTTTGCGAATAATATCTGAAAGCTGCTGTTTTGTCAGCCCAGCTTT
>CAXHNU010000424.1:0-1130 GCA_964017555.1 uncultured Butyricicoccus sp. | reverse complement strand
TCTTCTTTCATGCGCGTGACAATGTCCCGAAACCGTTCGTCCTTTGCATAAGTATCATAAAAATGCGACCTTGCAAGTCCTGCCCATACACAAAAACCTTCAATCGTACAGGTAATACTGCGTTTTAATTCCTTACTGACAAATTCAGAATTTTTCGCGCTGAATTCATGGGTCAGGACAGTTTGATTATTGCACCATGTTTTGTATTCTTCCCATGCAGTTTCCAGCGCTTTTGGCGTTTTGAATTTACGTGGTCTGCCCATGAACTCACCTTCTTTCTTTTGGGCAATGAAAAAGCACCCTCACCAAAATGAAGATGCCTTTCACAAAATTTTATTTTAATGGAGGTTTACCTGTCTGCCCTCATGCAGGCATTTGAGGCATATCCCTCCCGGCAGCAGCCAGGAGGGCGAAAACAGAGGGGGAAGAAACACGGAACGAACTGGTTGTCCATCAGCTTTGCCCGATATCATAATAGCACATTTATTTTGCCCCGTTGTGCCACTTTCAGAAAAAATTTAATTTTTGCGCGATTAGCAAGGTAAATTTATCCTTATATCGGTGCCAGGTACGTGTAGATGGTCCGTTTAGATTTTTTTCTGTGCGAATATGCTGGTAATTGAAATAATCATATTGCCAGTATGCTTTTATCGGGTCGAAATCTTCAAGGGTTTTGTCGCTGTATTCGCCCCGCAATAGCATACATATCTGGTCAATTGTATCCAGTTCCGATGAAATTACAGCTAATTTGATTGCTTTTTGTTCTGTTGGATTACTCGCGCCGGAACTATGCCCATTGACAGGCGGCGGAGTGCCATACAGGAGATTTGCCCGCATCCGCTGCATCCGATCGTAATCCTTCAATAGTGCCTTTACGCGGGTATACACCGAAGCTGGGATGCCGCTGGACTTTCTTATGTATTCTCGCATTCGTTCCCTATCCTCTCAATCTGGCGGTGGACTTTGGCTTCCATGGTTTTATGCAGTTCAGACGGATTGATACACAAGAAATACTGCATTTGCTGCATCATTACCATGACATCCGCCATTTCTTCTAGGACATCTTTCCGGCTTCCTTCGTCATTTGCCAGCTTGCTAAGTGCTGCAATAAATTCGCCACATTCTTCAGT
>CAXHNU010000423.1:0-1131 GCA_964017555.1 uncultured Butyricicoccus sp. | reverse complement strand
CCGGTAACAGTTGGCATCGCGCCGGACAACACCTGCTCATGGGCATCACGTGGTTTGATGTTGAAGTTTTCGCTTTCGGGTTGATTACCACGGGCATCTTTGCCGGTCAGCAGCCAACACAGGGCATCATAGATGGAAGTTTTGCCTTCACCATTCCTGCCGGAAATCATCGCGTTGCTGCCGTTAAAGGGAATATCCAATGTATGGATGCCTTTGAAGTCCATAATGGACAAATTCATTAATTTTATCGTTTTCATCTTGACATCCCGCCTCCAAACGGGTATTTTATAAGTGAAAAGTATTTTTTCTTGCCGCTTCTGGATTCAGTATTCAGAGCGGTATTTTTTATTTCGTAAGATAGCTGCTTGCGTCATCTATGATATGCTGGAACAGCTTGTGTGCTTCATCGACTTGCTGCAGCCAGTAATACTCCAGTCCGGCTTTCAGTTCCGGTACACGCAAATCGCTTTCGATCCAGCCGATATGGATGTAACCTGCCTGAATCCGATCTTCCACCCGACCTTTACCAATGGCGTTTGCATTGTCGATGATTTCAATCGGGGCAGTGTAATCGCCTTCGGCTTTCGGGGCTTGTAACAGCACATATTTGTTCAAGGGTCATACCTCCTTTTCATTTCCGCGATTTCAATCCGCGCTTTCAGGGAAACATATAGACAATATGCACTTGCAACATGGGTCATTATTTCGACCAAATCTGGCTTTGTCGCCGCTTTTGTCAACTTGTCTATGATCCTGTCCCGCACCATGCTGTCATAAAAGGTCCCGCCGATCAGGGAAAGAACCGCCGTTGTTTTGAATGCGTCCGACTTCCTCCCATAAGAGGGCCAGCAGTCCAACACCTCCCATTTTTCCGCGAAAAATACAAGGTCGTTTGGCAACTGTTCATCGTCAGGATAGTTCACAGGTTCATCGGGGTAACAAAAATCATTTATGAACGTCCTGATCATTTCTAATTCGGCTTCCCCCAGTCCGCCGTCTATATCTTCCCATGTCAGCGGTTCGGGTTTGAATATTGCGCTCATTTCCTGCCGCACCTCCAGGTTTCATAGTTGATGTACGCCCGCCAAAGCAGACTTGCGGCAGCAATTCCTGCGCCTGCCAGCAGTTCCA
>CAXHNU010000422.1:0-1133 GCA_964017555.1 uncultured Butyricicoccus sp. | reverse complement strand
ATATCGGAATATCTATAGTTTCCCTGCTGGAATCCAGCTAATCCTTCCTGACTTGGATGATGTCCGGCAGCCGTCTGACAATCTGCCACCTTGGAAGGAGGCGCTGGGATGAGCAACGCGAATCTTGCACGGCATACCAATGTCGAAATTGCCTTTGGCGGCACGGATATCACAAAATCAATTCGCCCTTATTTGTTATCGCTGACATATACCGATAATGAAGAAGATGAACCAGACGACCTGCAAATCAAGCTGCAAGATCGGGATGGCATATGGGTTACATCGTGGCTGACAGATATAGTGAACGCCGCATCGGAATCCATAGAACCCGGCGCGGATGACAGCACAAAAACTTATACTGTGACTGCGAAAAGTGGACTGAATGTCCGTGCTGGTGCAGGCACGAAATATAAAAAGGTTGGTATGCTTGCTTTCGGTGCATCGGTGAATGTCCAGAGTACCGAAAACGGTTGGGCAAATATCGGCTCCGGCTATGTCAGTATGAAATACCTGAAGGCTGGTAAAAAAGACAACAAGAACAAGGACAGCGACCCAAACACTGCCATGCGGATGCAGGCTGTGATCCTGCGCGAAAATTGGAATGCTGACGGGCAGGACAAGGCGCTGGATTGCGGGCAGTTTGAGCTGGATTCGATTGATGTTTCCGGCCCACCTGCAACAGTGACCATCCGCGGCACAGCATTGCCTTGGGTTTCCGGCGTCCGCCGCACGAAGAAAAACCGGGCATGGGAAGCCTACTCCCTGTCCGGTATTGCGGAGGAAATTGCAAGCGCGAACGGCATGACTTGTATGTTTGAATCTACAGTCAACCCGGTTTATGAACGTGTGGAGCAGTTTCAAACCAGCGATATTGATTTTCTATCCGCACTTTGCCATAATGCCGGATTGTCACTGAAAGCAACGAAAAATATTCTTGTACTGTTTGAACAAGCGGATTTTGAAGCCAAACCTGCGGCATTTACTGTGAAATATGGCGATGGAACATATATAAAATACAAACTGTCCACAGGTACAGCCGAAATGCGTTTTGCAACTTGCCGGGTGCGGTATACTGACCCTGTGACGCATAAGAAATTCACAGCAACAGCCAAAGCATCCGATTATAAAAAAGA
>CAXHNU010000421.1:0-1133 GCA_964017555.1 uncultured Butyricicoccus sp. | reverse complement strand
TACAGCTATTGTATCACGGGTATCTCATTGCCTGCTGATACTTAAACCTATTAATCTAAAACTTATTATACGAGGTAAACCTTTGTTAAGTAAAAATCCGAGAATGTTGTAGCTATAATGTCCGGTAGCCTCAAGTCCTACTTTTATTTTGTCTGCCGGACGGGTACAGCGACGAATCGTCTGCAAAAGGACGTCAAAGCCTTCTGCGTTGTTGGAGATCGTGAACACATCTGCTAGAATTTCACCTTCCGAATTAAGGATGAAGCAGTCGTGTTTGTCTTTGGCAACGTCAATACCCACACAAATCATCATGATACCTCCGATATGTTTATTTGATGCTGGTTCCACAGAACACTTTACTCTTGTAACCTTGTTCTATATAAACCGTCTGAGCGGTATCTAACTGATTAACAATTCTGTAAAGGGCTGTGGCTGTAGCCTTTTTGAAACCGTCTTGCGGTAGGAGGGATTAACCAATCCACAGCATCCTCTACAGTGTAGCACATGTCCTTGAAGAGGGACACTAATAACTACTACTCTATAATACAAGGAGAATCATTTATGAAAAAACCATTTGTTACTGTTTTGGCAGCATTATCACTTTCCGCTGTCATGCTAACAGCCTGCGGCAATAAACAGCCAGCGGCATCATCATCTGCTGGAGCGGATGACGCCGCAAAGTCAAAAGCAAGCGCATCCAACGCGTTAAGTATGCTGTCGCCGCAGTCGGCATCATCGTCTTCTGCTGCTGACGGCAGTGCGGTGTCAACGCCGGATACGCCGCCTGTACAGCCAACCCCACAGCCTGCCGCAGCAGCCGCCGCACCGCAGCCAGCGGCACAGCAGCCCGCAGCAACACAGCCGGAACCCGCGGTGCAGGAAAAGAAACCTGCGACAGAACCCAAAAAGGAAACACCAAAGCCAGCGCCGCAGCCGGAACCAGCTCCCGCACCACAGCCAGCCCCAGCCCCCACGCCCGCGCCAGAAACAAATCCGGAACCAGAACCAGAACCGGCGCCAGCCCCAGCCGCATCAAAAGATACAGCATCTTCTTACATTGGGCAGAGTGCATCCAGTTTGATTGCGGCAATCGGTTCGCCCAATAGCCGTTCTTACGCGTCAAGCTGCATTGG
>CAXHNU010000420.1:0-1155 GCA_964017555.1 uncultured Butyricicoccus sp. | reverse complement strand
CCTGATATCACCATTGGGTTATGTGGCTGCATGGTACAGCAGGAGCATATGCCAGATAAAATTCGGAAAAGTTATCCACAAGTCAACCTCTTATTTGGTACCCATGCGCTTTGGCGTCTGCCAGAGTTGCTTTACCGCAGACTCTCTGGGGAAAAGCGTGTTTTTGATATTTCTGGTGATGCACGTGGTACCATCGCGGAAGGGCTTCCTGTGCTGCGTGGACAAGGTCCGAAAGCATGGCTGTCCATTATGTATGGCTGCAATAATTTTTGTACGTACTGCATTGTGCCTTATGTACGTGGGCGGGAACGAAGCCGCTGCCCAGAGGATATCGAAAATGAATTCCGTACACTTATTGCGCAGGGATATAAAGATATTACTCTTTTGGGGCAAAACGTAAATTCTTACGGTAAAGATTTGGATATCCAAATTGATTTTTCTGATTTGCTTGCCCGGCTAAACCGGATAGAAGGGGATTTTCTGATCCGCTTTATGACAAGTCATCCGAAAGACGCATCCCATAAACTACTTGATACCATGGCAGCGTGTAACAAAGTTGCAAAACAACTGCATTTGCCATTTCAATCTGGTTCGGATGAAGTTTTAAAACGAATGAACCGTGGTTATACAGCAGAAAAATACCGCAGCTTAATTGCCTATGCGCGCGGAAAAATGCCCGGGATTACTCTTTCCAGTGATATTATTGTTGGATTTCCTGGGGAAACTGAGGCAGATTTCCAACAGACCCTTGCACTTGTACAGGATGTTGGGTTTGATGCGTTGTTTACATTCCTGTTTTCCCGCCGCAGCGGTACACCGGCTGCCTCTTATGAAGACACTGCTTCAAAAGAAGAAAAACAAAACCGTTTTGAACGGCTGCTGAAAGCGCAGGATATATGTGTATTGCCTCGGCAACAAGCTTATGTTGGACGGCATCTGCGCGTCCTGATAGAAGGGGAGAGCAAAGACCCAGATTACCCATTTCTGGCACGGACAGAAGGCGGCTTGCTGATCTGCTGTGCAGGGGAAAGGCTGGAACCTGGCATATTTGCTCCAGTAAAAGTTGAAAAAGCAACCCTGCGCTGTTTATTTGCGCGTGTGGAACGATAAAGATAGAATTTTGCATTTGGAGGCATACCATGGCAGAACTTACGC
>CAXHNU010000419.1:0-1169 GCA_964017555.1 uncultured Butyricicoccus sp. | reverse complement strand
AATACACCTACTGGCAGTTTTTCATAAGAAACAGCTAAGTCATTTTCTGTAAGCTGATATGTCTTGTCATAAATCACAAGTTCTTGAGAACCACAACCAATCCGGATGTAATGTTTGTTGTAACGATTCGCCTTTTTCTTGTCAGCGTGTTTATAGAACTTGCGCTTATATTTTTTAGGAGTATTCGTTTTTCGGAGCAATCGAACCAGTTCTCGGAATACCCGCTTATCCTCACACCGGATGTTCGTACACAAGTCAATTCTTGACAGGTAATAATGTGACAAGTCTGTTGTGAAGGATGTTCCTATCATCAATTTCTGAAATGCTTTGACTAACTGTTTAATGCTGGATTCATTAGGAGGAAGAATGCCAAGATAGCTGCTGTCAGGATCAATCAGTTTCCTGGGATTTATAACCATCCGAACATAATAACTTTCCGCACTAATATCTGACTTATTATGCTCTAATCGGATACGAATACCATAATCAGAATACTTCTTGCAGATATGATTGTCTTTGTATTTCTTATCAGGATAAATCCAATGTTCGCCTGATTCTTTTTGTTGGCAATATAACTTATCCTTACATTGATTCCATTCGAATTCAGTTGATTTTTGGGATATCTCAAAGGTATGAATGGAAAAACCATCAGGAGATAATTTGATACAGCTGTTCTTATGTTTTCTTACTTTCTTGCTCATAATAATACACCTCACAGGATTTGTTATTTTCCTGTTTGGATGTTCGTAAAAAAATACACCCCCTAAACGTTCTGTAAAGTGCTTATAATGTTGTGTCTAGAGATTATTTGTGAGGAGAAGAGTAGAAAGATGTACAGTTATTGAATAGGAGAAAAACATTTCAGCAACACAATAAAAGAAAAAATGCCATACAGGAACTACTTCCCATATGGCATTCATAGACCAGTTTATTTGTTAACTTCTATTGTTTCAATCAGGCATTCGTGATGCTTTGTTTCCTTATTATAGTTAATGCCTACAAGGAACACTGTTCCGGAATAGTTTTCCAGAGTTTTCACGTACTGCTTATCCTTGACTTGTTGTATTGCACCCTCCACAGACTGATTCCATTTTAAGGAACCGCTGATTAAAGCTCCTCTCAAATCACATGCAATCGAAACATGATACAAAACCTAAGTATAGAGCCAT
>CAXHNU010000418.1:0-1185 GCA_964017555.1 uncultured Butyricicoccus sp. | reverse complement strand
GTTAAGGTTGTGGATTCATTGCCTTCTAAGACCACATCGCTGAAACCGCCTGCGGATGCGTCCAGTGCGGTTTCGGTCAGGGAAGCATTGGACTGGACTTTCATTTCCGCGACATTGGTATTGCCTGTGGCGGTCACTTCCACCAAACGGTTCATAGAAGAAGCAACAATCACTTCTGGGGCTTCCACATCTTCCAGCGTAACATTGCCGCCGGAAATGACCAGCGTACCGCCAATGGATACATTGGAAAGAACAACCCGCTCAGAACCAAGCCCTTCTGTAATATATAAATCGCCGCCGATTTCGGCGTTTGATAAAATACAGCCTTCGGAAATCGTGGCGTTTTCAACGTCATCCCGTAAATCCAAGCTGGTATAACTGCCGTTTGCCTCGCTTAATGAAGTTCCCAGGTACGCATATAAGATACGGGCAATTTCCGCGCGGGTAATGGTATCCTGCGGGCCAAAGCTGCCATCCGGGCGGCCGACCAGATAACCTTTTTGCACCGCGTCATAAATATAGCCAGCACTCCAGGTGCCGATTTCATTTTTATCGGTAAAGGATAATTGTGATGGTGTGACCGCATTGCCTGTTGTTGTTTTATAAAGTCTGCCGATAATGGTTGCCGCCTGTTCGCGGGTCACGAAACCGTCTGGCATCATCATATTATTGCCAATGCCTGCAATATAACCATATTTGGTGGCAATGCGGACGGTTTCATAGTACCAGCTTGACGGGGTGACATCTTCATAAGAAATATCGGTTGTTTCTGTAAAATGAAAGGCACGGTTAATATACCGCATAAACTCCGCACGGGTGACTTCATCGGTTGGGGAATATTTCCCTGTTGTTGCATTTGGGTTAATAATGCCTTCCTGATTCAGATAAGTAATATATTTTTCTGCCCAATGGCCAGAAATATCATTTGCAGCTAATGCGCTTGGCACCGCGCACAGCATAAGGGCTGCGGAAAGCAGGGCAGCCAGCAATCGCTTTTTCAAGTTATTTCACCTCTTATAAATTGGGGTTATGGTTTGGGCACATGAAACCCATACTTTATTGCATTATAACATTTTAAGCAGGGTTTGTACACAGTTTTTTGTCAGCAAAACTTGCTGCTGGAATGCCAATGATAGGGAAAATGCAACAAAAACCTTCTGTTCCCGCTATTGGGTACGGGTATAG
>CAXHNU010000417.1:0-1186 GCA_964017555.1 uncultured Butyricicoccus sp. | reverse complement strand
TACCATGTTACAGAATTGCCGCCCAGCACTTCATCGCCATAGAAAACTCTGACCACCATGGTCAGCCACTGTGCGCCAGTCACTGCCCCATCCGGCTCATATTTTCCGTTTCCGGTTCCGGAAACCCAGCTGTTACTCGCCGCCTTCTCAATTAAGCTGTATGCCCAGTGAGATGCGGGCACATCCGTAAATGATGTCGCCATAGCCATATAGACCATGGACATACCGAGTGCTGCCGCCACAACACTCATCAGGATTCTTTTCATCTTCATGTTTTCGTTCCTCCTTAAAATTTTGACACAGATCATAAGTATATATCCTCATTCTGTGTTTGACCAATTGTATGCAGAAAACCTGTTTTTCTCAAAATCTTTTTCTATGTGCCATGATTCCCTGCATGGTTTCTAACTTTTCTGATTCTTATTATATATTATTATATGTATTTTGTCAAGAAAATATTTAACGATTCAAATTTGAAATACATTTTTCTTGAGCGGGATAGAAAAACTGCCGCATACCCAAATGGTCGCGGCAGATTTTATAATTTTCAGGGATTTAAAAGTTATGAATATTATCCTTTTAACATTTCAGCATATTTTGCCCTATCAGAATCAGGGATTGCAAGAACAGACATTGCCTGCTCAATAGACATCCCTGTGTTAGCAATCAGGTTCTTCAAGGAAGAAAAAAGACCTTCTTCCAGACCTTCCTTACGACCTTTTTCTATGCCCTGTCTCAGGTTCTCCTGATCTCTCATAAGCAGTGTCATATACTCCAGCCTCCATTTCTCATTGGACTTGATCTCCTGAACATTTTTATCCAGCTCCAACGCGAAATCGCTTTCTGGCATTCCGCTGGCTACATAAGAAAGAAAGCCATGCAGTTCATCATCAACATCATTCATTTTACCCTTTGCATTGAGGAAAATCGTTGTGGATTCATCACCCAGTGTGATGCTGGGGTCTTCCTTGCAGCGATGTTCAAAGGTGTAAATATGCCTGCCCGTCTTAAACGGATCAAACATACAGATGAAGATGACATAGCATTTGCGCAGCTCGCTGTAATGCGCACCTTTGTTAATCAGGTTCAGGTCTATCATACCATGATAGAACCTGGAACGCTTTGGCAGTTCTTTCGTATTGATCGCTTGGATTTCAATGTCATATACTGTATTGTTTTCATCTTC
>CAXHNU010000416.1:0-1190 GCA_964017555.1 uncultured Butyricicoccus sp. | reverse complement strand
GAAATCCTGAACGAATCATATCCGCTGCTGATTGACAGTGCATGGGAAGCGAATGGAATCGTTATTTCCTTCCGAAAAGATTCCTTTACAATTCAGGAAAATGAAAATGTCACCACATATCAATACAAAGTCCCATCCGCAGAACACAATGAAGGAGATCCCGGCGGATACACATTCTATTGGGAAGTCACAAAAGATGGCATTCCGCAGCAGGCAGAACCTTTGATGCTGTTATTCGGTATAGATGGTGCAAAAGAACGAAGCATTTATTTTGAACTGAATGGCAAACGGTTTGAAATCACGAAAAATATTGCGGAATAAATGAAAATACGCCCTGTGTTTCGCCGCATGGGGCGTATTTTTGCATATCATAAAGTAATTTGTAAAAGGAGGAACACATGAATGGGAAGTATTCATTCTTTGGGACTGACAGCAAAAAAAGAAGAACAATTCCGGAAAAAGGGGATTACAACAACAAAAGAACTGGCAGCGTTTTTCCCGCGCCGGTATTTGGATATGCGGCAGGGTAAACTGCTGCATACTGTTACAGATGGTGAAGTCTGTGCTGTGGATGGCATTGTGGTTTATGCGAGTGCTGCCGGGATGTATCCGATTGTCCATTTGCAAGATGCTCACTATGATACCCTGGAAATTATCTGGTTTGGCAATACCGATTATTATTTTAAGCAGTTTGAAATCGGTAAGCGTTACCGGGTTGCCGGGAAAGTGTCTTTCCGGCGCGGGGAATATCAGATGGCAAATCCCAGCCTGTTTTTCGAGCTGGGCAAGGGGAAAGAAAAACTCTATCCTGTTTACCCTAAAATCACAGGAATGTCTGACGCGTATCTGCAAAGCAGCATCAAAAAGGCAATCGTAACCGAAGAAGCACATTATATCCCGGATAAAAAAGATGTTTTCGCCGCTGAACTTGGACTGATTGACTATTTTTCGGCAGTGAAACTGCTGCATGACCCTCAAAATGAGGCAGGATATAAAGCCGCAAAGAAACGGATGGCATTTCAAATCCTTTATGATTTCTATATGGAAATGAAGAGCAAACGGGCGGATATCCCGATTCATCCCAAACTCAAAATCTCATCCAAAAAAGAAACGGAAAAATTTATCAAATCCCTGCCATTCCCACTGACCGAAGGGCAGCAGCAGGCGGTAGATACAATCATTTCAGACGC
>CAXHNU010000415.1:0-1190 GCA_964017555.1 uncultured Butyricicoccus sp. | reverse complement strand
GAAGAACTCAAAGCACTTGCGGATGAAAAAGGATTAAACGTTTGTGTAACGTTTACTTATGCGCATTATCCTGTTTTGCGGGAATGCAGGGAGCTGATTGCAAGCGGCGCAATTGGAAAAATCATTGAAGTTGTCGCAGAATATCCACAGGATTGGATGATTCTCGGGCTAAATAGCGAAGAAGATAATTTTACAAAATGGATCGGCGACCCGAAAAAATCCGGCAATTCCAATGCGACCGCGGCAATGGGTGTGCATTTGTATTATTTGATGAAATCCATGACTGGATTGCAGCTGGAAAAGGTTCTCGCAGATTTCAGCTATTATCCAGAAAATGCGCCATTGGAAACCTCTGCCCGCATCATGATGGGTTTTTCAGGCAATACCCATGGGTTTTGTTGGGCAAGCAATACTGCAATTGGACATGACTGCACTGTAACCCTAAAAATTTACGGCGAAAAAGGTTCTATTGAATGGTCACATGAAGATATGTCCCATTTGAGGGTTGCCAAGCTGGATGGGCCTGTGCAGCTTTATGCAGCAAACCGCGCATATCTCAGCGAACCTGCGCGCCATGCCTCCCGCATTCCCGCAGGGCATCCAGAAGGGTTTTACGAGGCGTTTGCGAATATTTATCATGAATTTTGCCGTCATTTGCTTGATGAAAAAAACGGCACCATGCAAAGCCCTGCACAGTATTTTTATCCCAAAGCACAAGACGGCGTAGATGCTGTCCGGTTTGTACAAGCATGCGTCAAAAGCCAGGCAGTCGGGAACACATGGGTAAGATTAGACACCGATTTCTCATAAAGCTGCACCGCACCAAATGGTAAAGCCTCCTGTTGTCCAAACGGCAGCAGGAGGCTTTGAAATATTGATTTACAGCACCTTGACAATATCCCTGCACTTGAGTACAATAAGGGTATAAGTTTTATATGTTACCTTATCAAGAGAGGTGGAGGGAACGGCCCTATGAAGCCCGGCAACCTGCAAAAATGTAAGGTGCCAAATCCGGCGGTGGCTTCAGTTCGCAGTGCGGACCGAAAGATGAGGCAATTGGTGCGCCCACTCCGCCAGAGCGGGTGTTTTTTTCAGCCTCTCTGCAAATCATATGGAGAAAGACCAACTATCAAAAATCAAGGGGGTAAAAGAGAAAAAACAGAATGGAGTTCTGAAAAAATATGCACGAC
>CAXHNU010000414.1:0-1197 GCA_964017555.1 uncultured Butyricicoccus sp. | reverse complement strand
GAGTCATGAAAATATGAAAACAGCAAAAGGGTTTGCACATGTTGCATTATTTACAGATGATTTAGAAAAGACAATCCAGTTTTATGAACGCCTTGGCGGCAAATGCACCATGCGCGGGCAAGCCCAAAAACCGCAATGGGTAAATGAACTTGCCATGGTGGAATGGAATGGTTTGGCGCTGGAAATTGTCCAGCCTGGCGGCGGTGAACCAACTGCAGTAAAAAATGACGCGTTCCGGCATATCGCGATTGAAGTGGGCAATTTAGAAGAAGCCATTGCAGAAGTCAAAGCCCTTGGCATTGACACTTTCCTTGGCGGTATCACTGAAATGCCGGATTTATTTGGCGGTGTGCGCAACGCATTTTTCACAGGACCCAGCGGTGAACAAATTGAACTGATGCAGCGGATATTATAAAAAATATTACGCGGCAAACTTTCAAATCACTGAAAGCCTGCAAATAGAAAGTCAAGCCCCAAACAAGACTTGACCAAAGAAAATTTTGCAGGAGGCAGGCAGCACAAAAGGGCATCACAAATAAGCCACCACAGAGTGCTGGCTTGAAAAATGTGGAAGATAAAAGTGGCGTCAGTCGTTCGCTTTCAGCCTGGTAGAATCCATATCTACCGATGGCAGGTTCTCCAATATGGCGAGATAGTCCCTTACCTTTGCGTAATAGCGCCGCAAAAACTTGTTGGAGGCAGCAATCATGTAAACATAGAAAGGCTTGCCCTCACTGCGTTTTCGGTCGAGAAACTGAAACACTGGTTCATCTTTGGGAGCGCATTTCAAGTATATCCCCATAATATTGAAAAGGGTTTTGCGTAGATATGGAGATCCTCGTTTGGAGGATTTGTTGCTCCTGACGTTTTTATCACCAGACTGGTTGGGCATAGGATCAATGCCGGCAAAAGCGACCAGAGCCTGCTTTCGTTCAAAGCGGCGCACATCACCAATCTCTGCCATGAGCTGTGGACCAAAGGACTTTCCAACACCATACATCTTCATGACCACAGGGTACTCTGGCAGCATAGACGCAAGCCTTTCCATTTCGGTCCGATAGGTTTCCACAGAGCGTGAGATGCTGGTGAGCTGATTCGCTGCTTCCTGTACAAGCACCTTAATTACCTGAGATTTGGGCGTCAGTACAACGGCGTTCTTAGCAAGCGTATATACTTCTTCGGCATTGCTCTGCTTAA
>CAXHNU010000413.1:0-1198 GCA_964017555.1 uncultured Butyricicoccus sp. | reverse complement strand
CCCCACCGCCGCGGAACGCGGCGGGAAAACGGAACAACCCTTCTCAATCCAAACATCTTCGGATGCCGGCTGTACAGTCTGCACACATCATCATGCAGCCTTACGGATATATCCACAGAAACATCATGCCGGGTAGCATTTTTTTCACAGAAAAAATGCGTAGGCTGCCACCGACGAAACCAAAGGAGAGGAACGGGAGTCCAGAGGGTGAAGGGGAACCATTGGTTCCCCTTCACCCTTTGGCACGCCGCGTGCAGCGTGCCCGCGTGCAGGGGTGTGCAGTAAGGGTTAAAAAGCTGGCACAATGCCCAAAGTGTTCCGCTAATCTTTAGATATTTTGCGGGTTAGATTTTACTTGCGTTCTCGTGAACGCAGCGCTATAATAGATATCGAAGAAGAAAAGATGAAGGCACACCAAATTCCCCCCGTGCAGGGTATGCAGCAAAAGCTGCTCCCCTCCCCGGCAGGGCAAACGATTCAAAATTCATAATTTTATTAAAATGGAGGAATAAATTATGGCATTGAACATTGCTGTCATCGGTTGTGGCATGATTGGCCGCGAACACATCGAAAGGATCCAAAACCGCATCAAGGACGCTTCTGTCGTCGCTGTGTGCGACGTATTCGAAGAAGGCGCAAAAAAAGGCGCTGAAATCGCTGGCGAAGGCGTAAAAGTCTACACCGACTTCAATGCGGCAATCAATGACCCCGATGTCAACGCAGTTGTCGTAACAACCCCAGGCGCATTCCATAAAGATCCGGTTATCGCCGCTATCAAGGCTGGCAAGCCGGTATTCAGCGAAAAGCCCCTCGCAAATACTGCGGCAGACTGCAAAGAAGTTGTTGATGCAGAAATCGCCTCCGGCAAACATCTGGTTCAGGTCGGCTTTATGCGCCGCTATGACCGTGGCTACAATCAGGTTAAGGAACTGCTGGATTCCGGCAAATTCGGCGCTCCAATGGTTGTAAAATGCACCCACCGCGCAGACGGCGTTGCAGAAGATTATACCACCGCAATGGCTGTTACTGATACCGCAATCCATGAAATCGACTGCCTGCCTTGGCTCGTTAACGATGAATGGGACGAAGTACAGTGCATTATGCCGCGTTCCTCCGCAAAAGCACACAAGGGTCTGAAAGATCCTCAGGTTATGATCCTCAAAACCAAGGGCGGCGTTGTCGTTGTACTCGAAGTCAA
>CAXHNU010000412.1:0-1208 GCA_964017555.1 uncultured Butyricicoccus sp. | reverse complement strand
TTGTTAATGCCCGCGTGCTTCATGGCAATGATAATGCCTTCAAACACCTGGATACGTTCGCGGTTGCCTTCTTTGATTTTTGCATGAACCTTTACCGTATCACCAATTTTCAGTTCGGGCAGGTCTGCTTTGAGTTGCTGCTCAGATACAATTTTGACTAAATCCATTCTTGTAGTCATCCTTTCATCCTAGGCATTCATGCTTTTTCCTACTTCAATCAGGCTGCGCCATAGCTTGGGGATAAAAACCAAATTTGCCAGCCAAAAAGCAGCGGAATGCCCGTTGTCAGTTTTCAATTTTATCATACCGGCGCGCAAAACGCAAGCATTATTTTGCCTCTTTGCCTCACTTTTGCGGTATTTTTGATACGTCCGTCATTTTGCCGGGGCAGCAGATTTATTTTTCTTGCGTTCTTGCTATTTTGTACAAAACCAGCTATACTGTATATGGCACTTTTAATCATAAAGGAGTGATCCCATATGTGGGCTTATGAGAGCGTTTTTTATCAGATTGTTCCAATTGGCTTTTGCGGCGCGCCCCGTGAAAACGATGGCAAAACGGTCAACCGCATCAGCAAGGTTGCCGATTGGGCAAAACATATTGCAAAGCTTGGCGCAAATGCAATCTATTTTTCTCCGGTTTTTGAATCGGATAAGCATGGCTATGATACCCGTGATTATCGCAAGATAGACTGTCGGCTGGGCACCAATGCGGATTTTGCCGCGGTTTGCAAAACCCTGCATGAAAATGATATCCGTATTGTGCTCGATGGTGTATTTAACCATGTTGGGCGCGGGTTCTGGGCGTTCCGCGATGTCCAGGAGAAAAAATGGGATTCCCCTTACAAGGACTGGTTCCATATTTCCTTTGACGGCAATTCCAATTATAACGACGGCTTTTGGTATGAAGGATGGGAAGGGCATTATGAGCTGGTCAAACTCAACCTGCGCAATCCGGCAGTGGTTGACCATATTTTTGCCTGCATCCGCGGCTGGGTGGAGGAATTTGATATTGATGGGCTGCGGCTGGATGTCGCGTATATGCTTGACCGTGATTTCCTCAAAAAACTGCGTCAGTTTACCGCGTCACTCAAACCGGATTTCCTGCTGATTGGTGAAACCCTGCACGGTGATTATAATCAGATTGTCAACGATGAAATGCTGCATTCCTGCACCAACTATGAATGCTATAAAGGCTTATATTCATCG
>CAXHNU010000411.1:0-1214 GCA_964017555.1 uncultured Butyricicoccus sp. | reverse complement strand
ACGGGCAGGGAAGCTGTTTATGGTGCAGTGAAATTGAAGAATTTCCAACGGCGGTTACGAAAAGAAGGTTATGAAGGACGCGTCAGATAATAGAAACAAGGAGGCGGTTATGTAGATGAAACATCCATGCAGTGGCTGCATTTATTGGCAGTATTTAAACCATAGTCAAAATGCGCAGTTGAAGGCTTGCCATTACTGCATATACACTGGGCAGCCGCGGGGATGCAGTGTGGAGAATTGTACACGCAAAACAACAAAACGCGTCAGGAAACGCTTTGGCAATCAGGGTATTGAAGTTGTCGAAGCGCCAAAGGAGGAACCAACATGAACAACGTAGAAGCCATCCGGATTTTGGAGTGTATAGCAACTGATATAACTGGTGCGCTAATGGATGCCAATATGACCAGTTCAAAGCAAACCGTATTGAAGCAAAAACTGGATGCGATTGATCTGGCACAAAAGGTATTACGGGATGCTTGCACGCAAGGTTGGATAAGTGTTGGTGATAAACAGCCGGACCCGGGATCGCGGAGAATTACTGTCATTGCAACGGACGGAAGGGAAGTTTTTCCTCTTAACTATGTAAAAGCAATGGTTCGTGGCAAGACAGTTGCCAGATGGGAATATCTTCGGAACAGGATTTATCGTGGTAATGAAATTACGCATTGGATGCCGCTTCCACAACCGCCAAAGGAGGATAACCATGAATCGTAAAATATTATTCCGCGGCAAACTTACAAGCGGCAGAGGATGGTCATACGGCAATTTGAACATCAGACCCAATAATATTACCGTCATTACGCCGTTTAACGGTCATATTGGGGTATACGGTCAGGTTATTCCTGATACGGTTGGTCAATATACTGGACTAAACGATACGAACGGCAAAGAGATTTTTGAAGGCGATATCGTTCGCAATAAAGATGTCTGGGACAAGTATACTGGCGTTATTGTATTCAAAAATGGTCGGTTCATGGTTGATTGGCACTTACCTTGCGGGTGGGCAGGTGAAAGTATTGCCCTCCATACAATTGATATTTCCCCTTGCGATGAAGTTATCGGAAACAGTTATGACAATCCGGAACTATTGAAGAAACCTTGAACATAGCCGAAACAGGCATAGGGTTTAGATCAAGGCAAGATGCGCGTTTTCATACTGTGACCAATCAAGATGCTGTCCGCAGTTGTGGCAATAAGCTTGTGCCTGACGGAGT
>CAXHNU010000410.1:0-1225 GCA_964017555.1 uncultured Butyricicoccus sp. | reverse complement strand
TTGCCGACAGTCCGTGCGCCAAGAGAAGCCGGGTCTGGCAATAGTGCTTTCAGAAACTGGATTGGCACAATGGAATGTCCTTCATAATCAATCGGTTCAGTGGATAACAGCCCGACATTCTCCAGACACTTCATATGGGTCAGATAACTTTGCCCAAAGGTCATAAAAAACCGGATACGCTGCACCCCTGGGATATTTTTTGCCAGCGATTCAATTTCTTCATGATGCAGCAAATACATATCTTTTTGTCCAACACCATCAAAATCATATTCACGCTTGATGGACATAGGCGGAATTTCTACCCAATGCCCATTTTCCCAATAAGACCCCGGCGCGGAAACCTCCCGCAAATTGATTTCCGGGTTAAAATTCGTTGCAAATGGATAACCATGGTCGCCGCCATTGCAGTCCAAAATATCAATGGTATCAATGCGGTCAAACAAATGCTTTTGCGCATAAGCGCAATAAGCCTGGGTCACACCTGGGTCAAAACCAGAACCGAGCAAGGCGGTCAGCCCTGCTTTTTCAAATTTTTCTTTGTATGCCCACTGCCAGGAATAATCAAAATATGCTGAAAACCCTTGTTCTTTGCAGCGCTTTTCATAAGCCGCGCGCCATGCCGGGTCGGTGATATCTTCGGGTTCATAATTTGCCGTGTCCATATAATTGACGCCGCAGGCAAGGCAGGCATCCATAATCGTTAAATCCTGATATGGCAACGCAATATTCATCACCAAATCCGGCTTTACTTTTTGAATCAGTGCAATCACTTCATCCACATGGTCTGCATCGACCTGTTCGGTGGTTATGCAGGTTTTGGTTGTGGCTTCCAGCTTTGCCTTTAACGCGTCACATTTTGACTTGGTGCGGCTGGCAATGCAGATTTCCGTAAAAACATCGCTGTTCTGGCAGCATTTATGAATTGCAACACTGGCAACGCCGCCACAGCCAATAATCAGTGCTTTTCCCATAAAATCATCAAATCTCCTTTTTAGTCATGTAACGCAAGCAGCATTTCACGCACAATTTTACACGCTGCCGCAGTGGATATGCCGCTGTGGTCATAATGTGGGCTTAGCTCCATCACATCACAGCCAACAATATCAAACAGCATACACGCCCTGGTCATCGCCTGACGCAATGCATCAAAACTGACGCCGCCAGGTTCGGGCGTGCCTGTGCCCGGAAATACGGATGGGTCAAGGACATCCAAATCCACAGTCAA
>CAXHNU010000409.1:0-1225 GCA_964017555.1 uncultured Butyricicoccus sp. | reverse complement strand
TTTATTGAACAGCGCACAGATATTGACCTGCCGCCTGTTTTAGAAGGCATTATCTATTGTTTTATTTTTGCAGCTGAAATTTTAGGCGAGGTCAATTCCTTTTATACCCGTATCCCTTATTGGGATACCATGCTGCATACCATCAATGGGTTTTTAATGGCAGCCATTGGCTTTGCTCTGGTGGATATTTTTAACCGGTCAAAACATTTTTCATTCAAATTATCGCCGCTGTTTTTGGCGCTTGTCGCGTTTTGTTTTTCTATGACGGTTGGTGTGCTGTGGGAGTTTTTTGAATTTTTCATGGATACCCATTTCAACATGGATATGCAGAAAGATTGGATTGTCAACAGCCTCCATTCGGTCATGTTCGACCCAAATGGGATGAACCGCGTCGGGCACGTGCAGATTGAATCGCTAATGGTCAACGGTGAGGATTGGATTGCCAAATATGGCGGCTATATTGATATTGGGCTGATTGATACGATGAAAGACCTGCTGGTCAATTTCATTGGAGCAGTTGTATTTTCAGTCATTGGATTTTTTTATGTCAAAAGCCGCGGCAAAGGGAAATTTGCCAGCCAATTTATCCCGAAAGTGCTCAAACGGCGTAAAAAACAATAATGCCCAGAAAGGCAGGCACCTAAATGAAAAAGAAACTGACTGAAATTTTATTGCTTTGCCTTGTCGGGCTGCAAATGGCGTTTACCGATGTGCAGCCGGGCAGTTGGTATGATGGTGCGGTGACACAAATGGCGCAGTCCGGCTGGCTGTCTGGCTATCCGGATGGCACGTTCCGCCCAAATGCAATGATTACCCATGCGGAATTTGTTTCTGTAGTTGCGCGGTGCAAAGGGCTTGCGCCAGTGCAGCCACAAACAAACCATTGGGCAGCAGGCATGGCAGAAGCGGTGCGGCTGCAAGGTTGGGCAGATTGGGATGAATTGCCGCCGACAGGCAGCAATTATGATACCCAAATCCCACGGCAGTTGGCAGTAAAAATCCTGATGAAAGCCTTTTTGCCAAATGCCCATGGCGATTATAACACGGAATCGCGGAAAATGGCGGACTTTGGTTCGCTGGATGGGCGATATTATGAAGCAGTGCTGGCAGCCTACGCTAGCGGCATTGTGGCAGGCGACAGCGCAGGCAATTTCCGCCCACATGATGGATTAAGCCGTGCGGAGGCGTGTATTCTCATCACAAAAGCCAGCGGCGCGCCGCAGGC
>CAXHNU010000408.1:0-1225 GCA_964017555.1 uncultured Butyricicoccus sp. | reverse complement strand
ATATCGACATACTCAAATGCAGTATCTATGTAATTGATCATCGCCTGACAGCCAGAAGCTAGTTTCTCATGTCCTTCCTTACAGGCACTTGGTGGATCAATCGCAATAAATTGCGTCATATTATATCGGATATCCTGCAAAACCTCTATCGCGGTATCAACATCATCCAAATCCATTTCACCTGCATATTCCATGTCAGAAAGAAGCTGCTGATAAGCTGCCTTGTATTCTTCTTTTGCTTTTGCATCTCCACAAGCAGACAGGGAAAATATCATACCTGCAATCAACACAAACATCAGCAAGTATTGCTGTATCTTTTTCATGGGTTTCTTTCCTTTCTAGGGCGTGTTCACATAACTGTAGAACAATGATATAATGGGAGTATGAGAATACAGACAGAACAGTATGAAAAAATAAAGGACTGCTTTCCAAAGCAAAGGAAACCAGCAAAAATAAGCAATGTGGACGTATTGAACGCAGTGTTATACCTGGTAGAGAACGGGTGCAAATGGAGGGGCTTGCCCAAAGAATACGGGGATTGGCATGTGATTTACGTTCGAGTGAACCGCTGGGCGAAAAAAGGCGTATTGCAGGCGGCGTTTCTGCGTTTACAGCAAATGGGCATCATCCAAATAAAAGTGAATGTGGTTAGCTTGGATTCCACCTGTATCAAGGTACATCCTGATGGAATGGGCGCTTTGAAAAAAGTGGGGTCCAGTCCATTGGGAGAACACGAGGCGGATGGAATACCAAACTTCATATGGTCGCCGCATCTGACCGGAATGGGGTGATATTTGCGTTGTCCGCAGGGAACTGCGGCGACGCCCCGGAGGGACGTTCTCTTTTACGGCAGCTGGGACCCGTTGACCACCCTGTCCATCTTTTGATGGATCGGGCTTATGAAGGGGATGAAACGCGGGCTTTGGCGGTAGAACTTGGCTATACTCCGGTGGTTCCTCCCAAGAGCAACCGCAAAAACCCTTGGTACTATGATAAACAGCTATACAAACAGCGCAATCAGGTTGAAAGACTTTTTCGCCGTCTCAAGAGATTCCGTCGCATTTTCACCCGTTATGACAAACTCGATGTCATCTTTTTGGCCTTTCTTTATTTTGCTCTCGTCGTCGATGCCCTTATGTGAACACGCCCTAGAAAGTCAGATAACCTGCTGAAACAAAACTTTTATGCAGAGAAACCACTGGAAAAATGCGTGACTGATCTTACC
>CAXHNU010000407.1:0-1233 GCA_964017555.1 uncultured Butyricicoccus sp. | reverse complement strand
GCATTGGCAATCAGCATGGTTGGTGCGCCATCCAATTCGCTTAACAGCTCATCCAGTTTATCCAAAACAGTTTTATAGTTCTGATCAATTGCTGCCGCTGTGGACAGGTCTAATGCTGTGGATACATCCGCATTCATTTCTGTGGATGAACCGACAAGCAGGGTATCCAGCCCGTCAAAACCTTTTGTGCCGCTGTCGCCATTAATCGCGGTGTAGTGGAACAGGTTGGTTGTGGCACGAATTTTCTCCTGAAGCTGGAACTGTACTTCATTGATTTGCCCATTGGTGGTATTTGCTAAAACACGGTCAATCTCAAACCGCCCGCCAAAGATTTTCAGGTTGACGCTTTTGGTTTCCCGGTCGGCTTCATTTGCGGTATAATCGCTGTTAATCTCGCGGAAATCCGCGCCTGCCGGAGTTTTTAACATAGTGTAACCGTAGGTCAAAGTAGAACCACCTGTACCGGGGGAAACAGAATTATCAAAGGTCAGCGCTTCAAGCAGCGCAGAAGAACGGCGAAATTCATCAATGACCTGCTGGTCAATATGATCCGCCATCCCGGTTTTCGCTTGTGCAAGTGTAATCGGCATTTTTCATGTTCCTTTCTTATTTATAATGTTCAGCAAGCGCGCTTGCCATATCTGTAACAGTATTGGGATTGCCGCCTGCTGGCGGGGTATATGGCGGTTTGCCGCCTGGTGCTGGCTGCTGTGCATCTTCAAACAGCCATGCCTTATCCTTTTTGAGCGTTTCAAGCTGGGCATCCAGTCCAGTAACTTTTCCGTCCTTGTCCAGCTTCACTTCATCCAGGTTGAGTGCCGCACGGGCAATCGCTGCATCCCGCGCACGAGCTTTGGTCAATGCCAAATCAACTGCCGCGCCTTTGCGGATGCTTTCCATATCAGCATCATATTTGGTTTGCAGGGCTTTCAAGTCAGATTCCAGCTTCTGTGGGTCTTTGCCGTCCCACTTTTTTGCGGTTTCCCGCAGCTGGCTGATTGTGTTGTTTGCGGCTGTAAGCTGCTGGGTTTGGGTGTCCAGATCTGCTTTGGGAACATATGCTCCGCCTGCCGCGTTGACAACCTCAAACCCTGCTTTTTTCGCCGCGTCCTGGAATTGCTCCCAAGTCAGTGCGCCGGAATCGAAAAGTGCTTTCAAAAATTCCATAAAACCTGTCCTTTCTTCATTTTGGGTATGAAAAAACCACCTTGACTTTCATCTTGGTGGTTTTAT
>CAXHNU010000406.1:0-1236 GCA_964017555.1 uncultured Butyricicoccus sp. | reverse complement strand
TTCAGGCTTTTGTTTGCTGGAGCACCCGCCCCAGCGCAATGAAAAGCTGCCCGCGGACTACGGGCAGCGATACGAAAGGAGTACAAATTATGTCAGAACGTACAGAAACCCATGCAGTAGGTTATATAGAACCTCAGCTTAAAATACGCGGCAAAATTGGATCCGGCGAAGCGTGTGTAGAACCAAGAATTGCATTTGTCGATGACATTGTGGATTTGCTGGTAAAAGAAGCTATGCGGGTATTATCAAAATCATCAAGAAACGGCGGACTTAATTATGCCGTTGAATTGCTTTTAGACGCGCAAAAATACTGCGCTACGTATGGCAGTGGTTATATTTCGCCTGACCCATTTTCGGATGGCTTAGCAGAGATACTTCGAGATTGGAACACTTCCCGTGACGGAAACCGGTAAGCGACACAAGACTTCTATCTTAGGATTTGACGTAGGCTTACCTGACCAATAGTCATAAGCCCATGCGTGATACGCAAAAGGTGAAAAAACAGTGTACTTTATGTGTTTTCCTGTTTCAGAACTTCCGTTGATTGCTAGTCTTTCATCTCTCCATGCTGCATCCGCTACAAACCAGTCATTAGCTTCGATGATTTTAACGACAGCATGACTCACATCGTAATGATTTTCTTTAAGGATATTATACCAGTCGCAAATATCCTGTTCCACCTGGCAGGCAAACAATGATTGAAAACGCGAGGGCATTTCGGGGAATTTTAACAATCGAACCATCTCGAATGCGTATTCAATGGTAAAAATGCGATGGTTTTCAAGTGTGCCGTTAATACCCGAACCTGACGCATCAATGTCAAACGGTGAGAGGTACAAATGCCCCATTTTGCTTACACCGTTTGGGTATAGCATCTCAAACATTTTTTCGGCTTCGCGTGTATTGCATGTATTTTGCGTTGAAATTCTTTGTTCCTCTTTCTTTTGAGGAAACGTACCGAGCCGATCAATGTGAAAAAATCTCATATTTCCTAGCTCCATTTTTATACTCGACCTTGGCAGAGGTCTGTAATTTCAATTATAGGAGGAATTATGTTGAAAGTCAACGATTTCCCTGTGACTTTAGGAGGTGAAACATGACCGACCACACAACGCGCCTTGTCGCAGATTATGTCTACGATCTGGGCGTTAAGCAGTCCGCGATATCCCGCGCTACTGGGATATCTGAAGGAATCCTGTATCGGAGTTTATCCATGGGAAAAAGAAATTTACGAGC
>CAXHNU010000405.1:0-1243 GCA_964017555.1 uncultured Butyricicoccus sp. | reverse complement strand
CATTTTGTGAATTTTATGTATCTGTCTTGCATCATAACAGGAATAAGAGCGTTTATCCCTGCAAACCGTTCATACTTGACAAAGAATTTTTGCAGAGCACAGAAAAAGCGGGGACATTTTGCCCCCGCAAAAGAGTTCTAAAAAATACAAAGAAAAGGGGTTGTCATAGCTGTGCCAGCAAAGCGTCTACGGCATCCCGTTGGCGCAGCATAGCCAGCCAGCGTTCGGGAATGCCTTTCACCCCAAATGCAATGCCTGCCAGCCCACCGGCAACACAAGCGGTGGTATCTGTATCATCACCAAGCTGGATTGCCCACTTTACAGTTTCTTCATAGCTTTCTGCCTGCTCGATGATCATAAAAGCGCTGCGCAGGCAGTCAACGACATATCCAGAACCATACCCTTCCCACGGAAGATCTGGGCGGATGCTCCATTCTAATTCTTCTGCATATTCAGACATATCCTGATAAAGTTTTCGCAAGGTTTGCACTGCATAGAGAATTGCCGCTTCCGGCGGCATCTCTTGCAGCAAACCGCGTGCCGCCAAGGTATAAAGCGCACAGCAAACTTGGTTGCAGATATGCCCATGGGTAATGAGGCATTGTTTATGCGCATCGCGCACAAGTTCCGCATCTGTGCCCCGGTGCCAGAGGGCAAGCGGCAGCACCCGCATCAAAGCGCCATTGCCTTTGCCGTCTGGGCGGACAAAACCGCATTTTTCCGGCGGAACGCCTTGGCTGTAAGCGTTTAGGCCTTGACTGGTTTGTATGCCAACATCAAACACTTTGCCATCCACAGCCCAAAAGCCTTGTGTATACCACCGGTAAATCCGTCCTGCAAAGTCATGTAAATCAAATTGTCCCTGGGTTAAAAGGCTATCCAACAGGCATAATGCGGCAGCGCCGTCATCTGACCAGGTGCCAGGCTGGATATTTGGGTATGACCTGCGGAAGCCGACAGGCGGCTGCATTTCGATTTGTTCATATGGCGGGATTTCATCTGCCATATGAAATTCATAGGGCACACCAAGCGCGTCGCCAATCAGCAAGCCATAAAGCCCGCCAGAAATTTTCGTATCCTTCACAAAATGCCCTCCCATTTGGTATCAATGCAAGTGATTATTCCCTATAGCCTTCATAAGCGCCTTGTATATCAGTCAGGCTGCTTCGCATCAGGATATTGCAGTTTATGATATCAAATTCCCGATAATCCCATGGCACATCTTGATCCAAATCAATATCAT
>CAXHNU010000404.1:0-1247 GCA_964017555.1 uncultured Butyricicoccus sp. | reverse complement strand
GAGCTGTCGCTGCTGAAAATGGATCTTCTTGGGCTGAAAAATATGACTGTCATCCATGAATCCATTGATGCAATCAATCGAAAATATGGCACAACTTTAGACTACCATGATATCCCGCTGGATGACAGGGCGACAATTAAATTCCTGTCCGAAGGGCATACCGGCGGTGTGTTCCAGCTTGAATCCCCCGGCATGACCAAAGTTGTTACCCGAATGCTGGCAGATATTGATACTTTACCGGACGAAGAACTGCACCAGGGGTTTGAACGGCTGATTGCAGCAGTTGCCCTGTACCGTCCCGGTCCGATGGCATATATTGACGATTATATTGCCGGGATGCAAAATCCGGATGATATCCATTATGACTGCCCCGAAGTGCAATCTATTTTGCAGTCAACTTATGGACAGATCATCTACCAGGAACAGGTGATGCAGATTGTGCAGAAACTTGCCGGGTATACGCTGGGGCGTGCGGATATTGTACGGAAAGCCATGGGCAAAAAGAAAATTGACCTGATGGAAAAAGAACGGAAGGTTTTTATTTATGGCAATCGTGAAGCGTTTGAAGCTGGGAAAGACGCAAATTATGCGCCCGGCTGTATTGCAAACGGCATCTCGGAACAGACAGCGGAAATCATCTGGAGCAAGATGGCTGATTTCGCAAAATACGCATTTAACCGCAGCCATGCGGCATGTTATGCCTATATTGCCATGATTACCGCCTGGCTGAGCTGCCATTATCCAGAAGAATTTTACGCGGCAATGCTGAATGCGTTTTGCTCTTCCGGCGATAAATTCAAAAGCTATCTGGCACAAGCAAGCCGGCGGGGACTGCGTATCCTGCCGCCGGATGTGAATGCTTCTCAGGAAAACTTCTTTGCCCACGAAAACGGCATTCGCTATGGCTTAAAAGGGCTGAAAGGCATGGACAAATACGCTGGGAAAATCGTGAATGAGCGAAACAAAAACGGCGCTTTTCTCAATTTCCAGGACTTTTATAAACGGATGCGGGTGGAGAAAAAGGCGTTTGAAGCGCTGCTTTATGCAGGAGCGCTTGACGGATTTCAAGAAACCAGACGCAGCCTATTTGCCGCTTTTCCTAAATTTGTTGCCAATGCAGCACAGGAAAGTAAAGCAATAGATGGTCAGCTGAACCTGTTTGATGGTGCAGTGAACCCAGAAGATGCAAAGTATAACCGGATAGACATTGACAAATATCCGGAATTCGACGGGAAAATGCTGATGCG
>CAXHNU010000403.1:0-1250 GCA_964017555.1 uncultured Butyricicoccus sp. | reverse complement strand
GTCCGTTATATGAAAGAAACTGGCATCGGTTATGGTGCAATCAATCACCCGATTGACCGCGATCCAGTATGCGGCTATACCGGCATTATTGGCGACACCTGCCCGCGCTGCGGACGGCGTGAAGGTGAAGGCGTCCCGCTGGTGAAACTGCGGAAATTAGGGCTTTATAAACAAATGAACAGTATGACCATTGGATATCATGGCGACCCGGCAGAAGAAGCTGACCGGCTGCCAAATCCATTGGATGATGGGCAACATGAAAAAAAGGAGTAAGATAAACGATGGCAAAGCAGTTTAAAGTAACAGAAGTAAATGGCGTCGAAGTTGTTGGCGAAGGCATCGGCTTTGAACGCATCCGCCGGATTACAGGCTATCTGGTTGGCACGCTTGACCGGTTTAACAATGGCAAGCGCGCCGAAGAACATGACCGTGTCAAGCATGATACCCAGGTTGGCAGCATCATGGAGGACAGCCGTTCCGCATGAAACCATTAAAGATTGCTGGCATCGTGCCAGAATCCATTGTAGACGGTCCAGGCGTGCGCTATGCCCTATTTGTGCAGGGCTGCCCACATCATTGCCCGGGCTGCCATAATCCGCAGACGCATGATTTTTCCGGCGGCACAGAAGTGCCGCCGGAATCTATCCTTGCCGAACTGGATCATATGCCATGGATTTCAGGCATTACCTTTTCAGGCGGGGAACCTTTTTGCCAGCCAGAAGCCCTGTCATGGCTTGCCGCACAGCTAAAGGCGCGCGGCAAGCATATCATCGCATACAGCGGTTATACATTTGAGGAATTAACAGCAATGGATGACCCATTTATCCGCGCTTTGCTGGAAAAACTGGATTTGTTGATAGATGGTAGGTTTATATTGGAACAGAAAAGTATGGAACTGCACTTTCGCGGCAGTACAAACCAGCGGATATTGGATATGCCTGCCTCTCTTGTGGCAGGGCAGCCCATATGGGCTGAAAAATACCGATAAAAAAGGGGGCTGTAAAAAAACAGCTCTTTTTTTTATCGGTTGACTTTTTGGCAAATTGGTTGTTGCTTGCTGATATTTTGTATTTTTTGTTTTGAGGAAAAGATGGTATCAGTCTGGTATACAGGCAGGATGAGAGCGCTTAAAGTGGGAAGGGGGTATTAGTTTCCCTTTGGTATTATGCGTGTAAGACCAGCTTTGGTTTGGATTTGGTATTGTATTTTGAGCGCTGGATTGATATAATAGGAGAAAATAAATAAGCACA
>CAXHNU010000402.1:0-1275 GCA_964017555.1 uncultured Butyricicoccus sp. | reverse complement strand
TAACCGACTGAGCTACCGAGCCATTCGCAAGTGCCTATTTAATATACCTGATAATTCGCGATTTGTCAACAGGTTTTTAAAAATTTTTTCAAGAATTTTTTGTGCGGGAGAAATGTCACATTTGACAGCCGCGCCATCCTGCCGTTATACTGAAAGAAGATAAAATCCAGAAAGCGGGGGGCGTAAAATGCGGATTTTCATTGGGCGCGGCTGCAGCGGCAAAACGGCAGCCATATTATCAGAAATCAAAGCGCGTGCGGAACACAGACAAGGCAAACAGTTATTGCTTGTGCCGGAATTATTTTCGCACGCTTATGAACGGCGTTTGGCGGAAGCGACAAACAACCATGGCGGGCGTACCGCGGAGGTTTTAACATTTTCACGCTTAACCGGGCGTGTTTTTGCGGAAACCGGCGGGCTGGCAGATCTTGCGCTGACACCGGCAGGGCGGTTATTGACTTTGATCGAAGCGGCGCGCCGGGTAGAAGGCGGGTTGGATATTTATCGGGGACTTGCCGATCGGCCAGAGCTGGTCAAAGAAATGCTTGCCATCATTGACGAATGCAAAACGTGCCAGGTATTGCCGGAAGATACCTTTCGTGCGGCAGAAGGCTTACAGCAGGAAGATGCAATGTTGTCTGCAAAATTATTGGATATATCGCGGTTATATACCATGTATGACAGTTTGTGTGATACCGCTTTGCCAGACCCGCGTGACGCTTTGACCCGTATGGCAGAAGCCCTGCCGGATTGCCATTTCCTTGACGATACAGAAATATATATTGATGGGTTCAATTCGTTTACGCCGCAGGAAGTCGCGGTATTGCATGGCATGATGCAAAAAGGACTTCATATGACCATTGCCATTACCTTTGACCCTGACCAGGCGGATATTTTTGTATCAGCAGGCAAAACCGTGGCATTATTGCGCCGCATGGCAATGCGTTATGACAGTGAACCGGAAATCATAAATTTTGGCGAAAGCAAGCTGCAAAAACCCCATGACTTGGCTGCATTAGAGGCGGATGGATTATCGCCATCTGCCGAACCGGTGCCAGCCGATGGCAAAAGCGTGCGTCTTTTTTATGCCAATGCGCCATTTGAAGAATGTGAACACGCGGCGGCATATATCCGCCGTTTGGTGCTGGAAACCGGAGCACATTGGCGGGATTTTGCCATTGTCTGCCGGGAAGAGGACAGTTATACAGCGGCATTGCAAATGGCAATGGCAAAATATGATATCCCGATTTTCCAAAGCACCCGTGCCGATTTATT
>CAXHNU010000401.1:0-1282 GCA_964017555.1 uncultured Butyricicoccus sp. | reverse complement strand
TGTTTCATGTCACGCGCCCCCTTTTCCCCTATTATACCACACCTTCCTGACTCATGGAGGATTAAATCAGGGGCTCCCTAAACCACGCTGCAAAATTGTACATCCACTCAGGCAATCTGCCTCGTTCTAAAGCAGATATGCGCCACAAAGCCTCTTCTTTTCTGCGTACACTCCAAAAAAATCCTGTCAAAGTTTCTTCTTTCTTCTCCCACCCTTCTGTTTCCTATATTAAATTTCAAAAGTAATAGAACAATTTGAATGAGTCTATGGCTATATGTAATAACGACTCGTTCGCTTTGTATTCATTGAGATTGAGAAATAATTTTCATAAATCCAGAAAAGGTCATTGACGGCTTCTGTGCATAGACCACCCCAAACGGCATCTCATACTCCCACTCGACCGGGATCATAGCGATAGAGGGATTATAATATACCCTATAAGGTGGACACAGCAAGCTAAAGGGATTTCTTAAAATATTGATTACCGCCAGAGGAAATATATATATTCGCTGGGTTTGAAATAACGCATGGAATCTCATATTGTGAACACTTTGAAAAAGGAGATACCCAAAGAAATAGCCTTTGAACCGGACTGTGGACATACAGAAAAGTGGGATGCACCTGAAAGGTGGATATAAGAAAAAGGCAGCGAATCCTCAAAAATAGACAGATGTTAGAAGGCATAGGAACGTCAGAGAGGACATATGGGTATTCCAAAGCCCAAGGGCATCTGATACAATGAACCATAGATTGGGGAGGATGCTAATGAAAGAATACACGGCGAAGGAAATGAAACTGCTGAAAGCAAATCCGTATACGTTTAAAGTGACGAAGAATAAGCTCTATTTTACGATTGAATTTAAGGAAGCATTTTGAACCGCCTATCAGGCAGGGATGGCGCCGAGGAAGATCCTGGAGGATCTAGGGTATGACCTTGAGATATTTGGACAAAAGCAGATAGACAGCATAGTACAAAGCATCAAGCGTCAGGCACAGAGCAGAAGTGGCTTCAGACAGGGGAAAACAGGACACGTCGGAAAAAAGACGGGTTGTCCATACCAGAAGGTACATCCCTAGAGGCAAAAGAAGCATTGGAAGGCATACTCAATGAAGTGAGGTACCTGCGGCAGGAAGTCGAATTCTTAAGGAGTCCCTGATTTAATCCTCCATGAGTCAGGAAGGTGTGGTATAATAGGGGAAAAGGAGGCGCGTGACATGAAACAGGAAAGTTTTAGCGACATGGAATACGCTTATCGGAAAAAGAAGACAAAGCGGGAAGAAT
>CAXHNU010000400.1:0-1284 GCA_964017555.1 uncultured Butyricicoccus sp. | reverse complement strand
GATGAATGAAAGGAAGGTACATATGGAGAATTTAGGTTTTACAGCAATCCCGGCAATTACGGTTATCTGTTACCTGATTGCGCAGATTGTAAAGGCAACCACAGTCGATAATAAGTGGCTGCCGATTGTATGCGGTATCGCGGGCGCGGCGCTGGGCGTTGCCGCTATGTATATCATGCCCGATTTTGCCGCGACAGATTATATTTCCGCTGTGGCGGTTGGTATTGTGTCTGGGCTGGCTGCAACTGGTGTGCATCAGGTGGCAAAACAGCTTCAGGGAAAAAATCAGGGGGGAAAATGAAATGGACTCACGACCGATGGAACTAACAGATACCATCAAAATGATGGAAAGCGCAGATTATAAAGAACGCTTTAAAGCAGAGTATTATCAGCTTGCAATCCGTGCAAATAAACTTGCTATAATGCTTGAAAAATGGGATCAAGGAGGATTGTCATTTACCCCAACTTGTCCACGCAGTACATATGATTTGCAATTGCAGGGTATGTACACATATCTTGCAGTGCTGGAAGCAAGGGCTTCTATGGAAGGTGTTATTTTGGGTGATGTGAAATGAAATATCGAAAGAAACCCGTTGAAATTGAAGCTGTGCAGCTTACCCGTGACAACAAGGAAGAAATTATCGCTTTTACAGAGGGTGAAGCATATTCTTTTCATAACGGCACCTGCATGATTCCAACATTAGAAGGAAATATGATGGCTAGTGAAGGGGATTACATCATCAAGGGCGTACAGGGTGAGTTTTATCCTTGTAAACCTGATATCTTTGAGCAGACCTATGAAAGGGTTAAATAAAATGAAAAAACTGTTTATATCACAACCTATGCGGGGCAAAAGTGACGAAACCATTTTGGCAGAACGTGCAGACGCGATACAGGCGGCAAAAGATTGCCTTGGTGAAGAAGTGGAAGTGCTCGATACCTGGTTCGGTAATTTCGATGGCAAAGCGCTTGAGTTTCTCGGCAAGTCTATTATGATGCTGGCTGGGGCGGATATTGCTTATTTCGCCCCCGGCTGGCAGGATGCACGTGGTTGCCGGATCGAAAATATCTGCGCGAAAGAATACGGGATTCATAGGATTGAGGCGTAAATGTAATGATTGCAAATAACGGCTTTTTGATGCTCCGGCCGGATGAAATCCAAACTTATTTGGATGCAAACCAGCCAGGGCGCGAAATAAAACTGGTGCAGCTGCACCATACCTGGTCACCGGAATATAAACATTTTGATGGCAGGAATCATTTTACCAGACAGGCATCCATGCG
>CAXHNU010000399.1:0-1301 GCA_964017555.1 uncultured Butyricicoccus sp. | reverse complement strand
AAAAACAGATAACCGCAGCACAGCGCAAGCGATATGGCACAGCACCAGCCGGTAAAGGTGAAACGCCGGAACAAATCGCATAAAAACAAAATGCCGTTTTTTAAATATACCCATGCCATCAGCAGTGTGCCGGGGATGCCATAATAAAAGATGAGTTCCAGTACATCCATTTCAATAATTGCCTGTTGACTGCCACGCCCCAGCCCGGTAAACAGGGAGAGCGGCATTGCGGCTTGGAACTGGTGCCATACGGCAATCAGTTTGGTGGTGCGCCCGCTGAGCATGGCGGTTTCCAGCCCTTGAGAAGCCGCATATTCACCGGTGAACGCGAAAGAAGTATAAATGGCATGACCGATTTTATTGTGGGTAATCAGCGACAAGATGCCGAAGAACATCAGAAACACCAGCAGGAAAATACCAAACCGTGCAAGTAGTGCGGGCTGGCGCCGCCATAGGGCATAAAACAGCGCATAACCAGCAAACCCCGCAAAAGTGGCGCCGATGGCAAGGAATGCGGTCTTGGTGCCAAGCACCAGCATGGCGGTGACGCCGCAGGCGGCAGCCGCCAGATATGCCGCGCCCCGCCGGGATTTTAACCCGTCCAGCCGCATTAGCGCGCATAATAGCAGCGGCAATAACAGCATCATCAGCGCGGCGGCATCGTTGCCGGAATAAAACAGCCCCCGGCAGCCACGGTAGCCAAGCGGGTCGGCATAGGTATAAAACCCGATATCGGCAAGGTATGGCAGCAGAATGCCAAGTGAAGCGATCAGCAGCGTCCAGCAAAGGATATCATCAATTCGGCGGCGGACGCCGTCCGGCGCCGGGCGCACCAGCGCCGCAGTGGGACCGTCCGGCGCAGAGAGCCGGCGCAAACCTGACGTTTGTGCCATATGCCGCAGCACATGGGCATAAGTGAAAATGGATGCAATGTTAAAGCTGTATCGCGCCATATAAAGGATATCTTCACGCAGTGAAAACGATACGCCGCGCAGGACTTGCCCGGCAACCGACAGGGCAAATGCGGCAACCAGTCCGGCGCCTGCCAGAACCGCTTGCTTATCCCGCTGCATCAGCAGGTAAAGCGCCATAATGACAAGCACAGCCATGCGCACGCCAAGGCTGATGCTGATTGATGGCTGGATGACAATTTGATGGGTGCCAAGCAGACCAGTGCCGCCATTTAACAGGTATGCTTGGATACCGCTGGCTAAATCCAGCAGCGGGCTGAATGCCAGAAAAACAAGGAACAGCCAGTCTATATTTCGTTTGAGCAAAATCTCATCTCCATTCCGGGGCAG
>CAXHNU010000398.1:0-1301 GCA_964017555.1 uncultured Butyricicoccus sp. | reverse complement strand
CGGTTTGAAAGGGAGTGGCAGGCATGGCAGATGAAAACAAGATGCCCGTACCAGGGCAGCGGAAAAAACGGCGGCGCAGAAAAAAAAGCGCGCTGCTCAAGGCAATGAGTCCATCACGGGTGCTGTTTGGCGCAATCGTTGTGGGGTTATGCGTTGCGCTGCTGTACCATCAGATGCACCTGACAAGCCTGATGAAACATATCAACGAAAGCGAACTGGCGCTGGAAGAACTGAAAAGCGAATATGTTTCACTGAAAACCCGCAAAGAACAGGCATTAAGCGTCAGCTATGTGGAAGAATATGCACAGGATACGCTCGGCATGGTCAAAATGGACCCGGCACAGGTAGAATATATCGAAATGACCAGCCCCGAAGTGACCGAGGTTTCCAAATCAAATGCGACATTGGGGGATGCAGTCGCAAACCTGATGCGCAGCTTTACAGCGGTATTGGAATATCTGCGGTAAAGTGCGTAATAAGATAGGTATTACGGGAGTGAGAGGTGGAAAACGCTTCTGACTCCCCTTTGCTGTTTTTACGACATTTTTTTAAGCGGACATATGGAAGGAATGATGATATATGCAGCTGCCTTTTCGCAGAAAACGGCAGAAACGCCCCGATTCCATGATGCGTGGGCGGATTGCGTGGCTAGTTGTGTTTTTATCCTGTGTCGGATTTGTCGCGGTTGGCGTGCGGCTGTTTTGGATGCAGGTTGTTCAGCGCGATTTTTATGAAGCACAGGCGATGCGCCTGCAAACCCGTGACAGCATTATTGAACCGCGCCGCGGTACCATTTATGACCGCAATATGAAAGTGCTTGCTGAATCTGCCAGCACTGAGGAAGTGAATGTAAACCCGGCGCGACTGGTCACATTCTGCAAAAACAACAAGCTGGATTTGGAAGAAGCACAGGAAGCGATTGCCGATATCCTTTCCGAAAACCTGGAAATGGTTTATGATGTTGTGCTGGAACGGGTGCAGCGCACAGACCGGCAGGAAGTGAAAATAAAAGGCGGCATTGAAAAGGATATTGTCAACAAAATCAATGAGGATTTGCAAAATACGCTCATAAACAGCGCCGATCCGGAGAAAAAACCCAAAAAGCTCAGCGATTCACAGATGGTTTATACCGACGCGGATACCAAGCGGTATTACCCGTATGGGGCATTTTTATCCCAGGTTGTTGGGTTCCTCAATAATGACGGCGCGGTTGGCGGCATAGAATTACAATATGATGAAGTGCTTTCAGGCACAGCCGGACGTATTGTCCGCGCCCAAAATGCCCGCAATTCAGATATGCC
>CAXHNU010000397.1:0-1311 GCA_964017555.1 uncultured Butyricicoccus sp. | reverse complement strand
CGGCGCAGGGAATCCACTGCCGCTTGTCCAATGGCATGGGCAGGCAGTTTGGTGACAAATGCCGTATCTACCCCATAATGTGCCAGCGAAACCGCGACATTGGCTTCACCGCCGCCAAAGGTTGCCTGCATGCGGTCGTTTTGAAAAAAACGATAATATCCCTCCGGGGCAAGCCGGAGCATGATTTCGCCAAATGTGATGACTTTAGCCATTTGTACGCGCCTCCTTTACGATTTTTACCGATTGTTTACATAAATCGGTGATTTTATCCCAAGCTTGATGGTCAATCAAATCAGATGTCACCATATAAGAACCGCCGCATGCGGCAACTGCTGGGCTGCAAAGGTATTTTTTCAGATTCTCCAGCGAAATGCCGCCGGTTGGCATCACTTTTATCATTGGAAATGGTGCGTGCATGGCTTGGATTTTCGCAAGCCCGCCCGATTGTTCCGCTGGGAAAAACTTGAGTACCTCTAACCCATATTTTAATGCGGCGTGATAATCAGTCGGTGTGGTGCAGCCCGGGAAAATTGGAATATTTTTTGTTTGACAGTAATGAACCAGTTCCGCGTCAAATCCAGGCGTTACAATGAACTGTGCGCCGGCGGCAAGCGCCAGGTCAATTTGTGCGGGTGTCAGCACAGTGCCAGCGCCAACGATCATATCTGGGCAGGTTTCTTTCATGATTTGTATGGCGAGGTTTGCGCCGTCTGCGCGGAATGTCACTTCCGCAACCGGCACGCCGCCAGCAGTCAGCGCTTTGGCAAGCGGCGCGGCATTGCGGGCAGGGGCATTCAGTTTAATCACTGGCACAACGCCGATATCAGAAATGCACTGGGCAATCCGGTTCATAACAAAATTCCTCCTATAGATTTAAAGATAAGATTGGTATGGATGGGCAGGGAAGAAACCCCATTCATGGGAACCCGGAAATAGTATGCCCGGAAAACCTTCACTTAAACCGCAGCCCACCCCCGCAAGATTCATAGGAAAATGAATATACATACCTATTAATAATATACGGGATTGAGAAAAGATTGGGGAAATAGCGAAACAAATGTTTGTATATAGTGGATAGGTGTCGTTTTGTGACGTAACAAATCGGTAACACGATGTAATATTACAAAAGCCCCGGTTCCGTTGACAGTCCGCGGGGGGCGTGGTAAACTAAATCTCGAACAAGGGGCTTCCACCCCGAAAATAAAAAGGAGGAAAAAAACCTATGAAGAATCTGAAAAAGGTTCTCGCGCTGGTTATGGCGTTCGCAATGGCGTTCACCATGATGGCAGGCGCGGCATATACGGATCAGGA
>CAXHNU010000396.1:0-1313 GCA_964017555.1 uncultured Butyricicoccus sp. | reverse complement strand
GGCACACGGTATATGAATGTCGATGGGATGCTGCCCTTTGAAAACATGATTGCGGACTATGTCAAAGAAACAAACAATCATGTATTATATCGGGTAACGCCGATTTTTGAAGGGGATAATTTAGTTGCCAGCGGCGTACAGATGGAAGCGCTTTCGGTTGAGGACAAAGGCAAAAGCATTTGTTTCAATGTCTATGCGTATAACAACCAGCCAGGGGTAGAAATTGATTATGCAACTGGGGATAACTGGCTTGCGGATGAAAAACCCACCGCGACAGATGACCAAACCAACACAGCGGAAGCTACATATATTTTGAACACCAGCAGTAAGAAATTCCATACCGAAGACTGCGGCAATGCTGACACGATAAAAGAAGAGAATAAAAAAGTGTACAAGGGCAGTCGTGATGACCTTGTGAACCAAGGCTATACGCCCTGCGGCACCTGCAAACCATGACAAGATAAAAACAGCGGGAATGGATTTTCATATCCTTCCCGCTGTTTTTTTCAGCTTAAATTGTTCTTTTTGAGATAGATCCAGGCGGCTGTCATGCCAATGCCTGCCAGCAGCACCGGCACCCACCAAAACATAGCAAATGGCAGCCCGCCATTTGTAATATTCATGCCATAGAATCCGAAAATGATATTCGGAATTGTCATGATAATGGTGATTACCGTCAGCACTTTCATGATGATATTCAGGTTATTGGATACGACCGACGCATAAGCATCCATTGTGCCTGCCAAAATGCTGGAATAAATATTGGACATTTCAATTGCCTGCCGGATTTCAATCAGCGCGTCTTCCAGAATATCGCGGTCATCTTCATACAGCTTGAGCACCCGCCCGCGCAAGACTTTTTCCATCGTCACTTCATTGCCTTTCAGTGACGCGGAAAAGTATACCAGCGACTTACTCAGCCCCAAAAGCTGGATGAGTTCTTCATTTTTCAGGGAATCATATAACCTGCGTTCAATTTTGGTGAAATCGCGTTCGATGAGGCGCAAATTTTTCAGAAACCGCCCCGCGACCCGTAATAGGATTTGGAACACAAAACGGGTTTTCAGCGAGGTATGGATATCCTTCACCGCACCCTCCGCAATGGAACGCAGGACAACCGAATCCTGTAAACACACGGTAATTACTGCGTTGGGCAGGATAATAATGCCCATTGGCAAGGTAGCAAAAATCTGTGAACCTTCTTCATTTTCGCGTTCTTTTTCAACGGTTGGGATGTCCACAATCATCAGCACTTGATCTTCTTCAATTTCCACACGGGAGCTTTCTTCCGGGTCAAGCGCAGCGCGGATAAA
>CAXHNU010000395.1:0-1319 GCA_964017555.1 uncultured Butyricicoccus sp. | reverse complement strand
GCATACCATGTTAGTATCGGGCAAAAGTTTTGCCCTACACTAAATTGTATTGCGAGGTTTGAAAATTATGAATAAAGTATTATCCCAACTGCATCCTGGCAGCACAGCCTGCATCAAAAGCCTGCATTTATCAGGTATCATGAAACAGCGGCTGCTTGACCTTGGGCTGATCGAAGGCACACAGGTGCAATGCTTAAACCGCAGCCCTGCTGGTGACCCAACAGCTTTCCTGATTCGCGGCGCTGTGATTGCTTTGCGCGGCAGTGACAGCCGCAAAATCGAGGTGGTATAAGTTGGGGCTGACAAAAAGCAGCGTGGGGCATCATGCCTGTGACCAGATAAGCCTGGAAAAACAGCCGGGAGATATTATTATTGCGCTGCTGGGCAATCCGAATACAGGGAAAAGCACAGTATTTAATGCTTTAACTGGGATGAACCAGCACACCGGGAACTGGACTGGGAAAACAGTAGAAAGCGCTTATGGCACTGCCAGACATCAGGGAAAACAGTGCATTTTTGTCGATCTTCCAGGTACTTATTCGCTCTCCGCAAAATCGCCGGAGGAAGAAGTTGCACGCAAATTTATTACAGAAGGGCAAGCAGATTGTACGGTTGTTGTCGCAGATGCAACCTGCTTGGAACGCAACCTAAATTTAGTATTGCAAACAACCCAGCTATGCCCATATACAATCCTTTGCCTAAATTTAATGGATGAAGCAAAACGCAAAGGCATTGTGATCGATATTCCTGCCTTGGAAAATGCGTTAGGGATTCCAGTCATCCCCTGTGCGGCACGTGCTGGGCAGGGTTTAACCGCATTATTGGATGCTGTAATCCAAATGGCTGGCGCCAATGAGGCGCCATGCCCTGTTCCCCTTCCCTATCCGCGCAGCATGTTTACTGAAGGGATTTCAGAAGAAAAACGAGCAGAAATCCATACAGCAACCATTGTCCTGCGGGCAGAAGAAATTGCAAATATGGTGATCCAGTCATATGAAGATACGGCACAAAGCCGGGATCGAAAAATTGACCGTTTGCTAACCAGCCGGAAAACTGGTATTCCGATTATGCTGCTGCTTTTAGCGGGGATATTATTTCTTACCATTATTGGCGCAAATTATCCGAGTGAAGCATTGTCCAAATTATTTTTCCATTGCACAGCATATTTTGAAGCTGGTTTAACCGCAATCCATACGCCAACATGGCTGCATAGCTTGTTAATTGATGGTGTTTGGAATGTATTATCCTCGGTAATCACTTCTATTTGTTGTACCACTTAAGCAAAAAAGCAAAAACCCTGCTGCGTGATCAGTGCAGCA
>CAXHNU010000394.1:0-1322 GCA_964017555.1 uncultured Butyricicoccus sp. | reverse complement strand
CGGTTAAATTCCGTGCGTTTTTGCAGGCTCGTACCTGTAATTCCTTCATCCGCAAACAGACCTGCCATTTCCCATTCCGGGTTTTCTGCAATCTTTTGCGTATATGTCCTTTTCTGTGATTCATAGCTGTTCAGCTGTTCTTCACTGTCTGTGCTGACCCGGCAATATGCTGCAACACGTATTTTATTGCGTCTGCGTAGCTTCCGCTGGGATGTTATATCCTTTGTTGCCGGGATAATTGTCACACGTGGTTCAGAAGTTTGCTGTACCATGAAAATCCCTCTTCTCTGTAGCTATTATGAGTTAAAATATACGATAATTTGACTTTTCGGCAAAGTCATCATATGTGAATTTTCTGTTTGGAAACTTTCTGTTTTTCCAGTCGATTTTGCTTATTTTAAACAGTCATATCTTGCGGATGCTGCTTTCAAAATCAATTGCATGATCTCTTGTGGATTGTTCGGATTCTCCATTTCACGTCGGATCATATTTTCCAATTTGAATACTTCATCCGATGGTTGATAACCTTGCATTTCAATTTTTTGATGTGATTCCGGCTGCACCTGAATATTCCGTTCTCTTGATGCACGGTTCAGTTTTTTTCCTGCAGTTTTACTACGAATGGTGGCTTGTACAGCTTGAAAATCTTCCGATTGGATGATTTCTGGATATCTACTTTCCCCTGTATAACGTGGATTTTCCAACATCCTTTTAACCTTATGCTTATTCCAAGATGCTGAATCTTCACTGTATGGGATGTTTTCTGCATTCAAAATGTCAGATATCCGCTGATATGATTCGCCTGATTGGTAAATCTCAAATATCTTTTTCACAATTTCGGCTTCCTGCGGATATATAACAAACACACCATTTTCAATTGTATATCCATATAAAATCCTGCGATTTTTCATCGGTTATTCTCCTGTAAATGTTCTGTAAATTCCAGTCCACCGAACAGTCGGAATCGGATGCAGGTTTGCGATTCTGCAATGATTTTCTGGACCAGATCCGCGAACAACTCCTCATCGAAAATTTCCAGGTTTTCTGCATCATGTTGGATAATCTCTGCAACCTGCCGCAGGGTTTCCATGGTTTCATCGATATCTTCATTTTTTTAACATTTCCCGCCGTTTTGCACGCAATTTCGTTAATTTTACATCGATTTCACTCCGTTTTGCAATGCAGGCATCCATGTCCAGAAGCCCCATCCGCTGCAATTGGTTGATTTTGTGATTCTGCTCCGCAGCTTCAGCAATCGTTTTGTTGATTTCCAGCATTGCAGAATTATTCCGCTGTAATGCCTTGTTTAATTCATCCAGTTG
>CAXHNU010000393.1:0-1325 GCA_964017555.1 uncultured Butyricicoccus sp. | reverse complement strand
GCACTTTGCTGAATAATCATACAGTTAATTTCGGGGTATCAGTTCCCCTCATCAACTGAAATCTATTATACAAGGAACTACAAGGTATGAAGATATATTGTCCTTATTGCATGGGCAGCATTCAAAGTGGGGAATACTGCCCACTTTGTGGGAAGTCACCGAAACTCTATCAGCCATCCAGCCATCATCTGCCGCCATCCAGCCTGCTGCAAAACCGTTATGTCATAGGCAAGGTTTTAGGGGAAGGCGGTTTTGGCATTACTTATTTAGGGCTGGATATGGTGCTGGAACGGAAAGTAGCTGTAAAAGAATATTTTCCAAACGTTTTTGTCCGCCGGCAGGCAGCGCTGACATTGGATGTCACTTGTCACACAGATGCAAGGCGTACCCTTTATGAAAAAGGACGAGATCAGTTTTTACAGGAAGCACGTGTTATGGCAAAGCTGGATTTGATTCCCGAAATTGTCCGTGTATTAGATTTCTTTCCAGCGCACCGCACCGCTTATATTGTTATGGAATTTTTAGAAGGGGATACTTTCCGTACTTTGTTGGCAAAACAAAAACGCATACCGGCAAAAATACTTTTTGAAATGATGGAACCTGTACTGCGGGCGCTTGCTGCTGCACACAGCATGGGGATTATTCATCGGGATATCAGTCCGGATAACATCATACAGCTTCATAATGGACAGGTGAAATTATTAGATTTTGGGTGTGCTCGAAATGTCGATGAATCCCATACCATGACCGTTATGCTCAAGCATGGATATGCGCCAATAGAGCAGTATACAGGGCATAACCAAGGCGCATGGACAGATATCTATGCACTTTGTGCAACACTTTACTGTTGTTTAACCGGCAGGGTTCCACCGCGGGCACTGATGCGGCTGGATGATGATAATATATTGGTGCCGCCCAACCGGGCAGGTGCAGCATTAACAGTAGAGCAAGAATATGCTTTGCTGAAAGGGCTTGAGGTTATGCCCAAAAATTGTTTCCATAGTATGGCAGATTTATATGCCGGGTTATATGGCAGAGTAATGAAAAGATATTCGTGGCAAAAGATAGAGGAACAGGAAACAGAAATTATCACAGATGAACTGGAATCTGAAATCCTCCTGCCACGGCAGAAGCCGAAGACGCAATCAACACCGTATCACACGTCAAAAGCAGAACCAACTCCTCGCCAGCAAGCACCAAAGGCAACCCCTAAATCAGCAGTACGACTTCAACGCAAAGCCCGTCCAACCCAGTTCCCTTTGACGTTTCAGCCGCAAACACTGGAAGTCGGCACAGGTTATATGATTGGTATTAAACCTGAAGGA
>CAXHNU010000392.1:0-1344 GCA_964017555.1 uncultured Butyricicoccus sp. | reverse complement strand
CGGTTGTGGATGACCTTATCTACGGTTGACTTGTGTACCCCAGCCATTTCCGCAATTTGCTTTAATGTAATCCCCATGTTATATCCTCACTTTACAGAAACCCTTTTTCCGCAAAACACGGTATATCTTTACGTCATCATCTGCCGCCTGCGGGATAGGTTCATGGTGCCATCTTGCATGGTCTGCAAATTTTCCAGACAGGAACCCGTCCCCAGTGCCACACAGGAAATGGCTTCTGACGAAACCCGGGTCGGAATGCCGGTTTTCGCGGCAATCAGTTTATCAAAGCCCCAAACCATCGCGCCGCCGCCGGTCATGACAATGCCATTGGTAGAAATATCACCGGTAAGCTCTGGCGGCGTGCGTTCGAGTACCGCATGGATAGCTTCCACAATGGTAGAGGAAACCTCCTCAAACGCGCCCAGGATTTCGGTGGACTGCACCGTAAATGTACGCGGCAGCCCTGTCATTAGGCAGCGCCCTTTGATTTCCATTGAGGTTTCTTCCGGGCGCGGATAAACGCACCCGATTTCTTTTTTGATATCCTCGGCTGTCCGTTCGCCAATCAGCACATTATGCTTGCGGCGGATGTATTTGATAATGGATTCGTCAAATTTATCACCGGCGATTTTAATGGAAGTCGATTCCACAATACCGCCCAACGAAATCACCGCAATATCTGTTGTGCCGCCGCCAATATCCACAATCATATTGCCATTTGGCTTTGCAATATCAATGCCTGCGCCAATGGCTGCAGCAACCGGTTCCTCCACCAAAAAGACCCGTTTTGCCCCTGCTTGTGTGCCCGCGTCAATGACAGCGCGTTCTTCCACCTCGGTAATCACCGAAGGCACGCACATGACAACATTGGGCTTGAACAGCCGGAACCCCAACACTTTGCGGATAAATTCTTTAATCATGCGTTCAGTCATTTCATAATCTGAAATGACGCCCTCGCGCAGCGGGCGGATGGCAATGATATTGCCTGGTGTGCGCCCAAGCATTTTCTGGGCATCTGTGCCAACGGATAAAATCCGCCCATTGGATTTGTCCACAGCCACCACAGATGGTTCATTCAGCACAATGCCTTTGCCTTTTACATAAACCAGCACGGATGCTGTGCCCAAATCTATCCCGATATCACTCGAAAAAAAACGGAACGAACCGAGTGCCCGTAAAAATTTCTTTGTATATTCATTCATAATACAGCCTGACCTGCTTTCCAATTGTTCGCTTTTCTTGAAAATTACTGCCCAGCAGTTGCGCTTTTGCCCCGTTCCGGATAATCCCTCTCCTATTATTATGCCACAAATGCCAAATTTAAACGCCATCAGCAATGATTTT
>CAXHNU010000391.1:0-1351 GCA_964017555.1 uncultured Butyricicoccus sp. | reverse complement strand
ACGGTAAATAGCTCTTTGCCATCATCAACAGTACATTCAAATAATTTCATAGCAACTTCCTTTCTTGCTGGACTTTAGTACAATTATAACGTGTTTCATTTCTTTGTCCTTTCCGGCTTTTAGCCTGTCCGTTTGGTTTGTTTCATTTGATGTTTATATTATAGTGTATCTATGCCTAGATATCAATGAGCAAATGATACAAATATCTAGGCTTAGATTCGTGCAATTTATACCTAGGCATAGAGTTGCATTTCTATTATAATAATGTTATGCTGAAAAGCACTATATTTATTTAAAAGGGTGATACTATGGCAGAAAAGACAGAAGCACAAAAACGCGCACAAAAAAACTATATGGAAAAGTTTGCGGTTGCACGTGTTCGCATGGAAAAAGAACGTTATGAAGCCATTCAAACCCATGCACAAGCCCGCAAGGAAAGCGTAAACGGCTTTATTAACCGCGCCATAAATGAAACCATGGAACGGGATAATAACAGTCCTGCGCCTGCTGTGGCTGATTCTAAGGATGAATAATATGATAGAAATTGAAAATTTGCGAAACTTGAATACACCAGAACATCTTGCAATTACAAATCATGCAAGACAACGTTTAATAGAACGGGGCATAATGATTTCAGATATCATAAACTGTATTGCAACAGGTGAAATTATTAAACAGTATGAAGACGATACCCCGCTTCCAAGTTGTCTTATTTTGGGTGTCACTGAATCGATGATACCTATACATATTGTTGTAAGTCATGATAACGAATGGATATATTTAATTACATCTTATTATCCGGATAAAGATAAATGGGAAGCAGATTTCAAAACAAGAAAGAAGGGTTTATGATGGTATGTATGACCTGCGGCGCGGTTGCTAAAAAGGGAACAAATACCAGTGTAACAGATACAGGTGATTGCTTGATTATTGTACGGAATGTGCCATGTTATAAATGCAGCGAATGCAGCGAAATTATTTATAGCGGCGATGTAGTGCAACAGCTAGAAAAGATTATCAAAGCTGCAAAGGAATTATCAAAAACGGTTTCGCAGGAAATTGCGATTGTCGAATACACACAGGGCGCGGCTTAACTGAATAGGGCTTTGCTATTGAGTGGATAACGTTTTGTTATTGAGTTGTTGAAGCATAACAAGGAATCATAAAAGAGTCGTGAAACGCGACGGATTTATATAAGCTGTGCCTTGTCTGCTGTAATGTCGGGGCGTAACGAAACGTTATACCCCCTGTGTAACGAAACGTGAGGTAGGGGCGATAGCATTGCCACTGCTTGCAATGACACAGCGCAGATAATAGAGTGTTGCGGATTTACAAGAGAGGTTGCAGACAT
>CAXHNU010000390.1:0-1352 GCA_964017555.1 uncultured Butyricicoccus sp. | reverse complement strand
GATGATCCAAATCGTCCCTTGGAACAATGGGAGATCAACTGGCTGGCAGAGCTGGAAGCCCGGCGGCGGATGATGCGCGGATTGGATGGAGGCGCAGAATCATGATTCATTTAGGCGATATCACGGCTATATCTGGTTATACCGCACCGCTGGTTGATGATGTCATAATTGGCGGCAGCCCTTGTCAGGATCTGAGTATTGCAGGCGGACGGGCAGGTCTTGCCGGGACACGGAGCGGCCTATTCATGGAACAAATCAGGATTATAAAGGAGATGCGAAATGCAGACGGAAAATCTGGACGGACAGGTCAGTTTATTCGCCCCCGATTCATGGTGTGGGAAAATGTCCCCGGTGCGTTCAGTTCGAACAAAGGGGATGATTTCCGAATCGTCCTTGAAGAAACAGCGCGGGTTGCTGATGCAGCTGCCGTTATACCTCGATCTCCGGACGGGAAATGGCGAAAATCCGGCTGTATCATGGGAGATGGGTGGAGCATTGCCTGGCGTATTCTCGATGCACAGTTTTGGGGAGTGCCCCAGCGCCGCCGCAGAATCGCACTTGTCGCAGATTTTGGAGGACACGCCGCACCCGAAATATTATTTGTCCGCCAAAGCGTGTGCGGGGATACTCCGGCGGGCACAGCGGAAAGGAAAGAAACTGCCGCCCGAACTGGAAGCGGCACTTATCCGGCAGTCTGGTGCTTGCAGGGAAATGGCATAGACCGTGCCGATACAGCGGGATGCAATGGCAAAGGATGGCGCGAAAATATTGCTTACACCCTGAATACGGTTGACCGTCCGGCTGTGTGTGCGCTGTATGAAAACCATGGGCAGGATAGCAGGATCACTGGACCGCCTGATATAGCGCCAACAGTTTCACAGAAATTTGGCACTGGCGGAAACGATGTACCACTGGTTATGGCATCGGGTCAGGCTGGTGCGGAAATTTTACATAACATTTCGCCAACGTTGATGAGCGGCCACGAACATCCAATTGTTGCGGCACAAACCGTGCGCCGCCTAACACCTTTGGAATGTGAGCGATTGCAGGGTTTCCCGGATGGCTGGACAGATATTGGCACATGGACAGACAGCAAAGGCAGGCAGCACAAAGAAAGCAGTGACAGTGCCCGTTATAAAGTCCTGGGCAATTCAATTGCAATTCCACCCTGGACATGGGTATTGAAACGACTTTGCGCCTGTTATGAGCGCCCTGCGACAATGGCAAGTCTGTTTGATGGCATTGGCGGATTTCCGCTTATTTGGGAGCGTCTGAACGGGCAGGGAAGCTGTTTATGGTGCAGTGAAATTGAAGAATTTCCAACGGCGGTTACGAAAAGAAGGTTATGAAGG
>CAXHNU010000389.1:0-1352 GCA_964017555.1 uncultured Butyricicoccus sp. | reverse complement strand
CAGATCATTCGATAATCGCCTATTCTATACCGCCACTGACCGCTGCGGTTTGCTGTCAAACCTCGCCCGTGCTGCCGCGGATTTTCACACCCGACAAGATTTTTGTCAATCCAGGCTTTTATCATGCGCTGTGTATACCGGTCAAGCTTTTTGAACTCCCTGTCGAATCTTTCTGTTGTTTCTACACAATACTTCATAGCCCCAAATCTTCCCATAGCTCAGAAATAGGTTTGCTTTTTCTTCCGTTTTTCGCATAATCATCATACGCCTCATTTGCTGTCATGATATCATATTCGGTTTCTATTTGTTCAAATAATGCCCTTTTGAATGCTTCAGCCAAAGACATAGAATGCAGTTTGGCATAACTTTCCGCAAGTGCTCTTTCTTCTTCGGTCAGCCGAATGGAAAATGCCATATCAATCAGCCCCTTTCTTGCAGTACATTGTACTGCATTTTTTGGGTTTTGTCAAGCATAGCCGCTTTGGCTTAAAACCCAGGTTCAGGTAAATTCAGCACAGTACCAGGGAACAGCCACCAGCCGTTTGATGAACTTGCCTTGCCATATTTTTTCGCGGTTTGCTCCAGCAGCGCCTGATTGATTTGATAAATCTCACCGCTTCTTTTGGAATTGCCGAGGTATGTTTTCGCGATAATCCACAGTGTATCGCCTTCTTTTACGGTATAAGTAAGCTGTTTGCCTGCGCCAGGTGCAGTAGAAGTTTCCCGCTGTTCGGTTACAACAGCCTGTGTTTTGTCCTCATTTTGTTTGAACTCCACCTTTTTGGTGCCAAATTCTTTGTATTGCAGCAGTTCGATTTTTGCCATCACATCGGTGCCATATTTATCCGCATCTTCCACTAGCTCATAGCTTTCCAGTGATACATTCATCTGTTTTGACATCATAATCATCTGGTTATTGCTCAGCCGGACAACATAAAATGGCACAGGTTTTATGCTGGTTTTGATATGTTCCAGCTTTTGCGTAAAAAAAGATGCCTTTTGAAACCCACTGATATACTGTGCAAATGGATATTTATGATTGGGCAACAACGCGCTGAAACTGATTTTAGAAAGCCCTGGGGTTTTCAGCAAGTTGATCTGCCCATCATTAATCAGCGTAACGGTTTTATTTTGGTTCTGGATTTTAATTGAAAGCGATGCCGGCGCAACCGGGAACAGCATCCCGTCAAGAAAAAACTGATACACAGTTAAATATGCACCCCTTCCGCAGCAACAGCGAGTTTTTCGGACACTTTTTCTTCCAAGATATATGCAATCCCATCCAAATCCATTTCATTTGAAATGGTATTGTTGTTGATCATTTCAACTTTGATTTCCGCTGTGGTAAAGCG
>CAXHNU010000388.1:0-1353 GCA_964017555.1 uncultured Butyricicoccus sp. | reverse complement strand
GTAAAATCCTTCTTAAGGAATTTCATGCGGGCTGGCGTATTAAAAAACAAATCGCGGATGATAATGGTTGTCCCATCTGGGCAGCCAGCATCTTCATGCACTTGCAACGTTCCAGCTTCCAGCTGAAGATGTTGTCCAGCAAGCATATCCTTTTGCTTGGTAAACAAATCAATGCGGGAAACGGCTGCAATTGCAGCCAGCGCTTCTCCGCGGAAACCCAATGTGCCAATCGCCGCCAAATCAGATTCTGTGCGCAGCTTGCTGGTGGCGTGCCGTTTGAATGCAGTTGGGGCATCTTCTGGGGACATGCCGCAGCCATTATCCATAATGCGCAGGTAAGTAATGCCGCCGTTTTCAATTTCTACTTGGATACGTGTTGCCCCAGCATCAATTGCATTTTCAACCAATTCTTTAGCCGCTGATGCAGGGCGTTCTACCACCTCACCTGCTGCAATGAGGTCAGCAAGATGTGGGGATAATTCCTGAATAACAGCCATAATACCTTCCCTTCTTTTGGCATCAAACCAGTTTTTTTAGTTCAAACAGCGCATTCATCGCTTCGATTGGCGTCATGGTTTCTATCTGCATCCCGCGCAGGCGCTGGGTGACAGCATTTTCATTGAGGTCAGACATGGTGATTTGTGGTTCTTCTTCCGCTTCAGCGACTTCACGCATATAGATTTTAGGTGCGTGATGTTCCAAATCAGCGAGAATTTCTTTTGCACGTCGGATAACAGGGTTTGGAATCCCCGCCAGCTTTGCCACTTCGATACCATAACTGTCATCCGCACCGCCGCGTACAATCTTTCGCAGGAATGTAATCTCATCCCCACGTTTTTTGACGGCAATGTTATAATTCTGAATCCCTTCAACAAGGTTCTCTAAGGCGGTTAACTCATGGTAATGGGTTGCAAACAAAGCGCGTGCGCCCAATTTCCGTTTATTCGCCACATGTTCAATCACTGCACGTGCAATCGACATCCCATCATACGTAGAGGTGCCGCGCCCAATTTCATCCAGTACGAGCAGGCTGTTCCGGGTTGCATACCGGAGGATATCTGCCACTTCATTCATTTCCACCATAAAAGTAGACTGTCCACTGGAGAGGTCATCTGATGCACCAACTCGTGTGAAAACGCGGTCTGCGATACCAATATGGGCGAAGGATGCCGGAACGAAGGAACCCATCTGTGCCATAATGGTAATCAGTGCCACTTGGCGCATATATGTGGACTTCCCTGCCATATTAGGACCAGTGATAATGGCAACGCGGTTGTCTTTATTATCAATTGAAGTATCATTTGGCACGAAAAAGCTGCCTTCAAGCACCTTTTCCACCACAGGGTGCCGTCC
>CAXHNU010000387.1:0-1361 GCA_964017555.1 uncultured Butyricicoccus sp. | reverse complement strand
GAGGGCGTATATCGAACACTGTATAAAATTGCTGAACGTTTAGCCAAAGAGCAAAACAACACAAAAGAAGCTGGGGCATAAACGCCCCTATGGACAAGCTATAAAGGAAGTGAAAAAGAAAATGCCTAAAAAATACCGTCACATTCTGGCGGCTGTCACTGTCATCGGCGTGATTGCTGCGGTCTGGTTCTGGTTTTTCACTCGCAGTGTGACAACACTCGCTTGTGTGTTGGAACTGCTGGCAGGCGCAGGAATTGCCGCCGCAAGCCTGCTTTGGCGGGCGTACATCAACTACGAAACCTGGAGGTGCGGCAGGAAATGAGCGCAATATTCAAACCCGAACCGCTGACATGGGAAGATATAGACGGCGGACTGGGGGAAGCCGAATTAGAAATGATCAGGACGTTCATAAATGATTTTTGTTACCCCGATGAACCTGTGAACTATCCTGACGATGAACAGTTGCCAAACGACCTTGTATTTTTCGCGGAAAAATGGGAGGTGTTGGACTGCTGGCCCTCTTATGGGAGGAAGTCGGACGCATTCAAAACAACGGCGGTTCTTTCCCTGATCGGCGGGACCTTTTATGACAGCATGGTGCGGGACAGGATCATAGACAAGCTGACAAAAGCGGCAACAAAGCCGGATTTGGTCGAGATAATGACCCATGTTGCAAGTGCATATTGTCTATATGTTTCCCTGAAAGCGCGGATTGAAATCGCAGAAATGAAAAGGAGGTACGACCTTTGAACAGATATGTACTTCTGCAAGCCCCGAAAGCCGAAGGCGATTACACTGCCCCGATTGAAATCATCGACAATGCAAGCGCCATTGGTAAAGGTCGGGTGGAAGATCGGATTCAGGCAGGTTACATCCATATTGGCTGGATCGAAAGCGATTTACGCGTCCCGGAATTGAAAGCGGGACTGGAATACTACTGGCGGCAGCAAGTGGAGGAAGCTCACAGCCTGTTCCGGCAGATTTCAGGAATCGCAGACAGCTATCTCATGCAATAAAAAAATACCGCTCTGAACGCTGAATCCAGAAGCGGCAATAAAAATACTTTTCACTTATAAAATACCCGTTTGGAGGCGGGATGTCAAGATGAAAACAATAAAATTAATGAATTTGTCCATTATGGACTTCAAAGGCATCCATACATTGAATATCCCCTTTGACGGCAGCAATGCCATGATTTCCGGCAGGAATGGTGAAGGCAAGACTTCCATCTATGATGCTCTGTGTTGGCTGCTGACCGGCAAAGATGCCCGCGGCAATCAGCCGGAAAGCGAAAACTTCAACATCAAACCACGTGATGCCCATGAGCAGGTGTTGTCCGGCGCGATGCCAACTGTTACCGG
>CAXHNU010000386.1:0-1380 GCA_964017555.1 uncultured Butyricicoccus sp. | reverse complement strand
GTCGCTGGGGAAGTGCGCCGGATTTGGGATCTGATGAATACCACATATGACCGCTTTGTCCGTACAACTGACCCCATGCACGAGAAAAAGGTACAGCAGATTTTCAAAAAGCTGTATGACCAAGGCGATATTTATAAAGGCGCTTATAAAGGCAAATACTGCAAGCCCTGCGAGTCCTTTTGGACAGACAGCCAGTTAAAAGATGGCTGCTGCCCGGATTGTGGCCGTCCGGTTGTAGAAGCCGAAGAAGAAGCGTATTTCTTTAAAATGAGCAAATATGCTGACCGTTTGATGCAGCATATTGAAGCGCATCCGGAATTTATCCAGCCGGAATCCCGTAAAAATGAAATGGTCAACAATTTCCTGAAACCTGGTTTGCAGGATTTGTGTGTGTCCCGCACCTCATTTGATTGGGGCATCCCGGTTGATTTTGACAGCAAACACGTGGTTTATGTTTGGCTGGACGCACTGACCAACTATATCACCTTCTGCGGCTATGATCCGGATGGTAATCATGATGCGCATTATCAGAAATTCTGGCCTGCTGATGTGCATTTAATCGGCAAGGATATTATCCGCTTCCATACAATTTATTGGCCAATTTTCTTAATGGCACTTGGTGAGGAATTGCCAAAACAAGTCTTTGGTCACCCGTGGCTGTTGGTTGGCGACGGCAAAATGTCAAAATCCGCTGGTAATGTGATTTATGCCGATGATTTGGTGAACTGGTTTGGTGTGGATGCTGTGCGGTATTATGTGCTGCATGAAATGCCGTTTGCAAATGATGGCGTGATGACTTATGAAATGCTGATGGAACGCATTAACACAGACCTTGCCAATGTATTGGGCAATCTGGTCAACCGCACTATTGCAATGACCCATCAGTATTTTGGCGGCAAGGTAATGGCGCCCGATACCCCAGAAGAACTGGACAAGGAACTGAAAGAAATGGCGCTTGCATTGCCCGCAAAGGTCGAAGCCAAAATGGATGGGCTGCACGTTGCAGATGCAATTGATGAAATTTTTACGCTGCTGCGCCGTTCCAATAAATACATTGATGAAACAACACCCTGGCTGCTGGCAAAGGATGAAAGCCAGCACGCAAGGCTTGGCACCGTGCTTTATAATCTGCTGGAAGCAATCCGGTTTGCGGCAGTTATGCTGAAACCATATTTGCCGGATACATCGGATAAGATTTTTGCACAGATGCAGCTTGAAAATAAAGGCGTGGAATCGCTTGCGCAGTTTGGCGGCATTCAGCCAGGACATGAAATCGGCAAAGGGGAAATCCTGTTCAGCCGGATCAATATCCCGAAAAAACTCGCTGAAATTACCGGCATAGATCCGGAAGCTGAAAAGAAAGCCCAAAAGGAAGCAAAA
>CAXHNU010000385.1:0-1388 GCA_964017555.1 uncultured Butyricicoccus sp. | reverse complement strand
GAGGAAATGGCAAGAAGATCAAGCAAACGTAAAGTGATGCAGAAAACCGGAAAGACAGAACAAGGGAAATATTCATCAAAATATGCATTGTCCGAATTGCTGGTTTGTGGTGAATGTGGAACACCATATAAACACTGTACATGGTCACGGAATGGGAAAAAACGAATTGTCTGGCGGTGCATTTCAAGATTAGAGTTTGGCAAAAAGTATTGTCACAACTCGCCAACAATTGATGAAGATAAATTACAGGCTGGAATTTTATCGGCGCTTAGCCGCTATGCTGCCGAAGCAAAAGAAATGCAGGATGCAGCATTAAAGTTTGCATCTATCGCAAAATGCGGACAGGAATCTGACGGAATGAACCTTCTAATCCTGCAAAAAAGATTAGAAACTGTGACCAGTGAACAATCATTGATGCTGGACAGGGTGCTGGCAGATATGGAAAATGAGGAACTGAATGCGCAGTTAAAATCTTTGATGGAAGAAAAGTTAAGTGTTCAAAAGCAAATTGACGTCCTGCGCCAAACCGAAGATGGATTGGAAAATCAGGCATCTTATTTACAGGAGATAAGAGCAGTATTAGAAGAATTTCCAATGGAACTTGCGGAATTTGACGATGTCCAGATTCGCAGATGGATAGATCAGATTACTGTTGTGAGTGCTGAAAAAATAAAAATCCGATTCCGTGATACAAGGATAGAGTTGGAGCAGGATTTGTGAATCACATCTGTTAAATATGCTGTAAGCCAGGGGAAAATATTCGGTGGATGTGGTGATAGATTCGAGAGCAAGAAAATGGTATGGTGATTGCTGAAGCAAAACAGTTTTACAGGCAAACAGTGAAAGGAGAATACAAACATGATTATGATTAACAAAAATCCAGATCCGAAAGTGATGTTAAAACAGCTTGGACGAGATGCCATTAACCTGTTGGCAATGTGCAGCATTGACAGTGCTGCGGAAGTAAAGCCGCTGGAAGCAGGTATCCGACTGTTGGGGAAGGCATGGGATTTACCGGAAGAAGATGTACAGGCACAGCTGGATAGCATTGCGGAAGAACGTAAAAGTATGATGTTTCAGATTCCAGAAGATGCACTGCCGGAGGATGAATTGCTGAACAGCTACGATGGTGCAAAAATCATGGAGTTTTTATGGGGATTGTTCAACACTGCAGTCCAGCTGGATGAGAAAGGTGACAGGAACGCAATCCTGAAGCTGGCGAAATATATGGCAGATTATCTTGACTTTGATGGCTGGATTATGGAAAAAGAATTCAGCATCCAGATTGTGACGGAAATCAAGTCAGGAAACTAAGGAACCACTGATTTAATCCTTCATAAGTCAAGAAGGTGTGGTATAATAGGGGAAAAGGGGGCGCGTGGCATGAA
>CAXHNU010000384.1:0-1394 GCA_964017555.1 uncultured Butyricicoccus sp. | reverse complement strand
CCAGGCACTTCACTGCCAGGCTTCTTCTTATTGGTCACAGTGAAGGATTGTGCAATATCACTTACAGTTACAGTAAGATTGACATCAGTATCCTCATAGCCCGGCAGCCGGACAGTTTCGGAAATCTTCCAGACAGTATAAGCGCCGCCGGGAGTTTTCAGGTTTTCGGGAGGAACCATAAAGGTTGCCGCACCATTTTGGTCTGTGGTGGCTGTGATATCTTTGTTGTAATCATCATTGTGAGCGGTAAAGGTAACGCCAGTCAACGCCTTGCCTGATTCATCCTTTTTATAAATTGTAAATGCTCCGGGAGAATTACTCTCGCCCCACTTGATGATACCGATGGATTCAATCCGGTCTGAAATATCACCCAGCAGATATGGCTGCCATTTGCTGTTTTCGTTAGCGCCCATATACAGGTCATACTTATAAACAGACGGCTGAACCATATTGATTGCGATATTCGCGGATGAACCATCGCCCTCTGTTACAGAATCCACAGGGATACACACCTTGAAATATACAGGCCAGCAATACTGCACACCTGTTGCCTTGTCTGTGTCCAAAGTATATCCTGTGCCGGGGGTTACGGCAGTATATTGGCTCATGTGAAGTGATGTGCCAGGTGAGCCGGCATCATTGTAGATATCAGCTGCTCTGTCACCCTGCTGAATCCCGGAAACATCCATAAATGCCTTGTCCAGAGAAGTATCCAGATAAGAAAGCACTGTGCCGCTGGGATAATTGCCTCCCAAGGTAATCTGTGCCTCATCGGAACCGCTGGGCTGAGTTTTGGAGCCGAACATCCAGTAGGTTACATAATATTCTTTGCCGCCGATGGTCTGTTTGACGACACCTTCATTATCACCTTTTACTCTTTCATAAGCATTCGCAATATTACCATCATTGTTACTGCCTGCAGATGTGAAATCCACAACAGAATCTGTGGGGTAAAATCCCCGATCTTGCAGGAAATCATACTCAATAGGACGGCTGACAGAACCCGGCGTCCGGTTACTCATGCTGCCTTCCTTTTCTGTCAGGTATGACGCCCAAAGATGGATTGCAACAGCGGTCTTCAGTACACGCTGCTTGGACAATGTGTTGGAGTTTTCGCCTTGCGTGTATACGATATCAAACGCATCGTCGCTGGATGTGTACTCAACCTTCCCGTTTTTCCACTCCATCTGGGTATCAATTGCCAGCATTTGCTTGCCGGAAGCTGTTTTCCGTGCCATCCACACCGCGTACTGCGATGCCTGACGCCATTCAGCTTCTGTTAAACCGCTGAAATCAATACCGAAGTTTGGGAAAATAGATTCCGCGTTGGGGATCAAATTCCGCTTTGCGTATGCGACATCTCTTGAAGGGCTTGCCGCACAATAGAATGTGTT
>CAXHNU010000383.1:0-1400 GCA_964017555.1 uncultured Butyricicoccus sp. | reverse complement strand
AAGTCCGTCCAGGAAAAAATAATTGATACCCGCACAAAAAATAATGACTAATAAGGTTGCTTTTTTCGTCGGTTTGGTTTAGAATAAACTTACGAATGACTTAAAAGGAACTTAACACTTAAGGAGGCTATCCAAAATGGCAAAGGAAAAATTTGACCGCTCCCTGCCGCACGTAAACATTGGCACTATTGGCCACGTTGACCACGGCAAGACCACCCTGACCGCTGCAATCACCAAGGTTCTGGCGATGGACGGTGCTGCTGAATATCAGGCATATGACTCCATTGATAAGGCACCGGAAGAAAAAGAACGCGGCATTACCATCAACACCGCACACGTTGAATACCACACCGCAAACCGCCACTATGCGCACGTTGACTGCCCAGGCCATGCTGACTATGTCAAGAACATGATCACTGGCGCTGCTCAGATGGATGGCGCTATCCTGGTTGTTTCCGCGGCTGATGGCCCGATGCCACAGACCCGTGAGCATATCCTGCTGTCCCGTCAGGTAGGTGTACCCTACATTGTTGTATTCATGAACAAGGCTGATCAGGTTGATGACGAAGAACTGCTCGACCTCGTTGAAATGGAAATCCGTGAACTGCTGTCCTCTTATGAATTCCCAGGCGATGATATCCCGGTAATCCGTGGCTCTGCGCTCCAGGTACTCACCTGCGATTCCACTGACCCATCTGCACCGGAATACGCCTGCATCCATGAACTGATGGACGCAGTTGACTCCTATATCCCAACCCCAGACCGTGCTGCTGACAAGCCGTTCATTATGCCTGTCGAGGACGTATTCTCCATTACTGGCCGTGGTACTGTTGCTACTGGTCGTGTAGAACGCGGTGTCCTGAAGATGGGCGAAGAAGTTGAAATCGTTGGCTTGATGGATGCACCTCGCAAGACTGTTGTTACCGGTATCGAAATGTTCCGCAAGCTGCTCGACTACGCAGAAGCTGGCGACAATATCGGCGCACTGCTCCGCGGCATCCAGAAGACCGAAATTGAACGCGGTCAGGTTCTGGCAAAGCCAGGTTCTATCCATCCGCACACCAAGTTCAAGGGTCAGGTATACGTGCTGAAGAAGGAAGAAGGCGGCCGCCATACTCCATTCTTTAACAACTACCGTCCACAGTTCTATTTCCGTACCACCGACGTTACCGGCGTTATTTCTCTGCCAGAAGGCACTGAAATGTGCATGCCTGGTGATAACGTAGAAATGTCTGTTGAACTCATCACCCCAATCGCTATCGAAGAAGGTCTGCGTTTCGCGATCCGTGAAGGTGGCCGTACCGTAGGTTCTGGCGTTGTTGTTGCAATCAACGAGTAATCTCAATTTGCTGCGATAAAAAAGCCAAAAGCCGTCTGGGTTTATCCCAGGCGGCTTTTTT
>CAXHNU010000382.1:0-1406 GCA_964017555.1 uncultured Butyricicoccus sp. | reverse complement strand
ATATTGGCTTTATGCAGTTCATTGACCAGCCAGCGGAAATCGTCTGGCGAACCATAGCGCGATGTCACACTGAAATAACCGCCAGCCTGATAACCCCATGAACCGTCAAAGGGATGTTCTGCCAGCGGCAGAAATTCCACATGGGTATAAAAATGTTCCTTGCAATAAATGATCAGCGATTGGGCAAGCTCACGGTAGCCGTAAAAGGAACCGTCGGGGTACCGCCGCCAAGAACCAATGTGCATTTCATAAATATTCAGCGGGCGGTCATAATGCCCGCTGTTTTGTGCATTGCGCCACGCGGTATCGGTAAACTGGAAGTTTTCCCGCGGCGGGATGACCGATGCAGTGCCGGGGCGCACTTCGGTTTGCCGCCCAAAGGGGTCGGCGCGGTCGCGTACACGCCCTTCGCCGCCCTCATGGATGCGGAATTTATAAAGCTGCCCAGGTTGGGCATTACCCACGCAGGCAGTATAAATGCCGCGTGGGTCGGTTTTTTCCATGGGGATTGGCTGCCAGCCATTCCACGCGCCAATCAAGGCGACAGATTGCGCCTGTGGTGCGCAGACACGGAACACAACACCATCTTTTGTATGATGCGCGCCAAAATATTGGTATGCGTCAAAACCAGAGCCGTCAAAATAAGCGTCTGGGTATAATTTTCCCATATAGAATCAATCCTTTCCAATTTGTTTATTGTGCCGCTGGCACAGCAGCCCGGCGATGCCGCAAAGCAGTGCGGGCAGCAGCAAATAAATGCTGTCCGCCAGCACCCACACATAAAATGGCGCGGAATTTAACGTGGTGGAATAGGTATGGTAATCCCACAGCACCGCCAGGGCAAAAACAGCAATCAAAATAATAGATGCGGTGTAGAAAATCTTGTGCCAGGACAAGCGTTTCATGGCAGTACCTCCTCAAAGCGCTTTTTTGATTTTTCCCCAATAAGCGCGTGCAGCCTGTTCGGTCTTATTCTCCCCATATTCATAATAAGTACGTCCGGCAAGCGCGTCTGGCAAATATTGCTGCTGCACCCAGTGGTTCGGGAAGGTATGCGGATATTGATAGGTCAGCCCGCGCCCCAGTTTTGCCGCGCCGGTATAATGACAGTCTTTGATATGGGCAGGGATATCGCCATAATCCCCATGGCGCACATCAGCAAGCGCCGCGTCAATGCCGTTGATTGCGGAATTAGATTTGGGTGCGGTTGCCATCAGGATCACTGCCTGTGCGAGCGGGATACGGGCTTCCGGCATCCCAAGCTGAAAGGCAGAATCCACACACGCTTTGACAATGGCAGCAGCCTGCGGATAAGCAAGCCCCACATCTTCACTTGCCATGACCAGCATCCGGCGGGCAGCGGAAATCATATCGCCAGCTTCCAGCAGGCGGGCAAGATAATGCAG
>CAXHNU010000381.1:0-1406 GCA_964017555.1 uncultured Butyricicoccus sp. | reverse complement strand
CCAAGCTGTGCGCAAATTGCTGACATTTCAGCTTTTACATCAGAATCTATCCGGAATGTGATATTTGCATCCATATGACCTCCTCCTTGCACGACAAATATATTACTTTTAGTGTGCAGTGTCAAGGGATTTTCAAGCATTCTTACTTGACACTTGATATAATAAAACAACATCTATATCTGTATTCTATTTTGTATCCGTTTTATACAGGTTTTTCTGTCTTTCCGAATGCGTTTTTCATACCTTTTTATCATGTTTTGCATGGTTTTTGAAAGAATATAGGGGTTGCAGAGGAAGAGGGAAGGGCGCTTGATTTGCAAAATGGCAGATAAAAGGCAGTTTACAGGATGAAAAGCGTATGGTTTTGTATTGCTTTCCCTCGGTTTCATTCATATGACGGCTGAAAAAAAAGGCGCATCTTGGAACAAGGGAAATGGCAACCCCGGATAAGGTTCCGGAATCGCCATATAATAGGATATTTTGATGCTTATCTTCCAAATAGATCACTATGTGTTCCAGTGCGGGATAAGGTCAATACCAGAACATCATCTTCAATCCGATAAATAAGAAGCCAGTCTGGCTGGATATGGCATTCTCTGTGTCCCGCCCATTCGCCAGTCAACTCATGATCTTTGTTTTTCTCAGGCAGTGTTTCACCTCGCGCTAAAATTCGGATAATACCATCCAGTAAGTCAATATTTAGGTTGCGTTTGATAGCCAACTTGTAATCTTTTTTGAACCTTGTTGTCCATACAATATCGCGTTTCATCTTTTCAGTTCCCGAAGAGCTTCTTCCACATCGGAATATCGTTTGGCATTAGGATCATGCGCAATGTGTTCTGCTTCCAGCATAGCCGCAATGGTTTCTTTGTTGGGTTGCTCCAGTTTTACATCAAAAGGAAAACCACCAACACGGAGTGACTGACGCAGAAAAACATTGATAGCAGTAGTAAGATTCATGCCCAATTCATTGTATAGATTTTCACACTGCTTTTTAATTTCACTATCCATGCGAACACTGAAATTTGTTGTGTTTGCCATAATGACAACTCCTTTTGCGTTTCAATATACTTATAGTATATGTGATTTGCAATGCAAAATCAACTTAATAGACAGAAAAATCTTGGTACTCCCCACAATTAAAATGGGGGAGTACCAAGAAGTGTTTCACATCACAAATTTTTTGCTTACCCAAGTGTTAATATCGCCATGTTTCAAGCTCTTCTTCTCCTTATCTGACGGATCGCACCATTGATTAGAACATTATTTGCTGCGTTTTTATCCCATCTTATTCTGTCGAGTCGCGCCTTTTCCGCACGATGCGCCTGATTTTCTGCCTGATACCTTTCACATTCTCCATGGCAGCCAATATGTCTTTCCTGACAATCTTTGCAACAACGAATCAT
>CAXHNU010000380.1:0-1414 GCA_964017555.1 uncultured Butyricicoccus sp. | reverse complement strand
TGTGCTGTCGGCAAAAAAATAGCAGCCAAGGCATAAGCCCTGGCTGCTATACATTAACATTCTCTCATATCTGAAATAAAGGTGTTTTATAGTATCAAGAATAAATTTCATATATCGTATCTATTCTTCAGATTCTAATGCTAATTCTGTCAATTCTCTCAACTTATTTTCTAACAATCTTTTGTCCGGCAAATGGAGTGTATAGTCTGCGACCATTGTGGGGGACATTGTTCGGCTAAGAGCATATTCCACAACAGTATCATCTTTACTGGTGCAGAGAATCAGTCCAACGCTGGGGTTTTCATTGGGCTTTTTTATATCCCGGTCAAGTGCTTCCAAATAAAAATTCAACTGCCCCATGTGTTCTGGGCGGAATTTATCAACCTTCAATTCAATCGCAACCAGACAAGTGAGTGCCCTGTTGTAAAATAGAAGATCAATAAAGAAGTCAGTATTACCAACCTGGATGCGGTATTTTTCTCCAACAAAGGAAAAGTCTTTACCAAATTCAAGAATAAAATCGCGTAGATTGGTAACGATGCTTTTGCGCAAATCTTTCTCTTTATATGGTTCCTGCAGCCCAAGAAATTCAAAAACATAGGCATCCCGTAATGCAGCCAATCCTTCATTTTGAACAATCAAATCCTTATGTTTTTTGTCAGAAAGCATTGTTCGCTCAAAGAGCATACTGTTAATCTGTCGGTCAAGTTCGCGTTTACTATAATGGTTAGCGATACACAGCCGCAAGTAAAATTCCTGTGCCTCATTTGTTTTGCAACCGGACATAATTAACAAATTATTGCTCCATGAAACTTCTCTCACCAGTGGTGAGAGTTTTTCGTTGTCACAATAAGTTTCATAAAACTGCTTCATTCTCCAAATATTTTGAGCAGAAAACCCCTTAACGGCTGGATAATGGCTTTGTAAAAATGCTGCAAAATCTGAAACAATACTTTTGCCCCAATCATTATTTTTAACACATTGACTGACATATGCACCAATTTCCCAATACATATTGATTAACTCGGCATTAACAGCACGAAAGGCTCTGGCACGAGCTTTGTCGATGATAGTAACTATTTCATTAAACTGATTTGCGTTGGAAGCCACATCTCTGTTCATTTCTTATCTCCTATACAAATTTGCATTTATTATAACATAAGATTTGATTAAATACAAATCGTTACTGATTTCTAATCAACAATGAAGTTATGCAGTTTTATTTATTGCTTTGTTTAAGAATAAAAAAAATAGCAGCCAAGGCATAAGCCCTGGCTGCTGCATGGCGGAAAGGGTGGGATTTGAACCCACAGATGGAATCCCATCAACCGTTTTCAAGACGGTTTGCTTCAACCTCTCGCACACCTTTCCGTGTCAATTTGATTCTTCCAAAGATATCCTTCCTGCCTATCCA
>CAXHNU010000379.1:0-1426 GCA_964017555.1 uncultured Butyricicoccus sp. | reverse complement strand
ACGGTACCGCTTAAAATGCAGCAGTTGTTTTTTTGTAAATGTGGGCTTATCTTTTTTTGTCATGGTTTTCCTCCTGCTGATAACGTTAAAGTTTCCATAAACGCTGCCGCTTCGGTTTTCAGCAACATCAGTTCATATGTAATGAAAAAATGCAATACATCATCGGTCACCTGCCAAGAAATATTCTTGCCGCACAGCCCTGGCAGTGTTTGCAGCAATGGAATCAGGGATACAGCCATTTCGCGGCATTGCTGCCGCTTTCCTGGAAAGAACCGTATATCGAAGTCCATGCTTAGAAAAATGCGCCCATTTGGATATTGCTGCGCATTGCCGTCAATCTGAAGCACAGAAAAACATGGCTGCCGGAAACCTTGTGGGATTGTTTCGGTATAAATTTCGCAGTCTGGGAAGGCTTCATGCAGCGCCTGCACAATCTGTTTTGTGATATCAGTCATGATGAACCTCCTATCAACTGGCGCAGCAAATCAAGTGCCCTGCGGCTGTAAATGGATGGCGCTTTATGTTCCAGTTCCGCAAGAGAAATACGCAGCATATATTTCCCGTTCACATAGCCAATGGTTTGCCCATTGCGGACAATGCGGTGCCCATTTTCCACCCATGGCGCATATTCAACATTGTTATAGATTTCAATTGTAAAGATATCGCCATATCGCTGGATATCACCCAAAAACCAGTTGCGTTTCAGGTGCCCGGATGTCCTCTGTTTGCTTTTGGGTGTAGCATCTTTGGTAGCGCGCAGCAGCATATTACCCAGCTCCTGCAAAACCTCACAGCTCATCTGTTCGCTTTTATGTGCCGCTTCTGCGGCATGGAAACGCTCTGCCATTTCGCGCAGTTCGCGAAAATCACAGCTTCCCCAACGCGCCATATTACGCCATCCTTTCCCGCATCACAGAAAGCTGCTGATGTGTCGGATAACAAACACATTCGCCGCTATACTGGAACACATAATTTTTCCCATATTGCTGCACCGTGATTTGGCACCCGGCTGGAATATCCAGTTCCGGCGCACAGAAAATCATTGCTTGATACCGGATTTCGCCGCTGTCCTCACCTTGTTTTGCATCTGGTGTTTTGGTGAACGATAAGGCGCAAGGTTGAGTTTCATACCGTATTTCTGGCACTGCAACAGTTTCGCCATCAATGACAGTTTTGCTGTATCCAGTTACCGTCATATATCCATCATAGGTCATTTCCAGCGCCATACGTTCCAATTCGATATTTCCCAGCATGGTTATTTCCTCATTTTCCGATATGCGTTAAGTTGCGCATGATAGTCCAGCAAAAAGGTATTTGCAGATGCAATTTGCGTCATTTGCTCCGCTGTGGATGCAAAAGTAAAGGACGTATCCCCACGTGACACGCCCTTTACAGCTGGCTGTAACTGATTTTCAGATAACCTTGC
>CAXHNU010000378.1:0-1436 GCA_964017555.1 uncultured Butyricicoccus sp. | reverse complement strand
GCTGGAGCCATGCCGGACTGATATTGCCGTTTAAGATTGCCTCCCGCAGTTCTTTGTATGTAATGGCACGCCCCTGATTGTGCCATAATGTTTGCAAGAAGGATACCAGTTCCGGTTCCTGTTGGTTCAGGAATGAAATCAGCATCGTTCTGGCATCCGGGCGGTTTGCTGCTTTAATCACACTGCTGCGCATCCGGTTCCCTCCCAAGGGCAGCGGCTTCATCATCTGTGTCCTGCCGCACAGGGTATGGTTCGCTGGTTAGCTTTTCCGGCAGACCTGCAATCCCGCGAATATAATCTTCCAGTTCATCATCTGGCTGTAATGCGCCAATGCCGACCATGCTTTTGATAAATTCTCCGATGTTATCTAAATCCGCATCTTCAATATCGCCATGCACCATTTTTGGATAATCGGTCATGCCAGCAAAATGTGTACTGTTCAAATCCATCAAGCGGGGGATTGCCTGGTTATTAAACACTTCGCAGATGATATCCAGATATGTTCCAATCGCAAGTGCAAAGATTTTTGTTTTGCTGCTGGCAAGTGCGAAACTGCCAACGGCTTGCTGCCCCAGCAAAACGAAATCAGCAAGCACAGTAGTGGCAATACGTTTGTCATACCGCTCAATAATCGCATTGGTATCAAACTGCCTGCGGCTACCGGTTGAAAGCAGTTCCAGCTTCCAGCCATTTTCCCCGCCGGGGAGCACAATGCCTTCCCGCGCATCACGGCGGATGCTGGATACTATCGCTTCGGCATTCGCCAGTGTCTGTACGGCTTCCGGGTTGCTGCCGTCCCAAAGGTCTGTGTTTTCTGGCGCATATAACACAGGGAAGCCAGCTAAATCCCGTTCAATGCCAATCCCTTCGATTTCCTGAATACGTTTTTTGAAATACCATGACCGATACGCATTGCGCAGAATGGAACGCCCTTCCGGGTTGCCTTTCCTGCTTTTCGTTCGGAAATGCAGCGCCTTTTCGAGTGGGATGGTGAGCTGTTCAAAAGTCGGCGCAGGAGTTTGGGTCATCGCGGAAAGTTCATCGGAACCCGGGATGTATTCCCATCTATAAAGTGTTTCCTGGGCACGGATCGGCAGCCTGCTCCAGCCAATCAGCCCATCATCATATCTGCTGCTGGACGCCGGGTTTTTGGATTTCCCACGCCGGAATTTATACACAATTTCATGATAACTCCAGCCATAAGTTAAGAATGACAGGATTTCAGACAAAGTATCTGTCCAAGTATCCTGCATATCGTGCATACATTGCTGTACAAATTCAGCAGCATCCCGGTCAATTTCGGTATCCCCACCGGGCTGGATGGTAAAATCACATTGTCGCATCAGCATTTCAATAGCAAACAGGATAGCGCCCACAGTTTCATCATTTTCGCTCATTTCCTGATAAACCTGGACACCTTTTAGCCCACGCAGTTC
>CAXHNU010000377.1:0-1455 GCA_964017555.1 uncultured Butyricicoccus sp. | reverse complement strand
AGACGGTTTGCTTCAACCTCTCGCACACCTTTCCGTGTCAATTTGATTCTTCCAAAGATATCCTTCCTGCCTATCCAACCGCAAGTTTTCCTGTTGCTGGCAGAAATAAGATAACGCGAATTTTTGATTGCGCTGATTTGCGCACATAGTACATACCTTTTACCTGGCAGAACACAATATCCCCAACATGGAAAACTGTATTGGGCTTTGTATGCTGCACATGAACGATTTGTTGGTCTTTAATGATGGGCGACATGGCTCTGCCTGCATAGATCAGATAGCCATTTTCACCGTTTAACAGCTTTATTGCAGAAAATTCGTTGATTTTCCCCTTAAACAATTGGAGTGCAATCCTTTCTGGTTTGAAATTGTTGAAAAAGTGGTGCCGGCAGCAGGATTTGAACCTGTACGCGGTTTCCCGCCGAGGATTTTAAGTCCCCTGCGTCTGCCCGTTTCACCACGCCGGCAGGTTGGTCTGGGTGGGGAGGTTTGCCCTCCCACTCTCATGCGTTACTACACATTTGCTTTCTTATCTGCAACACCCAGTATATCAATTTTCTTGTTTTATTATATGCACTGTTTCTACATTTCTTATGAGGATCAGCGCATGAATTTACACCTGCATCGCCAAATCTGGGACTTTTATTGTATTAGATAAAACTTCTGCATAATCGCACGATTTGGTTGACTAATTCGTGCGATTCTTATATACTATAAATAGTGGATAGTTATTTGAAGGGAAGGTGTTTATCATGTCGATTACCGCAACTGAACTCAAAAGTAACCTTGGAAAGTATCTTATGCTCTGTGCCACAGAGGATGTTTTCATCACAAAAAACGGTAAAATTGTCGCAAAACTCACGAATCCTTTCCAAGATCGTGTTGATATTGCAAAATCACTTTTCGGCATTATCCCAGATGATATGACTCTGGAAGAAGCGAGAGAAGAGAGGCACAGCAGTATATGAAGGCATTGATTGACACCTGCATCATTATAGATGCACTGCAAAATCGTGAGCCATTTGCCGCTGACGCACAAGCTATTTTCTTGGCTGCTGCCAATAAACAGTTTGATGGGTTTTTAACTGCAAACTGTATGACAGATATTTATTATTTAACACATCGGAAAACACATAGTGATAAAGACACCCGGCAAATACTGAATAAATTGCTTTATCTGTTCGATTTACTGGACACAACCGCGATGGATTGCAGACACGCGCTGTTATCCAGCATGACCGATTTTGAGGATGCTGTAATGGTAGAATCAGCAATACGCTGTAACCTTGATTGTATCGTAACAAGAAATATCAAGGATTACGAAAAAGCGCTTCTGCCTGTTTATTCCCCTGCAGCGTTTTTAACGCATATTCTCCCATCAGATGAAGATATTTAATTTTAGCAAAAAATGCTCCCCCATTTGGAGGAGCATTTTCTATTATGCGGTTAGCATAA
>CAXHNU010000376.1:0-1464 GCA_964017555.1 uncultured Butyricicoccus sp. | reverse complement strand
GCATATGTTCTAGTTCCGTATACTTCAAATTCAGATAACAGCCAGATTTTATCTAACGTACTGGTAACATAACTTGCTGTATTGTTGCCGCCACCAGTATTATCGCTGTATTTCGTACGAGACGCAATTACGCTTCGCCACTCAGCAGGAAGTACGTTAAAAAATTGCGCACAAATGGTATTGCGCATATAGCTATCTTTCCAGCCGCCGGTATTTGTCGATGCGGTATTCATCACAAATCGAGCGTTGCTGTTATTAGAATAAGACTTGCCACATCCCACATCGGCAAATGCAGTATCTGCCCCATCAGCAGTGCAAAACTGAAAATGAATGCTGTTGCCGCCCTCAATACTGGAATTATGGTTAAACCCAATAATAAACGCATAATAGGTATCATTTAACGTCAATGCACCAACTATACCGCTAAGTTTAATCGGCATTTTATCACCAACATTCCACCAATTTGGCGCTTGTCCAGCTTTCGCGGTTGCCTGAATTTGTGCGGGCGTACAATTTGCAAGTGTCCTGCTTGGCAGGTCTGCTGTTACACTGACGTTTTTGCTTGTCGCTGTATAATTTGTGCTTGCCGCAACATTGACTGTAATTGTTGCGCTGCCGTTATTTTTGCCGGTAATCGTAACGGTCGTGCCGGAAACACTGACAGCTGCCACAGAAGTGTTACTGCTGGTTGCAGTAATTGCACCATCACCTGCACGGGTGACAGTAATTGTTTTGGTAAGTGCGGAAATGTTGATTGCTGCTGATGCTGCACTAAGGTTCAAGCTACCAGCAGCCTTGCCAATACTCCAAATCACATTTTTCGCGTCCCTGCTGCCATCTTCCCAGCAGTAACCTGATTTCGGTGTAAATGTTGCAGTAAATGTCCCAGCGTTTGTGCTGCTTGCCACACCGCTTATGGTCATTTTGTTACGGTCAAAATCCTGCCAAACTGGACTTTGTGCCTGTCCATTATAGGTTAAGGTACCAACCTGCGCAGGTAATGCAATCCGCAATATCCTTTGATACCGCCTGTTGAAAATCATGTTGTCATACCTCCTGCACCATAATACAAATGGGCATCGCCGCAGTTAAGTTGCTGTCCACAGTATAAGTAAATCCCGTAGGGCTGATTGTCTTGAGCCAAAACCCGCAGTCATGAAAAGTATCCTGGCTGGCATCAGTAGGCGCAGCATCTACAATACAAGTTGTTTCATCTGCTGTACAAGCGGGAAATGTACCAGCAACAGATCCAACAACCCCGGCATTAGTGGCAGGAATAGTGACTGGAAAAAAGCGTGGCTTATATTTGTCAATTGTAGTCCGGATGTCGTTGTGTGCCGTACCGCTGCTGTTATGTACATTGATAGAACCACTCACATCAATATCCGGCAGTTGGTTTGCGGGAACCTTGCCGCTGCTGTCTAAACTGGCGATGCCGTCTGACTGACCTTTAGACGTAATGAT
>CAXHNU010000375.1:0-1467 GCA_964017555.1 uncultured Butyricicoccus sp. | reverse complement strand
TGCCGCAATTGTAATGCCTATACGGGGATGTTTTACAGAAACCAGCCCACAGCAGTAATTGATGAAAATAGAAAGCAGCATAAGACTGACAAAAATCGGTTCTCCCCAAGCATAAAAGAACAAGCTGAACAGCAGCAAAGCAAGGTTTCGTACTTCGCGCAGCTTGGCAGGGATCAGGAAATAAACGGCGAAAAGGACGGGCAGAAATAAGAAGATAAAACCAGGGCTGCTGAAAGACATCCAACATTCCCCCTTTTGTAGAATATGGAACGTAAAAAACGGACAGGCACGAAAAAACCTGTCCGTTTTGTGTACACGGGAAAATTACTTCAGGGTGACCTGAGCACCAGCTTCTTCGAGCTGAGCCTTAATGGATTCAGCTTCTTCCTTAGAAGCAGCTTCTTTGATGATGGACGGAGCGCCGTCAACCTTTTCTTTTGCTTCCTTCAGACCCAGACCAGTGATAGCACGGACAACCTTGATAACACCAATCTTAGAAGAACCAGCAGAAGTCAGTTCAACATCAAATTCGGTCTGTTCAGCTTCAGCCGGAGCAGCAGCGCCGCCAGCAGCGCCAGCAACAGCAACAGGCATTGCAGATACGCCAAATTCTTCTTCCAGAGCCTTAACCAGTTCAGCAAGTTCCAGAACTTTCAGACCTTTTACGCCTTCCATAATTTCAGCAACAGTCATGGTAGTAAACCTCCAATTAGTTAAATTCAAAAGTAAAAAGATAGGATCATAAAATCCTTATTCCGCAGCGTTTTCCTCTGCGGCAGCCTCCTTCGGGGCTACAAGGGTAGATACGAGCGCTTCGCCATCCTCGGTTTTCTTCGCGATATTATCCAGCGCGATAACGAGCTGTGTAATCGGGAAGTTGAAGCCATACAGAACCTGGGCAATAAGACCTTCGCGGCTTGGCATTTCGGCAAGCTTCAGGACTTCAGAAGCAGGGATTGCTTCGCCTTCCAGGTAACCGGCTTTGATTTTGAAGTTGTCATGCTTCTTGGCATATTCATTAAGAATTTTTGCAGCAGAAACGACATCATCATTGGTGCTGATTGCCAGGGCAGTGGTACCATTGAGGTGTTCCTCAAACAGTTCAAAGCCCAACTCCTTTGCGGCAAAGCGAATCATGGTATTTTTGATAACGGCATAATCCACGCCAGCGGCACGCAGCTCACGGCGGAGCTTGGTGTCGTCTTCAACGTTAATGCCCTTATAGTCAACCAGAACGCCCGCAGGAGAATTCTTAATTTTTTCTACCAGAGAAGCAACCAGAGCCTTCTTTTCTTCCAGAACCTTTGCATTCGGCATCTTGTTTCACCTCCACTAAAAATAAAGTGCCCTCTTGTACAAAGACACAAGAGGACACACAAAAACAAAAGGATTGTGCACTGACCTCGGCAGGGAGCGGGAAGCAATTAGCGCCATTTGGCGAACCTGCTGTCTTTGACCAAGCTATTA
>CAXHNU010000374.1:0-1475 GCA_964017555.1 uncultured Butyricicoccus sp. | reverse complement strand
ACATGAAGTGCAGCTTGTGACAATCCACCGGATGTACTGACAACAGCCCTTTGCCAACACAGGCAAGGGCTGTTTTTGTCTAAAGAAAACCACTCGCTAGGCGAGTGGTTCAAAAGAAGTCTTTTGACGATAATGTAGACAAGAAAAACTCCCTTTGCTAAAATAAAAGAGCGGTCGGTCAACTGCACCAAAAAGCAAAGGGAGGTCATCAGGAAATGGATGACGTAAAAAGTTTAGCACATACAAAGTGGAATTGCAAGTACCATGTAGTATTTGCACCGAAATACCGTCGAAAGGCATTTTACGGAGAAAAGCGACGCGAAATCGGTAAGATATTGCGGATGTTGTGTGAATGGAAGAAAATACGGATCATAGAAGCGGAAGTATGCCCGGATCATGTGCATATGCTGCTGGAAATTCCACCAAAGGTACAGGTATCATCATTTATGGGATACCTGAAAGGGAAAAGCAGCCTGCTGATTTATGAAAAGTTTCCGGAATTGCGATATAAATATCGCAATCGGGAATTTTGGTGCCGCGGCTACTATGTCGATACAGCAGGCAAAAATGCGAAAAAAATTGAGGAATATATCCGTCATCAACTGGAGGAGGATAAAGCAGGAGAACAATTGACTATGGGGAATTTTTAACCCCGTTTACGGGTAGCCAACAACAAACTTATGCAGATGACAGACCGTCCTGCGCGGCATGACGCGCCGCCAGTAATATAGGGCTTTGCCCGTTTATGAAATACCCCCGGCTTTGCCGGGGGATTTTTATTTTTGCAATCAATATCCCTGAAATATATCAATTATGCGGAAAAATCGCGAAATCTACAAAAAATCGCCGTAAATATTGTTGATTTTCTATGATATCTCGCAATCCATGGGTGAAAATATATGATTTATGTGGTTTTCAATAAAAGATTTTATGAATATCTATGTATTCCAGCGATAAAACAGATTTATTCTGCATGATATCCGTATTTTTCAGTGAAATTCAATGATATACTGTGAACAACATCAAAAGAGATTGGTCATAATGACGGATCAAAAAACAATTGAAATTGAGAAGGAGATTGAGTGTATGAAAAAGCGTTTTACATCATGGATCGCAACAGCATTATCCGTTGGGATGCTGGCAACTTGTATGGCAGGCTGTGGCGGCGGGGATAACGGCGGCGCAGCAGGCGGCAGCGGTGCCGGTGCATCCGGCGGCGGCAGCGCCTCTGGCGATAAGCCCAAAATTGGCATTGCCATGTCCACCTATGACGACCAGTGGATTTCTTATTTGATTGATGAAATGAATGTTTATGCAAAGGAAAACCCAGATTTTGAATTTTCCTTTACCGACGCACAGAATGACATTAACACCCAGCTTGGGCAGGTAGAACAGTTCATCGCGGAAGGTTGTGCGGCAGTGATTTGCAACCCTGTGGAAACAGACAGCTCCGCGCCGATTGTAGATGCCTGCAA
>CAXHNU010000373.1:0-1477 GCA_964017555.1 uncultured Butyricicoccus sp. | reverse complement strand
CCAATAAAACTGCGCACTGAATTGAATGTAAACGGCCCCACATAGTCCATGCCAACACTTTGCGCGACAAAGGCTGTGCCCCAGATAAAGGCTGTCAGAGCCAACAAAAAACCGGATTTTTGTGCATTCATAGAAAGACCACCTTGTTGTTGCCGGCAGGAAGGAATATTGTTCCAAACCGCACCGAATAAGAGCTATACAACCTATTATCCACTGTTTTGCACCAAAATGCAACCATTTTTTCTGTACTATATGCGCATCAATTTGTCAATAGTTCATTCATATATATTTTTTACGAAAAATAGAACGATTTAATATTGACATTTGTGTAACAAAGACATATAATAGAACTATCAATTCAGGATGGTTCCAGTAGCACCGGATTATGCCTTGATTTCTAAGTTGGATGTTATGTTTTTAAATGGAAAGCGAGGGAGAAAAATGCTGTACTATACTGTTACCGAACGAGAGCCAGATAATTCCTATCAGAAATCCCAGGAACAAATCCTGATGTCACTCATTGGTCAAGTCGGGGCGGGATATACCGCCGCAAGGCTGCAAATCATGCTCCGCCATGCGCAGGCTTCTATGCCGACTTCTGCTGTTGTAAAGCGGCCGGTTGCTGTCTTCTGAAAGTCCGGGAACAAAAGTGAGGGAAACTATGAATACTGCATTCCGTTAAGTAGCGCTTCCGTTCGCGGAGGCGCTTTTTCTGTAAAAGAAGAATAGCACCCAGCCAAATTGGAATGGCTGGGTGCTACCCTGCGAGCGGACAGTCCTCTGTTACAAATCTTGCGCCGTTGGACTTGCGGAACGCGATTTTTTTGCTTTGAAGGACAAAAAGTGCATATACTCCGCAAGGTTTTGCTGGGATGCAGCAGGAAGATTTTTGAACTCGGCACAAAACGCCTTTAACGAGGCTTCTGTACGTATCTCAGAATAATCCAAAAGGAAATCTGTTGATACCTCGAAATAGGTCGCTAACTGATGAAGGATTTGTTCATCACGCGGAAAGTGCGCGCCGCTTTCATAGAAGCTGACCATGCGAGGCGATACGCCAATGATGGAACCGAGTTGCTTTTGAGTGATGTTCCGCTCTTCGCGCAAAAGTCGAAGACGGCTTCCGAATGACATGACTAAACCACCTCTATGTTAATTATATCGGGGATTTTTATCGAAAGTATGAAATAGTAGTATTATTGCCTTGTATATTTTAATAAATTTTTCATTCTCTTTTTGTGCATTAAATTCAAATCGTTTTTTCATGCAAAAGAAATAATACTGCAAAAAATATTTTTTCAGAAGTAATATTGCTTAAATTATCATGGTCAGAAAGAAGTATCCCTACTTTTTCTCAAAAGCTTTCGTGCAAAAAGGCGAAAAAACCGCTCAAACGGCAATAAAAGCCTAGTAATATCCATTTAAGGCAGGGCAGCCCCGAAAACTGGCAGCAGCCCTGTGGAAATGTCATTTCTAT
>CAXHNU010000372.1:0-1492 GCA_964017555.1 uncultured Butyricicoccus sp. | reverse complement strand
GCAACACAATAAAAGAAAAAATGCCATATGGGAATCACTTCCTATATGGCATTCATAGACCAGTTTATTTGTTAACTTTGATTGTTTCAATTAAGCATTCATGTTGTTTGGTATCCTTGTTATAATTGATTCCGACAAGGAATACTGTTCCAGAATAGTCCTCCAATGCTTTCACGTACTGTTTATCTTTGACCTGTTGAATTGCACCCTCCGCAGATTGATTCCATTTGAGTTCAACTATCATGGCGGGTTTGTCTGGGCTATTACTGCGTGGTGTGAACACCATATCAGCGAATCCCTTTCCGGCTGGCAACTCCCGTTTCAAGTAATAATAATTCCGGGCGCTGTAATACGCTAGCGAAATCACGCAACTTAGTGAGTTTTCGTTATTATACGATAGTATGGAAGTCGTATCCATGTGGACAGCATCCAGCCCTTTTGCAACAGTGTCTGCATCACCATTCAGGGTTGCTTCCAGCAAATCTTCCGACGCAGTGATGGACTGCATAACCTCCTGCCAATCAGATACTTCGATTGCATTCACAAATTCACCGCGCACTTCCTCATTTGGAATGAAAACTTGCTGCTTTTCTGCATCATAACCTAAGTATCCAAGATGGATTAGCAAAGTCAACACATCATCTTTAGTTTTAAACGTAGTCATATCGTTAGTAAAATGAGCGGGATTAATTTTAACCTTTTCACCACCGAGCATCTGGATGACAGCATCTTTCAGCCCATCATAATCCATGTCAATATAAACCCGCAGCGCCTCAAACGTTTCAGTTTGCGTCCAATAACTACTAAATTCCTCATTTAGCATAGCATCAACAACAGATTTCGGGCTGTATATGTGTCCCTTATTCCGGAATTGATAGCCGTCATACCAGCGTTTGGTTTCTTCAAAGTCCATATTAAATCGTGTGCATAACACTTGTACTTCAGCTTCTGTAAAACCAACATATTCCGCAAGGCGTTTTGGGCTGGTCATGGAAAATTCGCTGAACATATTAAGTGCTGAGTGTGTACCATACTTTTTAATTGGCAAGATGCCCGTCATATAGACCAAATTGATATATGGCTGATCCTTGAATAAATCACGTAAGAAGTCCAAGTATACAATTTGAGCAGTTTTATCTTCCTGCTTCTCCCGGAAAATGCAGTCCCATTCGTCAATAATAAAGATAAATCCTTTTCGCGTATGAGCAAAGATGCGCTCCAACGCACAGGATAAGGATTTTTCGGATGTCTTTATTAGTTCCCCATAGGTGTCCTTTAATTCTTCTAATACCATACTTTTCAAATATGCAGGAATATCCTTTGCACTTCCAGCACGACTTAGAAACCGCTGCATATTCAAAAACAACACATTGTGTTGATTCAAATGCTCATTAAAAGAAGGCTGTTTTGCAATCTCCAGTCCCTGGAACATTTCGCGCGAATCGCATCCTTTGCTGTAATATGCTGTCAACATTTTTGCTGCCATAGTCTT
>CAXHNU010000371.1:0-1498 GCA_964017555.1 uncultured Butyricicoccus sp. | reverse complement strand
CGGGCAATTTCGGTTGTCATGTTCTGCATATTGACCGCCAGTTCACGGACAGAAACAGCGAGGTCAGTTATTTGCCGCGCATTTGCTTCCAATGAAGCGATACGTTTATTCTGCCTGTCGTTCTCTTCTTTCAGCCGATCATTTTCGCTGCTCATCAGCTTGGCGAAGGCTTCATGCTCCGCCCGTGAAATTGGTGCATCCATATCGAATCATCCTTTCTTTTTCAGAATCGTATAAACACATTTCGTTTACCTGTGCCATCAATAAGGGTAACAAACCGCAGCATCGGCAGGGTAAGGAAGAGGTTACCAACATCAAATGTTTCGGGTTGTGACATTCTCGCTTTAATCTCAACAATATTCCAGCTTTTGAAGGTTGGCGTTGTTACACCGCCACCAGTTGTATATGTACTTGCTGTTACATCTGAATGAGTAGCCAGCCGGAAGCCGTAGATTTTACTGCTTTCATTAACTCTTATTTGCTGACAAAACATATGCATTCCATTGTCAAGAAAATAATTTTTATCTTTCCGTCCTGGCGCTATTGTTGTTTCATCTTTATACCATTCTCTAGTTGGTCTTGCGCCGCTGACACTAATAGAGCCGACGCCATATATATACCCGTAAAAACTGCCTTTCAAATCAACTTCAAAAGCCAAGTAACCGTTTTCATTTTGTGGCGAAATCACTGTAACCTGAATAAATTCTTCTTCAGGTTCTGTGAATGGCTTCCAGTTTTTAGGCCTAGCCGCCTGATAGACAGCTAAAGGATCAGACAGCCACCCCCCAATGGGAATAACAGGAATTTAGTATCATTGTTTTACCTCCATTTTTATTTTCTATTAAGGATGAAACATCAGCCGGGCGCCAGCAGTTGATGCCGAAAACGAAGTCGCTTGGCTCGTATAAAGACAAAACAAACCAGCGTCATCATTATGGGAACTGTGACCGCCCACAAGAAGCGTACGCCAACCTTCTGTTGTACCCCTTACGCAACAATCGGGTATGTACTTGTTCTTACCAAATATATTCGCACTCGGAATAAATGCATACGGTGCATCAGGCAATAAATCAACAGATTTTATACTGAAACCCACGCCCGAACCAACCAATTTGTACGCAATAACTATATATCCCGTTTCTATGTCATCCGCATATTTTGTCGGATCTGCGCAAACATAAGTTGTGCCACCGTTGAAATTAATACCATCAATGAATTCCAAAATATTGCCCCAAGGATTTTCGATGTGCCGGTATTGCACCGCTGTTTGTCCATCTGTCCCCGCAGCCCTGCCGGTATGGTATGACATGGTGTCTGTACCACCTGTGTTTTGTGCTCCCACCACATTTACAATACCTTTTCCGATTTTTGCTTGACTGTTCCAGTCTGCAAATTCTACAAGGTAGAGCAGCCAAACGGCGCACCATGTAACATAGTCGTACAAACTCCATTTATCACCTTTACTTCTTGCAGCTTCTCTAAACGCCGCTCTTGTCAA
>CAXHNU010000370.1:0-1507 GCA_964017555.1 uncultured Butyricicoccus sp. | reverse complement strand
TAAATTGGGAATTTACTGCCTGTTCATAAAAAACACTGAAAAGCCTTTGCAAATCCCCTGCAAATACGTTACAATAAACGGAGAGTGTATTATTGCAAGCGACAGGAGGATTATCATGGACGCTCCGAAGTACAAACGTGTGCTCATTAAAATCAGCGGTGAAGCCCTGGCTGGCAGCCGGCATTTTGGGCTGAATTTTGACGATGTGATCGGCCCGGTGTGCGATGTCATTAAACGGGTCAGTGATATCGGCTGTGAAGTAGGCATTGTGGTTGGCGGCGGCAATTTCTGGCGCGGCGTCAAAGATGGCGGCGGCAAAATGGAACGTACCCGTGCGGATTATATGGGTATGCTTGCCACAACAATCAATGCGCTCGCTTTACAAGATGCGCTGGAACAGCGCGGTGTCGATGTGCGCGTGCAAACCGCGATTGAAATGAATAAGATTGCAGAACCGTATATCCGCTCCCGTGCCACCCGCCATTTGGAAAAAGGGCGTGTCGTTATTTTTGGCTGCGGCACAGGCTGCCCTTATTTTTCAACCGATACTGCCGCTGTATTGCGCGCGGTAGAAGTGAATGCAGATGTCATTCTGCTTGCGAAAAATATTGATGGGGTTTATGATTCAGACCCAGCCAAAAACCCGCAGGCAAAAAAATATGATAGCCTGACGTATATGGATATTTTAAACCAGCAGCTAGGTGTGATGGATAATACGGCAACCAGCCTTTCCATGGACAACCATATCCCGATCCTTGTGTTTGCATTAAGCGACCCAGAAAATATTTACCGTGTCGTAACCGGAGAGAATATCGGCACAATTGTCAAAGAGGAGGAAGTAAGATGAAAGCAGATCTCAGCCCATATGAACAGAAAATGACCAAAACCATAGAGGTGCTTGGCAAAGAACTGGCAGCAATCCGCGCAGGGCGCGCAAACCCGGCGGTACTCAACCGCATTACGGTTGAATACTACGGCACACCAACACCGCTTAACCAGGTTGCGGCGATTTCCTCGCCAGACCCGCGCACCTTGGCAATTCAGCCATGGGATGCCTCCATTTTACGCCAAGTGGAAAAAGCAATTCAGATGTCAGATTTGGGCATTAACCCACAAAATGATGGCAAAGTTATTCGGTTGTCTTTCCCGCCACTGACTGAGGAACGTCGTAAGGAATTGGTAAAACAGGTATCTAAAACCGGTGAAGAAAGTAAAGTTGCACTGCGGAATATCCGTCGTGACGCCATTGAAAAATGCAAAGCGGCACAGAAAAAGAGTGAACTGACCGAAGATGAACTGCATGATGCGGAAGAAAAAATGCAGAAAATTACCGACAAATATGTAAAGGAAATTGACGGTATTGTCGCCAAGAAATCCAAAGAACTGTCGGAAGTTTGATTTTCCAGGGGGAATAAAAAAATCCTGCCCCAGGTAAAGGGGAATGGGGGCGGCAGGCTGCTGCCCCCTGTCATTGTTATTTGAGGTAAACATGGGGATTTTCAAATGG
>CAXHNU010000369.1:0-1511 GCA_964017555.1 uncultured Butyricicoccus sp. | reverse complement strand
TTTACTACCATTGAGAGGGAAAACCTAAAAGGTTATGAGGGTATATAAGAACTTCTCCCCATATCTAAAATGCCGGAAAAGCCCGAAAATACGGGCTATACCGACATATAAGAACTTCTAAAGAGATAATCTAAATTCACCCATAATTTTAAAAGACAATTTCAGTAAATCGGGAACCAGTCAGGTTTGGTATTCGCTAAACGCAATCTGTAAAACACGTTCGCCATCGGCATAACACTCCGCATAGGAAAGTTTTAGGCTTTCTTGGGTCAGCCAAATTTGATAAGTCAGATTGCCATCATCCGTTTCATAACGGGCAGCTGCCATTTTTGCGCCGCCGATGGTTTCTTCCCAAGTTTCCTGCGGCGCGGCATTGCGCAGCAAATCCAAAAGGGTAGGGACAGCATCAGCTGGCGTCATGCCTGGCTGGGCTGGCAAGCCGGGTTCTAAAACAGTTTCCGCATATTGTACGGAAATTTCATCCGCTTTTTCTCCGGCAATATGGATTGCAATACCGCTGAGTGCTTCGGGGGATTTTAAAGTGAATGTATCAGCGCCTTCTTTTTGGTATTCGTAAAGCCCGCCATATTCGAGCGGGGACTGCCCCGCACAGGAAATTATTTTCACTTGGGCGGTAAAGCTGGGCAGTTCCGCAAAGGCTTGCTGGATACGGGCATCCAGCGGGCTGGCATTTTTGCCGGCACAGCCGCCTAGCATACAAAGCATGAAAATGCAAATGGCTGATTTGATTTTTTGAGAGAATCGCAGTGTTATCCACTCCTTTTGGCGTCCAATCCGGCAATGGCGGCAGGCAATGCAGCCAGCATATCTGTGGGGGTCATGCCATATTCACCATAAGTTTGGGCACAAAGATCCCCAGCCCTGCCATGCAGCCATGCCCCGGCGCAAGCCGCGTCAAAGGGCTTTAGCCCTTGCCCAAGCAAAGATAAGATAATCCCTGCTAAAACATCACCACTGCCGCCTTTTGCCATACCGGCATTGCCGGTATGATTGCGGCATTGCCGCCCATCAGGCGCGGAAATTAAGGTATGATGGCTTTTCAGCAGCAGGGTGCAGCCGGTTTGTGCAGCAAACGCTGAGGCATAGGCATCCGCTTCCGCAGGCGCCTTGCCGGAAATGCGTTGAAATTCCCCTTTGTGCGGGGTTAAAATGCAGGGTGCCTTTGCTTCCCTTAATATATGGATATGCCCGGCAAGCGCATTTATGCCATCTGCGTCAATCACCATAGGACAGGCAGTATTGAGGAGTAAAGTAAATACCAATTCATCCAGCGCTGGGGAACGCCCAAGCCCACAACCAATCAGCAGCGCGTCAGCATGGCTGGCAAGGGACAGCAGACGAGGAATGGCTTCAGCCGAAAAATGCCCGGTGCTGTCACAGGGCATGGGCTGAACAACAGGTTCATTTAGTTTCACCGCCAGGATAGGATAAATGGCATCTGGTACAGCAAGGGTGACAACGCCGCTGCCAGTGCGTACCGCACCTTGCGC
>CAXHNU010000368.1:0-1520 GCA_964017555.1 uncultured Butyricicoccus sp. | reverse complement strand
CAGCAAGCCCCTCCGCCAAGGCGGATTTGCTAGGCGGCTTCGCCGCCTGGCGCGAATATGATTTGCTGAAAATAGGCCGTTGGCAGGCGCCGCCAGGCGATTTGGAACAGAAAATCTCCATCCCATTTGATGGCAGCCTTGGTGCAGGCATGGCGCGTGTACGAATTTCCCATACTTCTAAAAAAGTTTTTTACAAATCATTCAATACTTTTTACGCAAATTGTGATACAATAGATATGGCTACCCTTGTCCTGCGCACCCGCCGTACAGGCGACCGCCTGCGGCCCCACGCAAACAGCGGCAGCAAGACATTAAAAAAACTGATGATAGACCGCAAAATCCCAAGTGCCCAGCGCAGCAGGCTTTGTGTGCTTGCTGATAAAAATGGTATTATTGCTGTGCAGTCCATCGGGATGGATGCCAGTCGCTGCCAGCCTGGCAGTGATGTTTATGAAATACGGTTTGAGGGGTAATTTTTATGACAAACGATATCCGTGAGATTTTGCTCACAGAAAAAGAACTCGCGGCCAAGGTGGCAGAGCTTGGCGCACAAATTACACGGGATTATTCTGGAAAAGGGTATTCCGGTGAACGTCCAATTATTGCAAGCGTCTTAAAGGGCAGCTATGTCTTTATGGCGGATTTGACCCGCTGCATTAAAATCCCTTGCGATATTGATTTTATGGTGGTATCCAGCTATGGGAAATCCGCCAAAACCAGCGGGGAAGTGCAGATTATCAAAGATATTGGACAAAAAATTGATGGGCGTGACCTGATTATTGTTGAGGATATCTTGGACAGCGGCGTTACCCTCAGTTACCTCATGCGTGTGCTCAAAGCGCGCGGCGCAAATTCCATCCGCTTATGCACCCTGCTTTCTAAACCCGACCGGCGCAAGGTGGATGTCCCTGTTGATTATCTGGGCTTTGAAATCCCTGACGAATTTGTTGTGGGATATGGCCTTGATTATGCGGAACGCTACCGCAATTTGCCATATATCGGCATTCTAAAGCCCGAAGTATATGGCGGCTGAATGCCAAATAAAAAGGAAGGTGTCCCCTATTGAAAGGTAAAATGAAAGGCTTTGGCCTTTACTTGCTGATCCTGCTGGTGCTGCTTGCCGCGGCAACCGCGGCGCTCAGCCAAAATTCCAAAACCCGCCAGGTGATTTATTCCGATGTGCTGACTTATTTTCACAACGGTGAAGTCATGGAATTTTCCGTGGATGATAATGTCCTCCATGCGAAACTGCGCAGCGGGGAAACATTCCAGTATACCATCGCGGATATGAATCTGTTCTATTTTGACCTTGGCGATACGATTTTAGAGCAGCAGAAATCCGGCACGCTGGAAAAAATCGATTATACCACCCGTGAAATCCCATGGTGGATGGGGCTTGTGCCTTATCTGATTATTATTGTCCTAATGGGGCTGTTCTGGTATTTTATGATGAACAAGCAGGATGGCGGCGGCAGAGGCCCAATGCAGTTTGGGCGCGCCCGCGCAAAACTTGCCCAGGA
>CAXHNU010000367.1:0-1520 GCA_964017555.1 uncultured Butyricicoccus sp. | reverse complement strand
AGTTCTTCATCCTCCGCGCCGCTTATTGCGCGGATTTCCCATTCTACCGGCTTGCCATTTTCAGCAAACCGCACTGACGCGGCGTATTTTACATTTTGCGCAGGCGTCGCGTTTTCCGCAAGAAAAACAGAAAGATTACCCATAAATTTTCAGTTCCTTTCTTATCCGTTCATCCCTTGAAGCGGAATAAAAGATTCCGGCATTTCAAAGTCTTCAAATGTAAATTCCCATTCTTCATCCAGGTTTTTGCTGTCCGCATCGAACTTTGCCAGAATGCCGCCATTCAGGTTGCAGTCAATGAGGACAATGGTCTGCCGCCCTACGGTAGAGCTTTCATCATAATTGGTCACTTGGATATCAAAATAAACATCCTCGCCGGTATTTTTGAAGCGCTCCAACAGACGGCGGAACAGGCTGGTGTTATAATGGAATGTTGCTTTGCCTGTCCCTTTCCAGCCAACTGTTTTATTCCCTTTACCTGTCTTGCCGAGAATCGGCACTTCCACCTTTGTTTTTTCAAACTTGGCTTCCAGGTTAATTGCATTCATGAAATTATAGCGTTCGCCATCAATGGTTACAAAACATTCCGCCCTTGCGGCAGAAATCGCATCCCTTGCGTGCATTGTCACCATGGATATTCCTCCTTTTCGTTATTCCACATATACGGTCATATAAAGCTGGCTCATCGCATTCACCGGTGTGATATAATCGGTGACAACCACTGCTTTTTTGGTATCACCTTTTGCGACTGTGATATTTTCACCGCTGAAATTTTCAATGGCGCGGATGGTCTGCAATTCGGTATGATGTTTTACAATATCGCTCCACAAGCTGATGCGCCCAGCTTCATCATTCGGCACTTTGCCGAGATATTTTTTTGCAAACAACACCGCAATATCATTTGCAATCTGGTCAAGTACGCGGATGGTTTGGTTGCTGGAAAAATCCGCGGATTTTTCATCGGTCACAGAAATGAAGGAATTGATATCTTCCAGCACAACTGTTTTGCCATCCACCATATGCAGCATAAACGCACCTTCCCGGATGCCGGTTTCAAGCTGGGTTTGGGTGTAGCTGACATCCACATCATATTCCCCATCATAGGTCATATTGGTTGCAGATTGATTGACTGCTGTCCCAGCGGCAACACCGGTTACCCATGGGATCAGGGCGGGGTCTTCCGGGTTGTCCGCAAGCCCGTTGCGGACATTGATTACCCCTTCATGATCCGCGTCATGCCGGAAACAGGCAAGCTGAAATTTCTTGCCGACTTCATCACGCATCCGCTTACAGAATGCAGCAAACAGTTTTGCGATTACAGGTTTTGCCGATGGGCATCCCATCGCGTTATAAGTATAGGCTTCTGCCTGGTCAAGATATGTCTGATAAGCTGCATCGGTTGTTTCGGTATTTTCGCCGCCAGTCAGCGGGGTAGAAGCGGTCAGCGCCAATGTCCCAGACATATTCCAGTCCACATAATCATTGTTTTTCAGTTCTGCCATACCGGAAACACCTTGCTG
>CAXHNU010000366.1:0-1535 GCA_964017555.1 uncultured Butyricicoccus sp. | reverse complement strand
ATTCTCCCTCGATTTTTGCTGTACTATTGTCGATAGTACAGCAAACGGCAAAGAAAGTCAATGCTTTTTGATGTAAACTTTACGTGAATATGTGCAGATACTTGTTTTTGGAAGCGAATATAACAGGGGGCTTGCCGGAGGGCAGTTTTTTTGTTATACTGGAATGCAGGAGTACCCGGAAAGGATGTGTACCGAATCATGGACGAAAAAGAACGTCAGCAACAAGCGGAGCTGCTGGAACAGGATGAAGCAGAAGCTGAAGCCACAGCAGAAGACGAAACAGCGGAGGAAGAAGAAACCGAAGAAGAGCAACAAACACTATATTTTGGCAGGTTTACGCCAGGCGTATGGCATGGCGGCGTATTAGGGCTTGCGCTTGATTTTATTCTGATGGGTGTTTTGGGTTTAATCAATGATAAATTATCATTGGGGTTAGAAGAGGAACTCGCATCCCCATGGGTAAAATATGGTTTGCTGATTTGTCTGGTTTATGGGTTAGGCAAATTAGGCGGATGGATTGAAAAACGGCGGGAAGAAGAAAACCAAGAATAAAACCCGTATATGGATATGAAAAAAAGGGCGTACACCGAGGATAATTCCCAGTGTACGCCCTTTGTATTGCGGATTGTTTACTTGCTGTAACGGGACAGCATACCATCCTTGACGGCATAGCCATGGTTCATAAGGGTAGCGGCATAGTTGACAGCATAGAGCTGCTGAAAGAAATTCTTTTTCATGGTTGCATAACCTCCAAAATATATCGAAACAAGATAGATGAGTCAAATTACTTACTGTAACGGGACAGCATACCGTCCTTGACGGCATAGCCATGATCCATCAAAGTAGCGGCATAGTTGACAGCGTAAAGCTGCTGAAAGAAATTCTTTTTCATGGTTGCATAACCTCCAAAATATCGAAACAAGATAGGTGAGTCAAATTACTTGCTGTAACGGGACAGCATACCGTCTTTCACGGCATAGCCATGGTTCATCAGGGTAGCGGCATAGTTGACAGCATAAAGCTGCTGAAAGAAATTCTTTTTCATGGTTGCATAACCTCCAAAATATCGAAACAAGATAAGTGAGTCAAATTACTTGCTGTAGCGGGACAGCATACCGTCTTTCACGGCATAGCCATGGTTCATCAGGGTAGCGGCATAGTTGACAGCGCAAAGCTGCTGAAAGAAATTCTTTTTCATGGTTGTATAACCTCCAAAATATCGAAACAAGATAGATGAGTCAAATTACTTGCTGCTGTAGCGGGACAGCATACCGTCTTTGACGGCATAGCCGTGGTTCATAAGGGTAGCGGCATAGTTGACAGCATAGAGCTGCTGAAAGAAATTCTTTTTCATGGTTGTATAACCTCCAAAATATCGAAACAAGATAGGGTAAGTCAAATTACTTGCTGCTGTAACGGGACAGCATACCGTCTTTGACGGCATAGCCATGGTTCATAAGGGTAGCGGCATAGTTGACAGCATAAAGCTGCTGAAAGAAATTCTTTTTCATGGTTGCATAACCTCCAAAATATCG
>CAXHNU010000365.1:0-1541 GCA_964017555.1 uncultured Butyricicoccus sp. | reverse complement strand
ACTGTGCCGGAACCCGAGAGCGAAGAACCGTCAAAACCGCAGAAACCCAAACAACCAGAGCCAGAGGGCACTCAGCCGCCAAAGGCGAATACGCCGCCACCAGCAGGTGATGCAAAACCCGCTGAAACACAAAAGAGTGCAAATGACGCATTGCTTGGTACGTTGGGTTCTGTGCAGGCACGCATGGAACAGCTTGAAAAGTCCCTTGAAATGAAGGAACTGATCAAAACTGCCCAGAAGTATGAAATCATCGGCGAAAAGCCGGAAGATCTGGCGAAAACCCTTTACACACTCAAAAAATCTGACGAAGCAGGTTATGCCTCGTATATTGCGATGCTGGATAAAGCGCTTGCCCTTGTCCAGAAATCCGGGCTGTTCACTGAAATTGGCAAGGCTTCACATGATGGCACGGCAGGCGGCAGCCCAATTGAGAAAATCCAGGCGATTGCCGCGGAAATTCAAAAAGCTGACCCAAATCTTGACCATATTTCAGCAGTCAACAAGGCTTGGGAACAGCATCCGGAACTTGTGCAGGAATATGAAAACGAATACAACAGTTAATCAGGAGGATTTTTTGTTATGAATTATATTGCAGCTTCCATTAATCAAAGCCCCGTGATTTCCATGAAAGCTGGGGCTGATCTTGCGGATGTGCGCGGCAAAGCTGTCATGTTTGATGAAACTGGCGGTATTGTCCTGGCAGATGCGGGCAAATCGGCACTTGGGATTGCTGTATTGAGTAATCCGGAGAATATCAACAAAGGTGACGATATTGGCATCCAAATCAAAGATATCGGCCATGTAAAGGCTGGCGCCGCTGTGAAACCTGGTGATGCCCTTGCACCAGATGCAAATGGCGCGCTGGTTCCCGCGGCATCCGGCAGTTATATCGCCGTCACACTGGAAAGCGGCGCGAAAGATGCTTTTGTACAGGCGGTTTTGCGCAGTGGTTCACTTGCTGCCGCTTCCGGCGGGGCAACGCCAGCAACGCCAGGACCTTAAAAACAATGAAGTAATCAGCTTACAAGGAGGATTTTTATTATGCCAAATGGTATCCATCCCGGCGCACTTTCCGCACAGATTGCAAAAGGCGCTTTTAAACCGAATATTTATCTGACCAATATGTCCATGGCATATTTCCAAAATGCCGACCGCTATGCCGCAAAAAATCTGTTTCCGATTTGCCCGGTACAGCTTGCCAGCGCACGGTATTATATTTTCGATAAGGCTTCCCTGCTGCGTGATAACGCACAGCGCAAGCCCGAATTTGGCAAAGTTACGCCAGCACAAATGGGGCAGCTTGACCAGTCATACAGCTGCAAAGTTGACCAGATTATTGTCGGCATTGATCAAATCAGTACACTGAATTTCCAGCGCACCGGCGCACCGGGCGCTGCTGATCCGCGCCGTGCAAAAATCCGTTTTATTGCAGAACAGATGAACTTGCATCAGGACAGGATTTTTGCTGAAAGTTTCTTCAAATCCGGTGTTTGGAGCAATGAATGGACAGGCGGCACAGCATACAGCACATCCGGCAAAAC
>CAXHNU010000364.1:0-1561 GCA_964017555.1 uncultured Butyricicoccus sp. | reverse complement strand
AGAAATTCTTCCCGCTTTGTCTTCTTTTTCCGACAAGCGTATTCCATATCGCTAAAACTTTCCTGTTTCATGCCACGTACCCCCTTTTCCCCTATTATACCACACTTTCTTGACTTATGAAGGATTAAATCAGGGGCTCCTTAATGCTTTTACATTATTTTTTCTTTGCGTTCTCTTTTCTGATGGTTCCGATTTTTTTATCAGAACGGGTATCACGACCGCTGGGGTTGCGGAAAGTTCCGGAGGGAAGACCAAGTTTCTTTTCTGCTGTACCAACGGTGCAGTCACTGCGTAATTTTCTAGCCATTATTTTTACCTCCTGCTTTTCGTGCATCATTGTTGTTGATATTTGATGTTGTTTTTGCTTGGTGGTATCATGCTTGCCTGTTTTGAATTAGGCGTTTGCTTCTTTTGAAAATTGCTCTGCAAGCAGCCATCCCATACTTTCAGTCAGTGCAGCGGCAGTCGTTGCATTGATCGCATTCCCGATTCCAGGAATCCAACCGACAAGAAATTGGGAAGCTGCTCTGCCAATTTGATGTACTGCAAGAGTAGTAGTAAGGGCTAAAGCTGCTGATTCAGTCAGATGAATATCAAAGACTTTTCCCAAAGAAATTGTCATTGTCAATTGAATTGGCGTAAGTAACGCATTATCGCCAGCGGGAATTTGTGCTAAACCGGCGCCCACTGCGCCTGCCGCTGCGCTGGCAGTGTGAATAATTGCATGGCATTTGTCTTTTTGTTCTTTTGTCATAAACTCATTTCCCCTTTGCAGTTTTTCCTTGAGAATATATTGTCCCGCAGTTCTGACATACATTGTTAAAGACCATGTACCTTTTGCATATAGAACATAATTGTCCTTTGCCGCCTTTGCCTTGATTCGGCGGAATTGTTGCAGTAAATCCACACTTTGTACATTTTCGCCCGGTAGGGGATTGGTAAAAGGTGAATTTTCCGCAATTCGGACAATACATACCAGGCATAATAATCCTCCGTTCTTTTCCCTGAAACGCCAGGAAATTCGCTATAACCATTATATATATATATATATTGTCAATAGCTTTTTCGACATTTCCCGAAAAAATTAGAAAATTTTTTGCGGCAGGAAAAATTTTTTTGAAAAATGCTTGACAAAGCAATTGTATGATTGTATTATTGTATCAAGCACTTAGTACAATGATACAACAAAGGAGGAATGGTTATGGCATGGAAATTCACCGAAGATCGCCCGATTTGGATTCAGCTAACAGAACAGCTTACATTGCGCATTGTATCCGGTGCATATGCGCCAGGGGCAGCCGTTCCAGCGGTGCGGACGTTGGCGGCGGAAGCCGGTGTCAATCCCAATACCATGCAGCGGGCACTCAGCGAACTGGAAAACCGTGGGCTGGTGGAAACCCGCAGAACTGCCGGGCGTACAGTGACCGAAGAATTAACCCTCATACAGCAGGTGCGGCATGAACTCGCCCGGGGGCGCATACAGGAGTTTTTAACTTCTATGCGGGCGCTTGGCTATACAGAAGAACAGGCACGGGCATTGTTTGCCGAGTGGAAGGAGGAA
>CAXHNU010000363.1:0-1567 GCA_964017555.1 uncultured Butyricicoccus sp. | reverse complement strand
CAGGAAATAGGTCAATCAGGCTAAATGTAAAGTCTTTGCCCTTTCTGCGCTGCATGATGAAAGCATTTCCCTTTACATCATCCAGCGTCAGATTTTGTGCAGGCTGGGAGCCGGGCAGCAGCGATGTTGCTGCCACTGCAAGATATCCCAGTTCATTTCCGGCAGAATCGCACACATACAGTTTATCATCCCGGTTTTGGGTGGATGCAATAGACAGGATATTCCCTTTTGTGATGGCATTAGTTTCAGAAATCAGTGTGTACATATATGTACCTCCCATTTTTATCGTATTAAGATTTTGAAAAGGGGAGAGCCAGACAAAATGCTGACTCTCCATTTTTCCGTTACGCCAATGTGAGCGCAGTCTGATTGGTGTTTTCTCCGAGCGACATCAGATAGTCAACCGATACCGGCAGACTGGACAGATCCAGATAAATTCCATAACTATCTGCCAATCGCATGAGATCACCGGTGTACAGCTCAAGGTTTTCCGCGAAGGCTTCTTCATCCTGTACATAGCTGGACAGTTGTGTGATTTTTCGTGCTGTTTCCAGCATATCCGGCTCCTGCACAACTGCATGGTTCAGGATTTGCCCGGCAGCATTGACTAAACCTGCTGCTTTTTTAGTAATGGATTTACCAATGGAAAGGTTTTGCAAAATCGCTGCCGACCGGTCAAACAGGTCAGAAACTTGTTCGGAAATCAGGCTTTTCACCAGATTTTCTGTGCGTTCCATCCATTTTTCGTCCATTCCAGGCAGGCTGCCGGGCTGCACAGGATATTCCCGCACCTCCAGCCAAAATTGAAAGGAATTATACCAGACCTTGTGAGTCGGCATCTGATTCATCATACTGCGATGGATTTCAAATGCCTTTTTCTTTGGAATCCCGCAGGAGTTGATATACTCTTTCAGCCCTTCCGAAAAACGGTGAAGCAGTTCATCCCATCTCGCGTCAATTTGGTCACGCATGGCAAAGTATTCACCTTTACAGGCATCAAAATCTTCACATACAGACCGGTAATTGTCGTACAACATATAATCCTGCACGAGCAATGCCCGTTTACAGATATGTCGGGCTTTGTACTCAATCTTCAACAGTTCGGTTTCTTCATCCGGCATCAGCATCAGTTTGCTGGCAGAAATATTCTGCGCGACAAACTCTTTTTCTGTATCCGAAATTCCCTTTTTCCTGCCAAGCCGTCGCTTTTCCAGGATCTCTTTGGGCAGCAGCAGGGAGGGTTTGATGCGCCCGATGTGCGGGGCAACCTCGACCAGATGGCTGGCGAAAATTTCGGCTTTCTTTGTAATGTTCATACCTGTATTCATTGTGCATTCTCCTTTGTATGTATTTCATCCATTTGTGTGTTTGTTTATGATATGCAAAGCGGCAAAAGGGCAAGAAAAAAGGCTATCAATACGATAGCCTTTTTCTGTATGTTTCCTGATTAAAATTCAAACTCAACCCGGTTATTTTTTAGGGCTAAAAACGCCTGCCCGGATTTCCCGCTTTTCCATGTGAAATTCTTCTTTTCTTTGGTTTTGCCGGTTTCTACAATTTCCCGGAT
>CAXHNU010000362.1:0-1586 GCA_964017555.1 uncultured Butyricicoccus sp. | reverse complement strand
TTTGCGAACGGTACTGTGGTGAAAGAAGGCGACTTCATTTCTTTGGATGGTTCCACAGGTAATGTATACCTTGGCAAGATCGACACCCAGGAAGCAGAGCTGACCGGCGATTTCGGTACTTTCATGAGCTGGGCAGATGAAATCCGCCAGCTGAAAGTCCGCACCAATGCGGATACCCCGCGTGACGCCGAACAAGCACGCAAATTCGGCGCTGAAGGCATTGGTCTTTGCCGCACAGAGCATATGTTCTTTGAACCCGCACGCATTAAGGCTGTGCGCGAAATGATTGTTTCCGAAACAGTGGAACAGCGCAAGGCTGCACTTGCAAAAATTTTGCCTATGCAGCGCGGCGACTTTGAAGCCATTTACCGCGCAATGGGTGGCTTGCCGGTAACCATCCGTCTGCTTGACCCACCGCTGCATGAGTTCCTGCCACAGGAAGAAGCAGATATCCGTGAACTCGCGGGCGAAATGGGTATCAGCTTTGACAAGCTGGCGGGCATTGTAGAAAGCCTGCATGAATTTAACCCCATGCTGGGTACTCGCGGCTGCCGTTTGGATGTACTGTATCCAGAAATTGCGGAAATGCAGACCGAAGCCATTATTTCTGCTGCAATTAACGTCACAAAGGCTGACGGTTTGAATATCACACCTGAAATTATGGTGCCGCTGGTTTCTGAAATCAATGAATTGCGCTTTGTCAAGGCAGTTATTAAAGAAACCGCTGACCGCTTGATTGCGGAATCTGGTTTAGATATGAAATATATGGTTGGTACCATGATTGAAACCCCGCGCGCCGCTGTTACCGCGGATGAAATTGCGCAAGAAGCAGAGTTCTTCTCCTTTGGCACCAACGACCTGACTCAGATGACCTATGGCTTCTCCCGCGATGATGTGGGCCGTATCCTCGACACTTACTTTGATAAGAAGATTCTGGAATCTGATCCGTTTGCACGTCTTGACCAAAATGGCGTCGGCAAATTGGTGAAAATGGCTGTGGAATCTGCCCGCAAAACCCGCCCAGATATCAAGCTTGGCATCTGCGGCGAACATGGCGGCGATATGTCCTCGGTTCAGTTCTGCCATAAGATTGGCTTGAACTATGTTTCCTGTTCCCCATACCGTGTCCCGATTGCACGCCTTGCCGCTGCACAGGGCCGCGTCCAGGAACTTGGCTTAGCATAACCCCGTTTATGCGATAGAAACAATGATCCCCCTGCCGATTTGGCAGGGGGATTTTACTGTGTGGATTTGCGTTCAGCCTGCCTGCGTGCTATACTATAAAAAGCGGAAGGAGGTGCGGTAATGTGCCAGCAGAAAGAGCGTATGATGGCATATATGCTAGAAACTTATGGAAGCGAGCCTGAACGGCTTTGGGCAAAATATCCAGATGATATTGTTTTCCGGCATCCTGCCAGCCGGAAATGGTATGCAATCATTATGGGAATCACTTGGGATAAACTAGGCATCCCGAAAGATACCGCAGTAGATGTTTTAGACGTGAAATGCAGCCCGCTGATGATTGGTTCACTGCTTGATGAAGAGGGTTTTTTCCCAGCGTATCATATGAATAAAAATAACTGGAT
>CAXHNU010000361.1:0-1596 GCA_964017555.1 uncultured Butyricicoccus sp. | reverse complement strand
TGCATATAATAGTACAAATATACAGAAAGGATGACATTCTTTGAAACTGCTGAAAAAACTGATTCTCTTTTGCATTGCATCTGCACTGATGCTAAATCTGACTGCTTGTTCCAATATCCTATCGCAAAGTGATTTGACTGAAATCACGGCGGTAACAGGCTGCCGATTCTCTGTGCCGGCAAAACTGAAACAAAATTCCGCATCTTATCGGGATTTTACCATTGCTGTTTCCAGTGGGGATTATGCACTATTTGAAGATTGCTTTGGCAATGAGCTTTCCTATTCCAATATGTATCAGCTTATTGACCTGGACAATACTTTTTCCTGTGCTGTTTACTGTCCCAAAACATCGGTGCATTTATCTTCTGTGACGGCTCAAACCGCGCCGGGAACCATTCGAGATCTGCTCGCTGAATTAACTTTTGAACTGCATACGGCAACAGCGGAGCAAGATGCGGTTTATTATGGCATTGATACCAATACAGAGTTCTATACCAACATGGTGTATGATACAGAAAATGCTGTTTTGGATACGCATGATACAGTTCAAAAGTACATTATCCCATTTCAGACCTCTTTTTCACAGCAGGTAGAATCTATGGATAGTGGCGCGGCTGCTGCGCAGGTGAATGTTTCCGGTTATGTTGCCCTAATCACTGCCGGCGACCAGCCAACACAAATGATGATGGTTTATCAGGATGACACTGCGGGTTATCCCATTGACGAAATGATAGAATCCTTTCAACATGATGCTTCTGCCCCTGGCACAGATGCTGTCTTTGACGCGGCAGAAGTGCTTTCCATTGAAAGTGATTCGATAGATGCCATGAATGAAGCCATCAAGCAAATGGAAGATTGACAGGCATATCAAAACCCACTGTGGGAAAAACAGTGGGTTTTCTTTTTTACTCAAAGCATCAAATCGTCGTCAAAGCCTTCATCAGAATCTGTCCAATTTACAGTGTCAGAAGTTGTATCTTCGATAAATGGGGAAGTTGACAGGACCTTGATATGCTGTGCCCGGAATGCAGCAACATCTTCCCGCATTTCAGATACAATGTCCTGCCCTTGTGCTGGAAGCCTTTGATATTTCCTGTAATACGCATACAGCGAATATAACTGTTCTTCAATTTCCGGCATCAGCTCAGCATTTAATAGCCGGATGTAATCGGAAGACGCAATCTGTTTTTTCTGCACTCCATGCAGCGGCAAAACCCATTTCGTTCCATAAACAATCCCATAATTCAAATCCAACCCATCTGCACCATACCGGGCAAATTCCTCGGTCAGCTCTACAACACAATCATGATCCCGAATCGGGATTCCTGTACAATCTATCATCATAATTGATCAGAAGAATGGATTGTCCATTCTCTTTCCTCCTCTTGATATTCCAGGAATGCACAAAGCAGCATCCTGTTTTATCATATGCGACCAGGCATGAGGAAAAAGAAGGACAGAAAACAACCATTAGGGAATGTAATGGCTGCATATAATAGCATTAGGATGAAAATTGGTTTAATAGACCTCTTGCGAAATTAAGCTAAGCGGTCAAAGTTGCAGATGCCAGCAATCAAGGAAAAGCGAAGAGCAAAG
>CAXHNU010000360.1:0-1601 GCA_964017555.1 uncultured Butyricicoccus sp. | reverse complement strand
CGGCGTGACGTCTGGCTGCATCCATAGCCCAACGGACTATTGCAATAGTATGGCTATATACTATCACGATAGTCTGGCGCTGTCAACCCTCATTTGCAAATTTCACACAATGTCCATCAAACCGCCACAAAAATTTTTTTGCGGCTGCCAGCATCAAAACAGAAAATAATGCTTGCATTTTGCCGCGATTAATGGTAATATTATAAATACTGATGATTCGATAACAGTAAGGAGGTGGATTGGAATGCCAAATATCAAATCTGCAAAAAAGCGCGTCAAGGTCACAAAGGTAAAGGCTCTGAACAACCAGATGGCAAAGTCTGCGCTGAAGACTGTTCTCAAGAAGTTTGACGCAGCGGTTGCCGGCGGTGACAAGAGCATGGCAGAAGCTGCTTATAAAGCTGCTGTAAAGGCTGTGGATAAGGCTGCTGCAAAGCACCTGATGCACAAAAATGCTGCCTCCCACAAGAAAAGCGCATTGACACGCAAACTGAATGCAGCACAATCATAAATCAGGCAAATGGAAGCCCTGTCCATCCGGACAGGGCATTGCTATTTTTTCTCCCATATGCCGTATCAAAAACAGGGATGTTTCCCACGATAAAGAGAATGGTTTTGGAGCGTTTTATGAAGAAAAAACGAATTGGTATCCTATTCGCTTTGTGCCTGCTGGCAGGATGCGGCAGGCTGTCAAGCACAACTACAGACTTTTTTTCCATGGATACCTTTATGTCACTGACCGTTTGGGCAGGCAGTGAAGCCCAGGCACAGACAGCGGCAGTGCAGATTGAACAGCGCATCAATACATTAAGCAATGCACTGTCCCGGCAGGTTGCCGCCAGCACGCTGGCACAACTAAACGCGGCAAATGGACAGCCTGTCACCCTGGACGCGGACGCATATGCGGCGCTGGAAAAAGCGGTGCAGTATGCCGAACTTACCGCGGGGGCATTTGACCCGACCACAGCGCCGCTGTCTGACCTTTGGGGGATTGGTACCGAACAGGCAGCTGTTCCCGCGGAAAGCGCTATACAGCAAACCCTCAGCCAGGTCGGATACCAGAATATTGAGCTGCTTGGCAATAACCAAGCGCGGTTGAACAATGGCGCACAGGTCGATTTAGGCGGCATTGGCAAAGGTTATGCGACCGATGCCGCATCTGGATTCCAAACGCCGCTTTTGGCGCGGCTCGGCGGCAATATCGGCGCCTATGGGCAAAACCCGAACCGGAAAGATGGGAGCTGGGTCATCGGCTTGGCTGATCCGGATAACAGCGCGTCATATATTGCGACTGTTTTGGTGCAAAATGAATCGGTGGTCACATCCGGCGATTATGAGCGGTATTTTGAACAGGATGGCATACGGTATCATCATATTTTTGACCCGGCAACCGGATACCCGGCACAAACCGGTTTGCGGGCTGTGACAGTGGTGGATCAGCAATCCACCTTTGCAGACGCCATGACAACCGCGTTATTTGTGATGGGGCTGGAAAAAGGGAAAGATTTCTGTGCCCAGCATGACATTGCTGCCGCATTTATCACAAAAGACCGCAAAATCTATATCACAGAAGGGCTGCAGGGACGGATAACACTGGCAGA
>CAXHNU010000359.1:0-1605 GCA_964017555.1 uncultured Butyricicoccus sp. | reverse complement strand
CTGGATGAGTCCTTTCTGGATAAAATTGTCCGTTCTGCCTTCTGTTCATGATTTGTTTACTCATTCAAATACCCTGATATTGTTCAAAGGCACGCTTGACAAAAGGCGCTTTTGCTTCATCAAGAACCAGTTGCCCACCAATACTTTTATATCCAACGGGGATGCCGCCACCGCAAAACTTTCCTTTTAAGGCGCTTTCGCGCATACCGCGTTTGATTTTTTGCGCAAGTTCTAGGCTGTAATACTCCGCGCTGGCTTCCAGTACAGCTTCAAGGATAATGCTTTCTGGATTGTCGCCGATATTCTCCATTGCTGAAATAACTTTTACGTTATTTTGTTTCAGCTTGTGTTTATAAATGGCACTGTCATAACGGTTACGGGCAAAACGGTCTAACTTATAGACGATCACATAACCAAATGCTTTTTTGCAGGAATCATCTATCATACGCTGGAAGTCTGGGCGGTCATCCGTCCTGCCGGATATCGCACGGTCTATGTATTCGCCAACGACAGTGTAACCCTCCCGCTTGGCATACTCATAGCAAACGCGCAGTTGACCTTCTATGCTTTGTTCTGTCTGGTTGTGCGAAGAATAACGCGCATAAATCACCGCGTTTTTAATCGTGATTTTTTGTTGCTTCATAAAAATAACCCCTTTCTATTCACACGAAAGTATGATAAAATAAGGGTACTGGAAAACCTTGAAATTTTCTAGTACCCCGTATGAATCCCGTTTGGTGTTGGCGCACTGAGCGGGATTTTTTATTTGCTTATTTGTTTGGTTAATTATTACGTATTATTTCCGCCATCTCTTCCAACGATATTGATTCGGGCAAATTCAAAGGATCTAATTGTTCATATGAACAAAGTCTTTCTTGTTCCCTTAGTTCATCTTCATAATTTAGGCTGTTTTGTTTGAAGGCTTTTGCATAACCTGATAGAATATAGTATGTTTTTCCGGTTTCGCTATCTTCATCTGAAGTGAACAAACCGTATTGATAAAGCGCTGAAATCATAACCGTATTAGCGTTTCTGGAATTATATGATAGACTCTTTATGAAAGCCAATTCCTCGGGCGTGCAAGTAGACAGGAAGTTGCATAACTTAAAATACTGTTTGCTGTCTAAATCTGTGGAGAGAAAACATCTTGTTAATGTGGCAAAATAATCGACCTTCATATAATCGTTTAGGGTATCTATGAGGTGAATTTGCCGTTTGACAAAGGCAACATAGTCTTCATTGTTTTTATTAAACTTCTGTGCCATCTTGATTTGGTCTTCATAGCTGTGAAAGGTGCCAAAGAGAAATTGCTTCATCTTACTCCAAAATAGGGCAGTTGGCGCATGGAAAATAAGCTCTTTTATATTCTTGGCTGCCTCCACTCCAGCGAAAGGATCTTTTGTTAGAGCCGCTTCAATTAAATCCCAAAAGGGGTTTCCGGCATATTTCTGCATGTCTTCATCCTTCATAATGGTTACCAATGCCTCAATTTGCTTGCACAACATAATAAATCCCTCTCTTTATTTTAATAAGAGCCTGTTTAGCATCTATCCAAGCATCGCAGGAAGAGGTATAATAGGAGATGAAAGGCGGGGAGATGGATAT
>CAXHNU010000358.1:0-1606 GCA_964017555.1 uncultured Butyricicoccus sp. | reverse complement strand
TACAGCTATTGTATCACGGGTATCTCATTGCCTGCTGATACTTAAACCTATTAATCTAAAACTTATTATACGAGGAGTGGTATTATGATGAATGATAGAATGCGAGAGGAGATTGACAACATGATGCAGAATATCACATTCGACCCTGCGATGATGCAGCGGACAAGGACAAAATCCCGTGGGCATAGTATTACTCATGCGGCAAAACGTGCGCTTGCACTTGCTGTGGCGGCAGCAATTCTGACAACAGGCGCATTTGCATTAGGGGTAAGTTTGCTCCAGCATATCCGTAACCAGATGGGCAGCTTTGGCAGCCAGGTTGTACCGGTTATCACGGCGAATGAAGCCCAAGACCAGGGGCTGAAAGTATCTGTAGTTGGTTCAATGAGTGACAGCTATAATACCAAGGTTTATCTTGCGATTCAGGATACCACTGGCGATCGTTTGGATGAAAACACAAAACTGGAAGCCTTTTGCGAAGCAAAAGAAAAGGGTCAGAATGCAAGTATTATTGGTGTAGTATATCCGCCAAAGCAAATTTCTTATGATAAAGAAACAAAAACTGCTTTATTTGAAATGCGTGCAGAACGAAGGGACTTAGCTACCGAAACCAATGGACAGCATACACTTAAAATTGCGATTAAAAGCATCCAGCCAGGTTATTATGATGCGTATTGGTCAGACAATGAATCTCTACATTGCACAGTAAAAGGTGTTAAAAACTATACGATTGCGTTGGATGGTGATATGCCAGTACCTGAACAAAATCCTCGTACACTTGAAGGGATGAATGGTATCCGGTTATCCTCTATGGGATTTGATGAAAATAATATTTTTCATACAATGTTTGAAATTCCAGAAGGTATCTATTTCCGTCAAAGAGATAAAGTTACCCCAGAAGGAACACCAACAGGCGAAAAATATCTTAAAGATATGATAATCACCAATCTTAGCTCGATGGATAGTCATCGTTTTACGAATGAAGCCATGGTATCCCATGAAACAAAGCATATCCTTTCAGATGATGGGCGTTATATGGATTTCCAAGTGCCATATTATAAGCGTGAAGCGATGCCGGAAGAAGTTACATTACAAATTTCAGCGTCCTATGTCACAAAACCTGAAATCAAAGGCAAATGGAATCTGGAAACTACCATAGAAACCACCCCGGAATACACCTTGAGTAAACCTGTGCAGCTTTTAGAAAATTGTATGGTGACTGAAGCCCGCCTCTCTCCAATTGGGTTATATGTTGAATATACAAACGTGAAATGTCTGCTTACACCGGCTGTCATTACCATGAAAGATGGGACAACATATCGTTATGATGAAGAGCAGACAGGCAATGCAATCAATGGGATGTTTACAGGGGATGGAATATGCAAATGGTACTTGGATTTTGCTGAAAATGAATATGCAAATATTAAAAATCCACTCAATCAGCCGCTTGATATCACTCAGGTGGACAAGGTGACAATCAATGGTGTGGAAATTCCCTTTGACCGCTGACCGGAAAGGAGGCGCTGCTGTGCAGAACTGTGATGATATGCGTACCCAGCCGCTTGACCTTGACCGGCTTATGTGTGAATATGGTACACAGCTTTTA
>CAXHNU010000357.1:0-1628 GCA_964017555.1 uncultured Butyricicoccus sp. | reverse complement strand
TTTTCATATCACGCCATATTTTCTCTGGAAGATTTGCAAGCTGCACTTTAAATTTGTATACATCAGCCATAGCTGTCCCACCTCTTTCAATAAATTAATAACAGTATATCATAGAATAGTTGTTTTTTCAATTTATTCATACAGCAAACAGCAAAACCCGCCAATAAAAATGGCGGGTTTTGGTCACAAGAAGGGATTTTATTTCTTTTTCAGGTGTTTGCCTTTTGGCAAATCGCCGCCTGTGATATACCGTGCATAGGCGAGTGTAATGGCGAAATAGAAGCCAGAAGTTACGGTAAACAGCACATGACCTGCCAGGGTCAAATAAGCAACGCACAGCCCCAGCGACAAAAACGCGCCAAACCCAAGCACAGTAAACCGATGGAAGAACCGGACGATAAAAGAAATACCTTCTTTCATATACAGCCAGAGCATGGCAATGAGCCCAAATATACCATAATAGATAAGGGTTTCGCAGATATCCATTTCAATGGTTTCGAGTTGGGAACCACGCCCCACACCGAATATCCAGGATAAGATACCGCCTTCGCGGTAATCCTCCCAAGCGGGGATAAGCTTATCCATACGCCCATTCCAGAGCAAGGTACCATTTGGGTCTTCATTGGCTGCCATTTCTACGCCGCGAAGCGATTCTTCAATCGTTTTGCCTACGCTGGTGCCGCGCACAAGCTGTGATGCCGCAGAAATTGCCACATATAAGAAAATAAACAGCAAAATGACACAAGCAACCCGTTTAAATGGTTCCTGATCTTTTTTAAAAAAGCGAACCATGGCATAAATAATCAATGCGATTCCAGAAATGCCCACAGCAAGAAACGCAGTTTTGGTACCGATAAGCAGCATCGAAAGCAGTGTCATAGCCAGCGGCAGGGCATACAGCAGATATTGTTTTCCTCTTAGCCCATTGCGGGGCAAATCGAGCAGGTAGCAGGTGCCGATTGGAAATAAAATCATCAATGCGGCAGTAATATCATTGCCGGAATAGTAGAAGCCGCGGAAGCCGCGGAACCCAAAGCGGTCGCCATAAGTTGCATAGCCCACGCCAAAGATAAAGGGGATAACAATCATAACGGTCAGCAGGAACAAGGAAATCATAACATATTGATGGAATTTCCGGATCACCTGTTTCCGGGTCATGCCAGCACGTTCCATCAAGCGGCAATAGACAAAAAAGACCGCAATATTATAGGCAAAGCGGGCAAAATATTGGATATCGATGAAAATGGAGATTTCCCCACAAGTAATAAATTCCGAAAGCACACTTAGCGCCCAAGCGATGCCCATTGGCACCGCAATTTTTACAGATTTCCAGTCACGGATAATAAAAATGTAAGCAACCATCACCAGCAGCACAGCCATCCGGATAATGAGGGATGGGGTAACAGGTGCAATGCTGGCAGAGCTATATACATCCCCGCCGGTAATGTAGCGGATATACATCCCGCTGATGATATCCAAGATTGGGTTTAATATCAGGTACAGCCAGAAAAAGCTTTCCAGCCGTTTCACATTTTTTGACACAGCGTCACATCCTCGCAGCAAATATCACTTTTTGTCTTTTTTATCATACCACATCGCTGCGTTCGGCACAAGACTTTTTGCGCTAT
>CAXHNU010000356.1:0-1634 GCA_964017555.1 uncultured Butyricicoccus sp. | reverse complement strand
AGCATATGGGTATCAGCTGGGGAAAAAGTATCAATTCAAGCAAGGCATGATGGATCAGGTGGATAACCTGCTCTGGCTGCTGAAACATAACCCAGCCAGCAGGCGTATGGTTGCACACCTTTACAGCTTTGAAGATTTGCAGGAAATGCACCTGGAACCCTGCTGTTGGAGTGTTACACTCAATGTGATGGGGGATAAGCTGAATATGATCCTGAACCAGCGCAGTCAGGATACTTTGGTGGCAAATAATTGGAATGTGTGCCAATATGCGCTGCTGCTTATGATGTTTGCGCAAGTATCCGGACTAAAAGCAGGGGAACTTATTCATGTCATCAGCGATTGTCATATTTATGACCGGCATATCCCGCTGATGCAGGAAATGATTACTCGCCCACAATATCCGGCTCCAAAAGTGCAGCTAAACCCTGCAATTCAGGATTTTTACCAATTTACTGTGGATGATTTGTGGGTGTCGGGATATCAGGCAAACCCGCAGATCCGGAATATCCCGGTCGCAAAATAATTAGGAGGTATCACAATGATTGCTGTTGCTGCTATTGACCTGCTTGGCGGGATTGGCAATGAAGGGAAACTGCTTTGTCATCTCAAGGATGATTTGAAGCATTTCCGGCATCTGACGAAAGGGAAAACCGTGATTTTGGGGCGTAAAACGCTTGAGACTTTCCCAGGACGGAAACCGCTTTCCAATCGGGAAAACATCATCCTTACGCACGACCGGGACTTTCAATGTGCAAACGCAGTTGTTTGCCACAGCATCGAAGAAGTGCTGGAACATTGTACGGAGAAAAATCCAGAAGATGTTATTGTGGTAGGCGGGGCATCTGTATATGAACAGTTTTCCCCTTATATCACCAAATTTTATCTTACCCGTATTTATGAGCTGTTCCCGGCGGATACCTGGTTAAAACTTCACGGAAACTGGAAAATGACAGAGGAATCCCAAATGTATGAGGAAAATGGGATTTCTTATCAGCATCTTACTTACGAACGGATTAGCAAATAACGACATTTGAAAAGGGGTATACACGATGACAACGAATGAAAAAATCATCAATGCACTGATGGAAGCTGCGGAAACGCTGCATTTTGTAGAAAAGGACGGGGATAACCGCATACTCCGGATTGAACCGGACTATCGGGAAACCAATGACTGGCTGCTGCCCAAGGCATTTGAAGCGGCAACAGACATTTTGGAAAATTATCAGGAATATGGTGAAGATCCGGATATGGAGTTCTTGTACCGTATGACTGAAAAGATTGATACGGACTATGAATGGGTCGTCGGAGATGTCGAGGACGAAATTATTAAATCAGCTGCAGCGCAGCTTGGAATTGATGCTTTCGATTGTGATGCAAGGCAAGAACTGCGGGAAATCCTTTGGGACAGCCCGCTGTCTATCTTGCCGGATTACAACCATTTTCTGAGCCAGACCATGAAAGTCAACCTCATTTTTGCAACAGATGAGGAACAGAATTTGGATTGCAATCTGGTGTCAGAACAAGGTGATGCACTGCTGGAAGAAGACAAAAGAAATGTTTTGTCTATTCCATCCGGACTTTCCCGCCTGCTTGAGGCGCAAGGTTATACTATGAAAGATTTGAGGAATGCGATG
>CAXHNU010000355.1:0-1646 GCA_964017555.1 uncultured Butyricicoccus sp. | reverse complement strand
GTGAACCCAGAAGATGCAAAGTATAACCGGATAGACATTGACAAATATCCGGAATTCGACGGGAAAATGCTGATGCGGATGGAACATGAAATCCTTGGGTTTTATCTTTCTATCCATCCAGCAGACGCCTATGAAAAATTGTGCCGGCGTGAACCGCGTTTCTATTCTATTACAAAACTGTGTGAAGAGGAGCCATTTGGACGCGTGACAACCGTCGGATTGATTCAAAACCTGCGCACGATTTTCACCCGGACAGAAGAAACGATGTACTTGTTCACTTTGGAGAATCGATACCACACCATTCCCTGTGTTGTTTTCCCAAAAGAAGTGCAAGCCAATCAGCAAGCGCTGCAAGAGGGGAATGTTGTAAAAATCCATGGACTGTTTCAGGAAAATGACCGTGGCAAACAAATCGTCGTCAATACAATGATTCAGGAAGATGCTATCCAAGCCTCTGTTTGTCAGGCGATTGTTGTCCAGATTGAGGACAAAGCACAGCAAACCCGGCTGCTTCAGTGGGCAGACAACAATAAAGGTCCATTTGAACTGGTCATCCTTGCGCCGGATAAAAACAATCCCAAGGAGCTGCGAGAATACAGCACAAACAAGAAAATCACAAAAGATATTGTTTCTATAGACTATTTAACCAGGAATTTTGTATCAGTTTCAACAAAATAATATGTGCCGCTGGTGTCCTGTAAATGGATACCGGCGGTTTTCATTTGTACCACATCAAAAAAACTGCATACAATACACAAAGATGATTTGGTGTTTACACATATCAGGAAGGGGATTTTATCATGAAAAAATGTAAAAAGTACATCAGCCGTTACCTGTGCCTGTGCGGGATGATTGCCATTATCGCCATGCCGGATGGATGGGCAAATCAGTCTATCCTGGCATTTCTCGTTGCGGAATGCGCAGCTTTTGCCTGGACAATGCTGTTTTGGCATCTGTCTTTTGACAAAGGTGATCTGGACAATTTGCCAGACTGGGAGGATGAATAATGCAGGATTTAACATATTCCATTATTGAATGGGATTTTGCGCCCGTTTCAGGTTCCATCCAGCGTGGACATCGCCCGGCACTGGTGATTAAAGATTACCATAACGGATGCCTTTTGTTGGCAGCGCTGACCTCGAAAATCAATAAATCATCACAGCCGACACACGCTTTTATTGCCAAGTCTATTTCCGGGCTGCCCAAACATTCTATCATCCTGATGGAGCAACTGTTTTGGGTGCAGTTAGAAGGGAAAAAACCAACTGTGGTTTCTTCGATTGGGAACAAGAAAATCCGGCATATTTTTGAGCAGAAACTGGATGTTTCATTGGGATTGGATCAACCAAAGCAGTCCAAGAAACAGATTTATCCTATGCTGCGCCGTGGGCAAATTTTATCCCATGATAACCGGAAAGTAGTGATTGTCCAAAACAATCTTGGAAATTTCTATTCTCCAACAACAATCATTGGGGAGCTGGAAAACAACCGACTGACATCCATTAAAACTGTGGATAAGGCGCAGATTTCCACCTGGGATATGGTTGGATCAATGCCGTATCTTTCGCAAAATATCCGTAATTTCATTTCGTAAAAGGTGGGCTATCTATGACAAGAAAAATAGGAATCACAAACCATGGCGATGC
>CAXHNU010000354.1:0-1663 GCA_964017555.1 uncultured Butyricicoccus sp. | reverse complement strand
GCGCCGCCGTTTTTTCCGCTGCCCTGGTACGGGCATCTTGTTTTCATCTGCCATGCCTGCCACTCCCTTTCAAACCGACGCCTTCACCCCCGGCGCCCGGTTACAGTTTTTCGCATACGCGCAGTTTTGCAGACCGCGCCCGTGCATTGTCCTGTATTTCGCCCGCGCCCGGCATGATGGGCTTGCGGGTCATGATTTTCACTTGCGGCTTTTTGCCGCATACACACACAGGGAAATCCCGCGGGCAAGTGCAGCCCTGCGCTGCCTGCCGGAATGCTTCTTTGACAATCCGATCCTCCAGTGAATGAAAGGTGATCACTGCCAGCCGTCCGCCTGGATGGAGCACCGCAATGGCTTTATCCATTGCCTCGCGCACCGCGCCAAGCTCGTCATTGACCGCAATGCGGATTGCCTGAAAGGTGCGTTTTGCTGGATGCTGCTTTTCGCGCAGTCCTGCCGCGGGCATTGCCTGCCGGATAACCTGCACCAGTTCCCCGGTTGTACGGATGGGGGTTTGTTCCCGCCGGCGCACAATGGCTGCCGCAATCAGCGGCGCATAGCGCTCCTCGCCATATTCAAAAAGCACTTTACGCAGTGCATCTTTTTCCCAAGTGTTCACAATTTCCGCCGCGGTCAGCGCTTGGGTGCGATCCATACGCATATCCAACGGTGCATCCTGCATATAGGAAAAACCACGCGCTGCCTGGTCAAGCTGCGGAGAGGACACGCCTAAATCAAACAAAATGCCATCCGCACCATCCAGCCCTTGCGCGGCAAGGGCATTATCCAGCGCCCGGAAATCACTTTTCACCAGTGTTACCCGCTCCATAACGGGTGCAAGGCGGGTTTTTGCATTTTCCAGCGCATCATCGTCACAGTCAATGCAAATGAGCCGCCCGCCTGCGGCAAGCTGGCGGGCAATCGCAAGCGAATGCCCCGCGCCGCCCAGCGTTGCGTCAATATAGATCCCATCCGGCTTGATCTGCAATGCCGCAAGGCATTGCTCCAGCAGGATAGACGCGTGAAAAAATCCCTTTGGCTGCTGACTTTCCATAAACAAACCTTGCAGGCTGCCCGATGCCTGCTGTCCAATCCGTGATTTGATAATTTTTCGATGATATGTAACTTTTCACCTTCAGGCACACAAACTGCGCCCTGTTTACAAAAAAGAAGGGGTTTAAAAGCCAAGTTCCTCCATGGCTTCGATAATGCGTTCTTCGGTGATCGCATCATTATAAGCCTGCCAGCGGGCGGCGTCCCAAATTTCGGCATGACCTGCCACGCCGACAATCACGGTTTCCTTGACCAGCCCTGCGTGTTTGCGCAGTCCTGCCGGAATAAGGATACGTCCTTGGCTGTCGGGTTCGGCATCGAATGCCGAGGAAAAGAAAAACCGCTGCAAGTCCCGCGCTTTGCTCATCGGCAAAGCCCGGATACGGGTTTCGAGCACAGCCCATTCGGTTTCGGGATATAGGGCAAGGCATTGATCCAGCCCACGGGTCACAGTGAACCGTGCGCCCAAATCCTCACGGAGTTTGGCAGGAATAAACAAACGCCCTTTTGCATCAAGGGAATGCCGGAACTCGCCCTTCATGCAGTTTCACCTCATTCCGCCTGGCTGCACTTCTCCCCACTTTGCGCCACCTTGGATTTATTATACCTT
>CAXHNU010000353.1:0-1666 GCA_964017555.1 uncultured Butyricicoccus sp. | reverse complement strand
AATCGGTATCCGCTTTTGACTGATACTTATCAGCCAGCTTCATTAGTTCTTCTCGTGTCATATCTGCCCACCTTACTTCATCAGCAGTGTTGCGATAACCGCAATCTGCAGCATACATGTCACCAGAAACATCACCCAGATTTCTTCATACAACCTGTTTGGGTCTGGATTTTTCATAACATCGCCCCTTCCTACCTGCGCATTCCACGCATCCTGTCTGCTAAAGCTTCCCTTTGTTCCTCGGACAGCGACCGCAGGAATCTTACCGTTACCCATTTCTTAGGTAGGATGTATTCTGCCCAGCCATCGCCCCTACGGCTTACCTTTATGTCTGGATAATCGGACAACCTTGCATCGATTTTCCGGATTAAGGATTTATTATAAGTAAACACAGAAGCGATTTTTTCTTCATTGTTGTAACCTATAATGGTTTCCTGCTCATATTTGGTCAGTGCCATTTTTGTTTAGCTGTCCTTTCCCGCAGTTGATGTTTCACCAAAAGTCACCGGGTTTAGCTTGAGGGTGGACAGGATTAAAATCAAATCGTCACGGGTTAAACCGGTTTCTCTGATCAAAGCAATGAGCCAGTCCTCCTGTTCAGGTGTGCCAATAAATACAAACCGTCTGTATACCCCTTTGGGATGTGATTGGGTATTGCTAGACAGGACATCTTTAACGGCAATGATGGTTTCATCATCCCCAATAGGGCGCGCATCGTATTTGGGTAAGATATCATAGGGCTGATACGGGCCATGGCGTAAAACCTCTACTCTGCCGCTTTCAATAAGAGCAGCAATTTTTTCTAGTATTAGCATTTCGCGCTTCCTTTCTCGCGTTCATGGGTATAAGATTTGGAACTCATCATGTGAGCCTTTTTCCCGGTATTTGATTTCTAATACCTTCAAGCCTCTTTCTTTAGCCCAAAGCTGGTGGAGAAATGTGAGCATATCCTTTGTCATGGGGATTTTCTCCCCCGCCTTGTAATGCTTTTTCGGCAGCTTGTCTACCATGTTTTCGCCTCCCTTTTTCCAGTTCGTATTTTAGTTTTCAGCAAGGTTAATTTGCTGATCGCATCATCAATGTTTTGAATGAATGAAGATGTATCCCCATCTGCGCCGCGCAGCATAGCGCGTACAGCGTCGGCATCATCTGGCAGTTTCAGCAGCGTATAAATCGCGTCCCGGAACTGCCTGACGGTCTGGTAGTCTGTATCAATGCGGCGCATATCTTGGTCATATTTCCGCCGCCGGGCTTGCGCCAGCGTCAACACTTCTGACCGGGTAGGGATATCACCATTTTCCCGCGCCTGCGCTTTCACCTGTTCCACAAGGTCTTTATTGGCTGCCAGGGTTTCAAAACGGTGAACCTGGGTTTTGGTGAAGCCGAGTTCTTCAATAACTTCACGTTTGGTTTGGGGCAACCTGTGGACAGCGGTGTCCACAGGTTCGTCTGCGCCGTTCTCTAACCTCGTTCCACCGGTGGAACGAGGTTCAATAGCGGACTTTTGCAAATCGCTTCTTACTCCAGATGCTTTTGGAATCGGGCTTGTCATCTCGCCCAACTTTACTTCTGCATCCAGCACCGCTTCACCAAGCATCTGGGCTTCCTCAAGCTTTTGGTCGTATACGTCCTTTGCAAGTTGTGCTTTGTTGATGGCGCGGATCTC
>CAXHNU010000352.1:0-1668 GCA_964017555.1 uncultured Butyricicoccus sp. | reverse complement strand
TTATCGGCATCGCGTTTGCTGCCGCGTTTTTGAATGCGCCGTATCCAATCTTTTTCCTGCAAGAAATCTCGTCCCCCTTTCCTTCTGTTTATATATTCGGAAAAAGACTGCGAACCGTTGCAGACTTTCCGCAAAAAAAAATTTTCTGCTTAGGGATAAAAATCAGGCAGTTTTCCCGCATGGGAAACCACTGCCTGACAAACTGATATGGGTTTATATGTTATAAGTCTTTTCTCTTGCTGCGCTGCTGTACAGCATATTGGAAATCACTGTCGTCAACTTAAGCCGAACGATCAAAACCACCAAAAGCTGCACATGAAATTCATCTAAAATGCGAATAGACGAGCGGCGACCGTTTTCAAAATGAGATGAATGAAATCTCGTTTGTAGGCGGTAATAGAGATGAACAAAACAACAATGGCGATGAATATGAGTATAGCGTTGCTGCAAGGATGCGAAAAAGACCCCGAACTGCGGCTGAAAAAGAATGCGTTCACAAGGAATCGGAAGTTGGGAACAAAATGTATATTACACATTTTGCTTCACCGGCTTTCCGGACCGCTTCAGCTGGAATTAGATACATATTATGATACATTAGAGGAAATACCGATGAGCAAACAGGCATTTTCACAGGCAGGAGCAAATCTAAATCCGGAATTTATACAAAAATTTGCTGACGGGCTTGCTGAGATCTATGCCCAGGGTCCAGATGCGCCGACCTGGAACGCAATGCGTTTGATCGCCATAGATGGAACAGATATTGCATTGGAAAACAGTACAGAACTAAAACAGGCTTTCGGCTGTTCTGGAAGGAAAAAGGACGCGGCAACGGCACTGGGTTCTCTGGCTTATGGTTCATTGGATCACGCGATTTATGATTGTCAGATTGCGCTTTGTGCTGCGGATGAACGGGATTTGGCAAAATTGTATATGTTCCGGCTGTTATTACTTTTTGAATAGAAGTATAGGAAAGAATAGAAAAATATGATAGAATAAAGATATGGATTATATAGATTTACGAGAAGTAGGAGTAGATGGGTTAAAGCAAATACGCTGGCAGGTCGTACGGCTCAAAAAGATGGGCAAAAGTGGGAAGGAGATCGAAGAAATCACAGGCGTACGACAGAATCGGATCAGCGAAAGGGCGAAAAATCGCTTACCCGTAAAAAAGGCGGACGAAAACCAGGCGAAAAATTGGCGCTGACAGAAGAACAAAAAGCAATCATTTATTGGGCTGACGAAAGTGGAATCAGCAATGTGGAAAATTACGAGAAAGGGTTTGCACCCAAAGGTCATCCGCCAGTACTGCTGGTGGAAACCAAAAAAGAACGTATCAATATGCTTTCTGTAATCAGCGCCAACGGTTCGCTAAAATTTATGTTGTATGAAGAGAGTATGAACCAACAGCGCCTGATTCAGTTTATGCGGCAGATGACTATTATTTCTAAACAAAAAATAAATATTCTTGATTTTAGACAATCTGCGTGTGCATTATGGGAAAAAGGTTGCCCTTTGGCTGAATAAGCACAAAGATAAAATAGAAGTATTTTTCCTGCCTCCATATGCCCCGGAAAGTAATCCCGATGAATATCTAAGGAACCGCTGATTAAAGCTCCTCTCAAATCACATGCAATCGAAACATGATACAAAACCTAAGTATAGAGCCAT
>CAXHNU010000351.1:0-1682 GCA_964017555.1 uncultured Butyricicoccus sp. | reverse complement strand
GGGGTTTTATCACCTTGCAGCATCATTTTTGCCGAACCGATTAACGTTTGGCAGAAAAGCTGCATCGCATCTTCACGGGTTAAGCCATGGGTTAAAGCAGATTCTACCATAGCGTCAGCAAATGAATAGATATAAGCTGGGGCGGAGCCAGCAAATGGGATTGCTTCATTCAGCATATCTTCGCGGTCAAAAACAACGGTAACACCCATAGAATCAAACAAGCGGCGCACCTTTGCAAGCTGTGCATCGGTTGCGGCAGTGTTTTTAACAAGTTCCGTTGCGCCTTCGCCAATCATAAGCGGCGTATTGGGCATCACGCGGATCATTGGGCAGTCAGTGCCGAAAACAGCTTCCATTCGTGCAAAAGGCACGCCAGCCGCCACAGAAATAATCAAAGGGTGATATGTTTTTGCAACAGGGGATAAACGTTCCAGCACTTCAGGGAAGGTTTGCGGCTTGACAGACAGCAATATCATATCGCTGCAAGAATAAAGGGATACATAATCATCTGTGACAGAAAAGCCTTCGGCTTGATGGGCAGCACGTTTTTCCGCGGAACGGTTAAATAATAGGATATCGGCTGGGGCAGTGCCGGAAGCTGCCATGCCTTGGGCAATTGCCATGCCCATATTGCCTGCGCCAATAACGCCTAACGCATATTGTTTCAAAAGGGATAGCCTCGCTTTCATATCGAAAAAATATTGGTTGTATTTCAGCCCATTATACTACGGTTTTGTCGTTGTACGCAAGCAAAGAGCAAAAAAATCATGGATGATGATTTATTGTTCTGCTGAAATTTCGGTTACGTTTACAGAAGTGCCGCCGAAAAATAACCGGTCATCAAAAAATGCTTTGACTTCATCTGCGGAATCGCAAGTGAAATTTTCATATATTACAAAAGTACCGTTTGCAGAAACCGCATGGTTTTCACCGATGATAAATGTTACAGCAACAGGAACAGCATTTTCAAATGTGTATAGATAAATGACATTGGTATCAGCGGTTTCATTGACAAAGGTTTTTTGCGCGGTACACACACTGACTGCGGCTAAGTTTTCAACGCCACCCATACTGTTGACCTGTGTCATTAAGGCAGTCAGCATTTTTTGCTGAAGGATGGGTTTTAGACGTTCAGAAATATTACTGAGGTCATAAAGGTCTGTCATAGCAGCAAAGTTTTCCTCGCTGACAGCAATTTTATATACCGCTTTGGGTGTTTGATAATCGCCAGTGCTTATATTTTGAATGATTGTTTTGATACCATCATTATCGGTATAGGTAGCTGCATATGCTTCAGATTGCGTCATTTCAGACATAAGATGCACAATTTCCAACCCTTGTGCATACAATGATTTCTGTTCCCCGCTGCTTGTATTTACACTGCTTTCATTTGCATGACCTGTGTTGCTTTGTGCTGCATTGTTTTCGTGGTTTTTACAAGCAGACAGGCTAAGTACCAATATAAGCGTCACAATAACCAGCAACATCCATAGAATGAGGTTCATCTTTTTTCGCATCATGGGTTTCCTCCCGAATCTTAATTTTACATTTTGATTATATCATGGGGATGGGTTTTCTTCAATCGGTCTGTTTTGCAGCGGCAAGTTTGGAATTGCCGCAAAAAGATTGTCAGAAGTGATTTTGTGTGCTTGACTATCTGGTTTCATGTGTTAGAATAGTCG
>CAXHNU010000350.1:0-1684 GCA_964017555.1 uncultured Butyricicoccus sp. | reverse complement strand
CTTGTGCAGCGTATGATCCGGGATCAAAACCGGAAAAATGAAGAAAAAATCAAAGAATTACAATCCTTTATCCAGCGTTTTTCAGCAAATAAGTCGAAATCACGTCAAGCGACATCCCGCCGCAAGCTGATTGAAAAGCTGACCGTAGAAGAAATGCCAGCCTCTTCCCGCCGGTATCCTTGGGTAGGGTTTACGATGGATCGGGAAGCGGGAAAGGATATTTTAGAAGTCAGCGGCATTTCCAAGACAATTAACGGGGAAAAACTGTTGAACAATGTTTCCTTTATCGTGAAAAAGGGCGATAAAATCGGGTTTATTGCAGAAAATGAACGTGCGGCAACTTGTTTGTTCCAAATCCTGATGGGTGAACTCGAACCGGATGAAGGCAGCTTCAAATGGGGCGTATCCACCTCACAATCTTATTTCCCAAAAGATAACAACAGCTTTTTTGACGGGCATACGGAAAATATGCTTGACTGGCTTGCGCCGTATTCCCGCACTGATACCTTGGAATCCACATTGCGCGGGTTTTTGGGGCGGATGCTTTTTTCCGGGAACGATGTCTATAAGCCGGTGAATGTGTTATCTGGCGGCGAAAAAGTGCGGATGATGCTGTCACGGATGATGTTATTTGGCTCCAATGTGTTGGTGATCGACCAGCCAACCAACCATCTGGATTTGGAATCCATTACAGCGGTGAATAACGGCGTGCGCGATTTTAAAGGGAATGTTTTGTTTGCGACCCATGACCATGAATTTATGCAGACAATTGCAAACCGTATCATAGAATTGCGGGAAGATGGCGTGCTGGATCGGGAATGCACTTATGATGAATTTTTGGAATTTCGCGCCGCGCGCATGAAACAATAAAATGGGCAAGCGGTTCGGGCTGCTGGCAGGGATTGCAGCCGTATTTTTGGGCGCGTGTATTGTCTTGGTTGTGACGGGCATTAACTGCCCCATACGCTGGCTGACAGGCATCCCATGCCCGGGCTGTGGCATGACACGGGCTTGTTTGGGGCTGCTGTTTGGCGACCCGTCTGCGGGCGGCAGCGGCATCATAGAACATATACAATATGCCATGCGGTTCCATCCGCTGGTACTCATTGTGCCGCCGGTGCTGTTATATATCCTGCTCGGCAAACATCCCTTGCTGGGCAGCCCAAAGCGGGAAATTGCCTTGCTGGCAGGCGTATGCGGGCTGATGATTGCCGTATATATTGCGCGGCTGCTTGCGTATGATCCAGTAATTTCCATAGACTGGGACAGCGGCATGATTGCGCGAATCATCCATGCGCTGACGGCATGAAAAATCAAAATAAGGAAGGGGATGTTTCCAATGGCACAGACGATCCGGGTAGAATGCCCGCATTGCAAAAATGAAAGCAAGCGCATACCAGTTTCATCAATCAATGTCGCAAGGAATCCAGAAATGCGCAGCAAAGTGCAGGATTTATCCTGTTTCCGTTGGCGCTGCCCGGTTTGCGGTACCACTTCATTGGTGATGGAGCCATGTTTATATCATGATTTAGCGAACTCATTTATGGTTTGGCTGTGTGACACAAAGCCGGAAAGTGCAGATTTTGAACCGCTGACAGGATATACATTGCGCTGGACGGCAGATTTTAATGCGTTCCGGGAAAAAATCAATATTTTGGAGCGCGGTTTGGATGACCGTGCGGTA
>CAXHNU010000349.1:0-1688 GCA_964017555.1 uncultured Butyricicoccus sp. | reverse complement strand
TTTCATGCCACGCGCCCCCTTTTCCCCTATTATACCACACCTTCTTGACTTATGAAGGATTAAATCAGTGGTTCCTTTACACCACGCGTATAAACTGGCAGATGAATGATTTAATTTACAGATACTGAATAATATCATATCGACTTGTCCGCCATACACGGTAACATCATATTGTTCAGATGATGATAAAAAAATCACTTTTTCAGGGTACAGTTTTATCGGATCAAGATAAAACAATCCATTCTTGCAATGGGCGAGAATACCAGTTTCGCAAGCCTCCAGATAGATTTTATCTGCATGGATACGACTCATTTTTATCAGTTTTCTGCCTTGATACATTCCAACTTCATATGTGCCGCCGCCAGGGATAACAGCATATGTTATATTGTCATTTTGGTTTTTTCTCACCCAATAATCAGATACAGAACAGACTGTCAATGCAGCCAACAGGCATATTATCGCGATTCTGATTTTCATGCGCATGACTCCGGCACAGATGTAATGATAAACTGCCCATTTTCGCCATCAGATACGCCCAGCCATAAAAAAATATTTTCATCAATGCCCCATTCGGAAACATTGATGATCGTCTGTTCTCCTGGAATCAAAGGGATTTTTTGAATATTCCATTTTGTGCCTTGTGTGATTTTCAGGACAGCGCTGCCTTTGGCAAGAGAAGATTTCACTTTGAGTTTTTTTGATGTAGGGATTGGCGTTTCCCAATAAACCATACTATCCAACTGATCAAATGTCACCCACATAAATCCGCCATGGTTTTGAAAATCAGATTGCAGGACATTTGTACCTGAACCATGGGAGTCATTTGAACCAACATCTCCAATGTATAGATATTCAATGCCAACTTTCTCGATTAAGTCAAAATATATGCTGTATGCAAGTGGCGGGATTATTGGAACCCAAAACAAAGCACACATCAAAATAATACACAGCCAGATCCATATTTTTCTTGCACGCATTTTTTATTCCTCCACATTTACAAATAGCACAAAAATATCTCCTTATATAGCAGAAGCCCCAAAAGACATGAAATTCATGTTTTATACAGCTTCAAATATAAAATTTATGAAGGAGAATGATTATGGCAACGAAAACATATCGTTATCACGGGGTTAGGATTGAACTGGAGCCGCTGAAAGCACATATTTATAACGATGCTGCGCTGGAATCCTATATCAATGAATGGGGGCATGGCACTCGCCCAATGGTGCAGAATATCCTCAGCGAGTATAAGAAGTTTTTTGGTACAAAACTGAATATCACGGAAGATTCCATGGTTGTGGAAATCCTTGCACACTATCATTGCGATACCATTATCGCACTTGGGGAAGCACCTTTTATTCAGCAAGGTATTGCAGGGCTTTTGGCTCGGCAACTGATTGAAGCAGTGCGCAAAAATGCAGCCGTTCATACAGCAGTTATTGATTGTGGTGAAAGCAGCTGCGACAGTAACCGTGCCATATGGGATAAATTCCAGGGACTGAGTGGTGTTCTGGAAACGATTCTGACGATTAAACGCAGCATTTGACAATATATAATTTATGGCGCAGCCCTTCCCGGCTATTTGGGAAGGGCTGTACGATTCACTTTAAGTTAAGGAACCACTGATTTAATCCTTCATAAGTCAAGAAGGTGTGGTATAATAGGGGAAAAGGGGGCGCGTGGCATGA
>CAXHNU010000348.1:0-1691 GCA_964017555.1 uncultured Butyricicoccus sp. | reverse complement strand
CATGTCCACAATGGAATCGAAAGCGCATTTGACACATCTATGCGGATTTATCGTTTATTTGAACAGCTATATATGCAGCCCCGGCAGGAGCAGGCGCAAAATAATCCAATTGATGATGCAATCCAATATATCCGCGCCCATGTTGGGGAGCCGCTGACATTACAAGGACTTTCCGATATGACCTGTTTAAGCCCATGTTATTTTTCTCATAGTTTCAAACGTCAAACAGGGTTTTCTCCGATGGAATATGTCATCAATACCCGCATAGACCGTGCGAAAATATTGCTCGTCCGTACATCAAAAACCATTTCAGAAATCACCTGTGAAGTTGGGTACAGTACAGGCAGCAGTTTAACCAATTTGTTCATTAAGCGGGTTGGGATCTCGCCAAAGGCATTCCGCAGCGCACATCAAAGCCATCTGGAACCCAAGATAAAATAACCGAAAAACCCTGTCTTTCACCAGGAAAGACAGGGTTTTTTATTGTTTCCATGTTCTTTATAGAAGCGCACTTCTATCACTTTTTCCTTTTAATGCAGGATTCAGCCATTCACTTGCAGCAAACCGCCGCATTCATGCACCGCAGCAGAAATAATACCGACAATTTCAGCTTCATCAGTTTTTTCAGCATTCAGCCGGATATAAAGAATGCCTTCTGCAAAACGGCGGCAGGAGATTTCCAAAAGTGCATCCTGCATCCCATCCTGTTCCAGCAAGGTGCGGAAAATCGCATCACTGGATGCCTGTTCTTCAAAGCCTGCCAAATGGAATCCCATGGTATCCGTAATGTCCTGGAGTCCCTCAAAACAGCTATCCAGTGCAACAAATGCACAATGTGTGCCGCGTTTGAGCATACGCCCATCTGGATAACATGCAGCCAGCTGCAAAGGAGCTGCATCATCCGTACCGCTGCACGTTGCCAGCAAACCGACCTGCATATGGTGCAGCAGCCGGTTAATCACTTGCATCAAAGCCATGCGGCAGTTTTCCGCGTCATGTATTTGAAGCGTATAAGACAGCATTGTGTCATCAATATAACGGCATTTATATAAGTTCCAGCAGTTCGCATCTGCGCCGCGGACATGGACGGCAGAAGTCCCTTTCATAAACTGTTCCATTTGAAAAAAACACCTTCTTTTGTTTCCATAAATTCGTTGGTCTGGCGTTGCTGCTATTCTACAACATATGCCGGGCGGCTGCAAGAGGGCAGACGGTTTTTCGTATACTTCCACAAGGGGAACATGGTATGTCATGGTTTTTTCGCGAGCTGCTTTGTGCATTCCTGCAAAGTTGTCGGATGAATTGGGGGCGTTTTCTTGCATCCTGCCCAGGCTGTTTATCATTTCCATTCTTTAATATAGCCAGAAAACATCGGTTTATACAAACAGCCTCCGGGTTTTTACCGGAGGCTGTCACTGCATATTTTCATAAAACGATGTATTTTTGACGTGATAACCAGTTTTATGCCTTGCTGTGGTTGACGGTAAAGATACCGGCACAAACCAAAACAAGCGCACATAAATTGCGGAATGTGAATACATTTTCCTGCAAAATTGCAGCGCTGAGCAAAGAGCCGAACACAGGGATCAGGAACATATAAACAGTAACCTTGCCCACAGGATGTTCTTTGAGCAGCATTGTCCAAATGGTAAACGCAGCCGCGCTGAGCAGGGATAAATACCCAAGCACCA
>CAXHNU010000347.1:0-1696 GCA_964017555.1 uncultured Butyricicoccus sp. | reverse complement strand
GCTGATGCCATGGCACGCAATGGCGGCGTGTATATGGTCGCAATCGGCGGCGCTGGCGCCGTCAAAGCAGCATCCATTAAAAATTTGGAGGTCATTGCCTATGATGATTTGGGCTGCGAATCCGTAAAACGGCTGACAGTGGAGGGCTTTACCGCCATTGTTTCTATGGACTGTACCGGCGGCAACTTATATGAGGAAGGCGTTGCCCAGTACCGTGCCGTATAAAAATTTGTGAGAGATTTTGGGAAGCGAGAAGAAAACAAATTCACCCCTTTATGAAAAAGACGGAGGAATGAGAAAACTTTATGAGGACTTTTGAAACTGATGTGCAACTGCTGAAATATCGCATTTTAAAAGAAGTTGCAGAACGTGCCTATGAAGGCAACCTGATGGAATCTTATTATGAGATCCCCAAAATTATTTCCCCTGGGCCAAAAGCAACCATGCGCTGCTGTATTTACAAAGAACGCGCTATCGCACAGGAACGTGTGCGGCTTGCCATGGGCGGCGACCGCCGCAACCCAAATGTCATTGAAGTCATTCCGCTGGCTTGTGACGAATGCCCGGTTGAACGCTATACCGTTTCCGAATCCTGCCGCGGCTGTATTTCTCAGCGCTGCATTAAAAATTGCCCAAAACAGGCAATTTCTAAGGATAAACGCGGCAGGGCAGTCATTGATTCTGAAATCTGCATTGAATGCGGACGCTGCGCAAAAGTTTGCCCCTATGGCGCAATTACAGAACACGTTCGCCCTTGTGAACGTTCGTGCAAAGTCGGCGCCATTAAGATGAATGAGGAGAAAAAAGCCGCGATTGATATTGATAAGTGCATTGCCTGCGGCGCTTGTGTATCGGCTTGCCCGTTTGGCGCTGTGATGGATAAATCCTTTATGGGTGATGCCATCAACATTATCCTCAACGCAGTTGACCGCTTTGGCGATCGCAACTATAAAGTTGCAGCAATTGTTGCACCAGCAATTGCTTCCCAGTTTGATGACTGTTCGCTTGGGCAGGTTGCCTCCGGCATCCGTGCGCTGGGCATTGATTATGTCGTAGAAGCCGCAATGGGCGCGGATATGGTTGCCGATAAGGAAGCACAGGAACTGGCGGAAAAAGGTTTCTTGACCTCCTCCTGCTGCCCTGCGTTTGTATCTTACATCGAAAAGCAAATGCCCGAACTGGCAGAACATATTTCACATAACCTATCGCCAATGGCAGAAATCGGACGCTACATCAAAATGAATGCGGATACCCCATTGAAAACCATCTTCATTGGGCCTTGCACCGCGAAAAAGCAGGAAATGTCCCGTCCTACGGTGGATATGTGGATTGACTGCGTCATCACCTTTGAAGAATTACAGGCAATGCTGGACGCGAAGCAAATCAATTTGCCGGAAATGGATGAAACCCCAATCAATGACGCGTCATATTTCGGGCGTGTTTTTGGGCGCAGCGGCGGTTTGACGGAAGCTGTGCTGCAAGTTGCTAAAGAACGTGAAATGGACTTTGAAGTCAAGGCAGAAGTATGCAGCGGCATTGAAGAATGCAAGGTGGCTTTGCTGAAAGCAAAAGTCGGCAAGCTGAATAAAAATTTCATTGAAGGTATGGCGTGCCCAGGCGGCTGTGTCAGCGGCGCCGGCAGCCTGACCCATGAGCCAAAGAGCAAAATGAAAGTTGACCAGTATGGCAAAAAGAG
>CAXHNU010000346.1:0-1698 GCA_964017555.1 uncultured Butyricicoccus sp. | reverse complement strand
GCCTGGGTGACAAACAGCACTGAAGTGCGCGGCATTATGCGGTTGGATGCCAAAACCTTTGACAGCGCGGCGGCAGTTTGTGGACTGCTGACCCTGCCAGCATAAGACTATGGCAGAGGTAGACAGTGAACGGCTTAAAAGCTGTAAAGCCTATTTGCGGTTGGATTATGATACAGATGATGGGTTACTTACATCGCTGCTTCACGCGGTGGATGATTATCTGACTGGCGCGGGTGTAACCCGCGACCAGTCCCCAGCGACCTATGATTTGATTGCCCATGATATGGTATTGCGTATCTATGATGGGCGGGATGTGGACGCCGTCCACGCGGCAACCGCGCCGCTGGTGCGCAGTATGCTGACACAACTCAAACTGCGTGCGGCTTATGGTGGTGATACAGAATGATGTCATGCGGCAAACTCCGGCAGCGGATTGATGTGTATCAAATGTGCGAAACCACGCAGGATCGGGAAACCGATTTTGTCCCACAGAAAACCGGAACGATATGGGGAAATGTTGTGCCGGTAAGCGGGAAAACCAGAACGATTCCAGGCGAAAGCATACAGGCAGAAGTAACCCACCGGGTGACCATCCGAGCAAAAGCAATCCCTGATTTATCGCCGGAAATGTGGCTTGTCTGTGAGGGCTTGCGACTTAATGTGTTGTATTTTTATCCGATTTACAACCGTCCGGGCTGGACGGAAATTTTCTGTAAGGCGGTGCTTGACCATGGCGGAAGCGTCTTTCCTGTTTGGTGAACTGGATCAACTGATAGAAAATATGGAGGAGGAAGCCAAAAACTACAATAAGCGCAGCAAGGCAATGATGAAAAAACAAATCCGTAAATTGCGGCGCGATGCCAGGGCGCGGGCGCGGGCACAAGGAATTAAAAAGCAAACCGGCAACTATCAGAAATCCATTAAACAAGGTAAGGTTTGGCGGAAAGATGGGGACACATTATCTGCCCGTATTTATTCCGACGCGCCGCACGCGCACTTGTTGGAGGAAGGGCATGATATGGTTATCAACCCCGGCAAAGGGCGCGGCAATGGTCATGGTGTCATTCCCGGCAAAGGCATTGGACGCAAAGTTGGTCATATTGATGCAACTTGGGTATTTGATTCTGCACTAAAAGCGCTTGTCCCTCAATTTGAAGAAGCTGTAGAAGATATGTTAGATGAGGTGGCGCGCGGAATATGCAGATAAAGCAGATCCAAAATGCGTTGACCGCGTTGGTTCTGGACATATTGCCTGATGATGTAAAAGTTCTGCGGCAGGATGTGCCTGAACCGCTCCCCCGTCCTTGCGTCAAAATTGATATCCTGCCGTTTGAGGTAAGCCCCGCCTGTGCCGGAATGCGGGAATATGATATTGATGTAGATATCTGGTATTATCCGCAGAACAAAAACCGTCCGCGTGATGAATGCAGACAGGCAGCAGAATTGCTGACTGATGTGCTGGCAGACGGCTTTGATGTCGGCGGCGAAGCATGGCTGCAAATCACCGATGATATTTCCTGTGATTTGTTAAATGGTGTGCTGGTGCTCCAATTTCAAATTGCATGGACGGCATCCGCGGACGAAACTGGCGAACTTATGGAAACCTTGATACTTGATAAAAAGGAAGTGACCGATTATGGCAGTAACAATGCCTAAGATTGACATTACATTTGTCCAAAAAGCAACCTCACTGATTTC
>CAXHNU010000345.1:0-1699 GCA_964017555.1 uncultured Butyricicoccus sp. | reverse complement strand
GCGGGATTTCTGAGTTTGTGAATCAGCACAAATTCTTTAATTTTCAATGTCGGATACATAGAGGAGGAAGGCACTGTTGCAACCTGGAAATTCAAAAACAGAATCAAAAATACAATTAAGCAGCTTGTAGCGGTAATCATAAACTGCAGTCGATTCAATTTCTTCATCATTTTCTGCTGTTCCTCTGTCAGCGTAATCATTTTCTTTTTCTTCAACATAATCATGTCCCTGCTTTCTTTTATTTGTAGTATTTCGTATATTTTATGATATGCAAAAAGCCCCATCTGATTTCAGATGGGGTTAAAATTTTTATCATGATGTTTTATATGGAAGGGGATTCGGTTCTGTCTATCGCTTCAAAAATATAATCAATAATCCAAGCCCCTCTGAGTGTGGATAGTATGAAAAAACTCATGATAATACCTCGCATCTGAAAAATAAAAACCAAGGATAAGCACATTGCTGTCAGGAAAATCGTCCGGATTCTGTCCAGCTTATAACCTGTGGCAAAAGATATAAACTTTTTGCAGGATTTATAACAGAACAGCGCCATAGCGACGGCAATTGCAAAAGAAGCTAAAACAGCACTTTGGTGCTGGAGGATAATTTCCCATGTAAAGTGCATCATAAATGTCACTTCCTTTCTCTTTTTCTATATACATATTATATCACATCAAATCAAAATTGCAAGTATATTTTGAGATATTTCTGCATATTTTCAGGGTTTATATATCGAAAAAGTTTATAATACGGAGAAGATATCAAAATTTTTACTGTCTGTATTGCATATAATAAATAAAAAAGGAAAAGAGGCAGATAGAAGTGGCAGCAAGACATGAAAACCGGGCGAAAGGCGGCGGATTTAACTATGCGCCTGAAACAAAAGAAAACACAGCGTTAAGCCAATATAAGATTGGGGAAAAGGTATCGTTTATCGTGCGTATCCAAAAGCAGATATACTGGGCTGAAAAAACCGGCTGGGCAATTTACCTGGTGGAAAAGGATGACCGCTGGTTTAAGATTTCCGGCACATTTGCTACACCTTTGCCGGCAGGAAGTTATTACAAGATTACTGGTTCAGTCCGGGAATACCGTGGCGAGCATAATATCGCGGTAAAAAGTTATCAATCTGCTGCGCCGGCAAACAAAGAATCCATTTTGAATGTGCTGTCTTCCATTGAGGATTTGAATGCTTCCGCATACAGCATTTACAGAAAATATGGACCAACAATCCTACAGGATATTATCACTCATCCGGAACGGGTTGCGTTTAGCCTGGAAATCCCTGAAGAGCAGGTGAAAAGGTGGCGAGCGTATCTAAAACGACATCAGGCGACAGAAGATCTATTTTCAAAACTCAAAGAATATGGGATTGGTGATGCTGCTGCAAAGCAGCTGATAGACCAGTATGGTGCTGTTATTTTGGACAAGATAAAGAGCAACCCATATTTTTTGATTGATGAAATCCAAGGGCTGTCGTTCCAAAATGTGATGAAGCTGCCCTTGCCCATGGCTATCCCTTTGATGGTCAACAGCGGATTATGTATGGTATCCTGAGCACACTGAAACGGGCTGCTTATGAGGGTGGACATTGTTATTTGCCGGAAGGTATTTTTATGCAGGAAGTCCAAAAGACGCTCAATAAAAAGTTGGGATACCGGGAAGCCTATAAGCTGTACAAGGAATCTGAAGGGGAAAC
>CAXHNU010000344.1:0-1715 GCA_964017555.1 uncultured Butyricicoccus sp. | reverse complement strand
AAGCTTTGCGCGAACATGTTGACGCACTCAAACAGGATGCACAGCAGGTTGCTTATCAGGAGGCTTATACCGAAGCACTCAAGGCGCAGGTTGATGCAGAAAAAGAACTCGAAAAACGAACATTTGAAAAGTGGCGGGCAGAACAAAAATTAACTTCTTTACAGGAACAGCGTCAAAAAATTGTCGATAAGATGAACAAAAAAGACGCAAATAATGTTTCTGATTTCCTGGCATACGATAAGTTGGAACGACAGCTTGCGAGTGTAGATGGTCAGATTGACGATACTGAGGCTTCTATTGAAAATCTCAATACCGCGATTTCAGATGGCGAATCCGCAGTCAAAACAGCCACAGAAGGGCTTGCCGCAATGGAAGAATGGCATAAGCGGTTAAAATTCAGCATGGAGGATAACCTCACACAGGCGGAAATTGACCAGCTTATGGCGTTGGACAGTGCTTTGGAATCCTCTGCCGGGCAGCTTACTATGCTGGAAAATGCTTACGATGAAGCCTATGAGGAAGCTTATGAAGCATTTACCGGAATGTTTGATCTGTTTGACAAAGCAAATATTGACGCACAAGCAACGGTCGCCAACGCGCAAGCAGCATTGGAATCCCAATATAATTATTGGAAAACCTATAACGATAATATTACATTTATCAAGTCAAAATCCGCAGAAGATCTGGGCATTACACAGGAAAATTACAATCAACTGATAAATGTCCTGAAAAGTGGCGATGCGCAAGCTGTAGGACTTTCACAAGATATTGTCAACCAGGTTAAGGCCGGCAATGTACAGGCTGTTGCGCAAATGGCAAAAACGGCAAGTGATGTTGCTGCAATGCAAAAATCTGCTGCAGATGCCACGGCAGATTGGGTCAGCGGCTTTTCTGAAAAAGCGGATGAAGTCGTTGATAAAGTGAAAGATTCCGTTCAGGCAATGGATCTATCATCCGAAGCGACACGTGCTGCAAATAATACGCTCAACGCGTATCTTAAAGCGGTAGAAGACAAAGGGGCGCGTATACAAACAGCCTATCGGAATATTGCCAACAGCATACGCGCAGAAATCAACTCTATCCCCTCGTTTCCAACCCCTGGCGTTAGCGGCGGTGGAGAAGCGCACTTCTGGGCAAATGGTTTTGCTTCCGGCACACTTAACGCCCCGCCAGGTTGGTCATGGGTCGGCGAACAAGGGCCAGAACTTATCAATTTGCATGGTGGTGAAGCTATTCTGCCAGCAGATACTTCCCTGGCTTTTGCAGCGGTGGCAGCTATGCCGGAAATGCAAATTACCGCATTCGCACCGCGGGTTATAGAAGCAATTGGGGCGTATGCCAATCCACCTGTCCAAGCAGAAAGTGCAATCTATGCGCCCGCTGCATCCGCGCCGATAATTAACATCCATATTGACGGCAATGCAACACCTGAAACTGTAGACAGATTGTATGATTTCCGGGATGAAATGATGGATATGATACAGGAAGTAATGGCAGAAGAACGGATCGCGGCAAGGAGGAACACTTACATATGAGCAGGATTTATGTTACCGTGCAGGGTGATATGTGGGACAGTATCGCGTATAGTCAACTTGGCAGCACGGCACATACAGACAGCCTGATTGCTGCCAATCCTGCATATCGGAATATCTATAGTTTCCCTGCTGGAATCCAGCTAATCCTTCCTGACTTGGATGATGTCCGGCAGCCGTCTG
>CAXHNU010000343.1:0-1727 GCA_964017555.1 uncultured Butyricicoccus sp. | reverse complement strand
ATCAAAGCAGGCTTTTTCATGCAATAAGCAAATATTCGTCTTAGTGCCTGTTTCATCGTGACAGCTTTGCGGTTTTTTGTGTGCCTGCTCCTCCTGCATGGCAGATACGTAAAAAAACAGCATAGCATTCTCCCCCTCTGGAAAACGCGGTTTCTTTTGGCTTGTGGATACCGCGTTTTTCCCATGCCCAAAAACAAAAAAGATAAGATACTTCAAAAAATCAAAAGAATGCACAAGACAGTTATGGCGCCTTTGTGCAATAATAAGGACAACAAAAACAAAGCAGTCCCTTAGGCAATGCAGGAAGTTGGCATAAGGCGGCTGCAAGAGTTTACCTGAGAATTTTGAGGAGGAACACGAACATGGCAATTTTAGACGAAATCAGCACCTTATTGCAGGCAGGCCGCGCACCAAAGGTAAAAGCAGCAGTACAGCAGGCACTAGATGAAGGCATTGCGCCAAAGGAGATCCTGGAAAATGGTCTTTTGGCAGGCATGGGCGTTATCGGTGAAAAATTCCGCAATGGCGAAGTATTCGTACCAGAAGTTCTGGTTGCTGCACGCGCAATGAATAAGGGCGTTGAAATCCTGAAACCGCATATGTCCAGTGGTGATGTAGTTGACCGCGGCACCGTTGTTATCGGCACAGTACGCGGCGACTTGCATGATATCGGCAAAAACCTGGTTAAAATGATGATGGAAGGCAAAGGTCTGAAAGTCATTGACCTGGGTGTTGACGTTGCACCAGAAGCCTATATCGACGCAGCGCGTGAAAACCAGGCACAGATTATCTGCTGTTCCGCTCTGCTGACTACAACCATGGCTGAAATGAAGAATGTTGTCGACGCATTGGCAGCTTCTGAAATGAATGGCAAGGTAAAGGTTATGATTGGCGGCGCGCCAATCACACAGGCTTACTGCGATTCCATCGGCGCAGACAAATTCACACCAGATGCAGCATCTGCTGCAGAAGTTGCTGTGGAACTGTGCGCAGGCTGATTCCATCCTGATAAAAATACAAAAACCCGGTTGGCTGATAAAACCAACTGGGTTTTTTGTTTTGTTACAGCATAACAGAAGATGTATATTCGACTTTAATGCCTTCATCTTTTGTACGGCTGAATTTTGCTTTGTTGCCATTGCCATCGTCGATTGCCATTTTCTCTAGCTTATAGCCGGTAAAGAAATCTGCCGCAGGCCCTTCCACAAAAGCAGACCATTTGCGCCGTTTGGCTGCCATTGGGTTTTCTTCCTCTAAAGCAGCATCCAAATCCCGCTGGGCAGCTTCGGCATCCTGCTGGGCAGTTTCCAGCTCTTGTGCTGCTGCCTGCTGTTCTTCGGTCAGGGCATCCTGGTTTTCCATTATTTCAGACATTGTGTTATACCTCCTGAAAAATCAATAAATCCTGCCCTCGCACTGCGGATACAGCCAGCGAGGACAGGATTTATTATACCATAACAGCAGCCAAAATTTAAGTATGAAACTGATACTTTTTGCAGTTATGATAGAGTTATTGAGGTGGTGCCTCCTGCCCATAGGGGCAGGAGGCGAAAAGAATACTGGAAAGCTGAATGCTATTTTGCCGGATTTACCGTTTATTTGCCGGAAACACTTTGAATAAATCGCAGGAATGCCTGTTTGCCAGCGGCATCCCGATGGTATACACCTGCGTGTTCCAGCACTTTGGAAAATACAATGCCGACTTCTTTTTTGAGGATATCCATTGC
>CAXHNU010000342.1:0-1744 GCA_964017555.1 uncultured Butyricicoccus sp. | reverse complement strand
TACCTCGGCATCGGCAAAAAATTCGAGCCGCTCCTGCTTGTCCCGATTGCGTTTGGCATTTTGCTATGTAATTTCCCGCTTACAGGCTTGCTGAACGAACCGATGGTGGTGGATGGCGCGACCAAAAGTCCTGGTTTCTTGTGGGTAATTTATCAGGGCGTAGAACACGCCATTTATCCTTCGATTATTTTTATGGGCATTGGCGCAATGACCGATTTTGGCCCGCTGATTGCCCGTCCCAGTTCGCTGCTGCTCGGTGCCGCGGCACAGTTTGGCATTTTCTCTGCTTTCCTGCTGGCGCTGGCGCTTGGCTTCCCGGATTTTGTTGCCGCTGCAATCGGCGTTATCGGTGGCGCGGATGGTCCAACCGCTATTTTGACCGCTTCCAAACTGGCGCCAGCTTATCTGCCTGCCATTGCAGTTGCGGCATATTCTTACATGGCACTGATTCCACTGATTCAGCCGCCGCTTATGCGCCTGATGACTACCCAAAAAGAACGCGAAATCAAGATGGAACAGCTCCGCATTGTATCCAAAACTGAAAAGATTGTATTCCCAATTGCGGTTGCAATTATTGTTATCGGTTTGCTGCCGGATACTGCCCCGCTGATTGGTATGCTGATGCTGGGCAACCTGTTCCGTGAATGCGGTGTTACTGACCGTTTGTCTGACACCGTACAAAACGCGTTGTGTAATATTGTTACTATTTTCCTTGGGCTGTCTGTCGGCTGTAAAGCTACGGCTGACCACTTCCTAACTTGGGAAACCATTAAGATCATTATCCTTGGCTTGCTTGCCTTTATGCTGTCCACTTTGGGCGGGCTTATCTTTGGCAAGATTATGTGCAAACTGACCGGCGGCAAGGTAAACCCACTGATTGGTTCCGCTGGTGTATCCGCTGTCCCAATGGCGGCACGTGTCGCACAAGTTGAAGGGCAAAAAGCCAATCCTGCCAACTTCCTGCTGATGCACGCAATGGGCCCGAATGTTGCAGGTGTCATTGGTTCTGCCGTTGCAGCCGGGTTTATGATTAAAGTTTTCGGCGGCTAAGGGTTTATTCTCTCATTTCGCGTGACAAAAACAAAGGCAGTACCTGATTTTGCAAAAAGGGGTGCTGCCTTTTTGTTTATTTTATGAAAAATGAAACCGCCCGGCTTGACAACCGGGCGGCGTTTGGATGATACTATATGTACAAAAGCGCACCGTCAAACGGTTCTCCGCTGAAATTATACTACAAAGTAGTCGTCAACCTTTGGTCGGGGGGACGGTTACTTTGCGTTTATGAAAAAGATGTAAAGCAGCATAAAGCAACTGTTACCAATTCACTTTGGAACGGTTGCTTTATGTCATTCTGGTGGATGATTTTTTTTATGCAAATTGCCGCCGTTTGATTGACAGCGATTGTGTCTTTATGTTATTCTATTAATAATAAGAGCATTATCAGATAACAACTGGGGCAATTGGAGCCTTCTGTCAAGAATTTGATGAATGCTCTTATTTTGTGTTTTACCATATTTTGCTTTCTGTATGCACAGTTCCTGCAAAAAAACTCCCTGTCCAGGATTTGTGTTGTTACCAGCTATTGTTCAAAAGTATTCGTCAAAACACCGAAATCGGAATTTATCTATTTTCCATAATCAATTCTCTGCACTTCCATTCTTCACCTAGAACACAATATGTTTCTGTCCTATCAAGAACAGTATCGTTAAAACCGACTGCTTTATAGCAATAATAAGCCGGAAGA
>CAXHNU010000341.1:0-1745 GCA_964017555.1 uncultured Butyricicoccus sp. | reverse complement strand
CAATGGAAAAAGTAGGTGTTCACACACGGGATATCCGGTTCTTCAGCCAGAAGAATCAGAAAATGATTTGCGTCCATAGTCAGGCGGCAAAAGATTATGCAAAGTATCTGGAGGATCAGCCCCATATCATTGGTTATGAAACTTGTGAGTTACTGCGGGCAGAGCGATTCCAATATGTCAGTCCGTTGAATATCCGGAAGGAATATTGGGTGAAAAAATGGACAACAGATTTTCTGCTGCACTATGCGGATGGACGGACTGGTGTGCGTGAAGTCTTGGATAAGCAGGATTTAACCAAACGCGCAGATGTGGAAAAGCTGGAGCTGTCCAGACGGTACTGGGCAGGTCTGGATGTTTCCGATTGGAAAGTGGTTATCACAAAGGAAGGAGTGTCACAAGATGATTCGATTCGTACAGCAGGCAGGTGAGGTTTTCCGAATCCTCAAAGAAACAGAAACTGGGGTATGGCTGATTTCATATGATTCCCCATCAACCCCATTTTTCGTTAGTCTGGAAGAGAGCAAAAATATGGAGCGGATTCAGGCGCCGGAACCGTTTCTGGCAGAATACTATCGAGAAACTCGGTCAGATGCAGAGCGGGCAAAGTTGGAAATGATCCAGCCGCTGCTGCAAAATGACAACTGCATAACAGACCGGAAAGTCCGTTCACAAACAGCTAAGAAAATTGTTTTATGGCGAAGAACGAAACCTCAAACGGTTATCTCTATCTATTACCGTTATCTGGCGACCGGGGTTCTGACCAGCCGGCATCAGAAAGGCAAACCAAAGAAAAGACCTGATTATGATTGGGCAATCCGGACTTTCTATTATTCATCCAAGCGGCTGTCCCTCCATACTGCCTATGAAATGATGCTCATTCAGCGGTATACAAACACAAATGGACAGCTTGTTGAAAAAGCTCAAACATGGAAAAGTTTTGAAAATTATTTTTACCGGCATGGTTATCATAAAAATCCGCAGAAAATCATTTCCAGAGAAGGACTTACATATTATCAGCGCAACTGCAAGCCTGCCTTTGGTTCTGCGTCACAATGGCGGACAGAACCCGGCAGCTTCCAGATGGACGCAACACTGTGCGATATTTATCTTGTGTCGGCACTTGACCGGAGCTGCGTGATTGGCCGCCCTTATCTTTATATGGCGGTAGATACCGCAACCCAGCTTATTGTGGGCTTTCATGTCGGCTTGGAATGCGATGAAACGGCGGTCATGTTATGCCTTGAGAATGCCGCACAGAGCAAAACAGAATATTGCCGACAATGTGGAATTGAAATGCAGCCGGAAGACTGGCCAAATGCAGGGCTGCCTACCGAAATTATTATGGATAAAGGGCGGGAGTTTTTCGGTCCGCGCATGACAGACCTGTGCCGGCAGTATGGGCTGGAAATCATGGCACAGCCGTCATTCCGCCCAGACAGGAAGGGGCTTGTGGAAAAGACCTTTGACCTGCTCCAGCAGCGATATAAACCCATACTTCGAGGCAAAGGTGTGATTGAAGCAGATGCGCAGGAGCGTTGGGCAACAGATTACCGCAGCCAGGCAATTTTGACACTGGATGAATTTACACAAATCCTAATCCACTGCATCTTATATCTGAACAGCGGCAGGGTGCTTGAAAATGGGAAATCCCCTGCGCAGTTATGGCTGGAAAAGGAACCGCATTTGCTGCATATTCCGCAAGAGGAAATCCATATGATGACGCTGTACAGGAAGCCTATCAAGCT
>CAXHNU010000340.1:0-1752 GCA_964017555.1 uncultured Butyricicoccus sp. | reverse complement strand
TTTACCACCAAATTCGTCGAAAAGCAGCAAGGCATAAAACTTAGCCGTGAGCTGAAAATGTCCAAATAAGGCAAAGATAGGGAAGGAGAACATAGAAATGGCAGAATACCGTTCAATCCGTGTAGAACGCGGCGCAGGTGGCTTTGGCGGCCCGTTGGTGATTACCCCAACCGAGCAGCGCAATAAAGTCATGTACATCACAGGCGGCGGCGCAGAACCGGAATGCCTGCAAAAAATCGTGGAACTCACAGGGCTTATCCCGGTCAACGGTTTTAAAACCAATTGCCCGGAAGAAGAACTTGCACTGGTTATCATTGACTGCGGCGGCACGCTCCGCTGTGGCATTTATCCGAAAAAAGGTATCCCAACAATCAATGTCATGCCAGTTGGCAAATCCGGTCCCATGGCAAAATTTATTACAGAAGATATTTACGTATCAGCGGTTACCTCAAACCAAGTATCCCTTGCCGATGGCACTGCGCCAGCACCAGTGCAGCAGCCCGAAATAAAATCCGAAGAAAAACCCGGCAATGTGAAATTCACAGCCGATATGAAAGTTTCTGAAACCCTTGCCAAGCAGGAAAAGAAATCAATCATCACAAAAGTTGGCTTGGGCGCGGGCAAAGCCGTCAATACCTTCTATCAGGCGGCACGTGATGCAATTCAAACCTGTATTACAACGCTGCTCCCCTTTATGGCATTTGTATCCATGCTTATCGGCATTATCAACGGTTCTGGGTTTGGCAATGCGTTTGCCTCTATCTTAACACCGCTGGCAGGTAATATTGTCGGCTTGGTCGTCCTTGGTATTATCTGTTCTATCCCAGGTTTGTCCGCACTGTTGGGGCCTGGCGCGGTGATTGCACAGATTGTTGGTACATTGGTTGGTGCCGAAATCGGCAAAGGGAATATTGCACCTCAAATGGCACTGCCTGCGCTGTTCGCAATCAATTGCCAAGGTGCATGTGACTTTATCCCGGTTGGGTTAGGGCTTGCTGAAGCAGAAACCGAAACCATTGAAGTCGGTGTTGTGTCTGTTATGTATTCCCGCTTTTTGACAGGCTGGATTCGTGTGCTGCTCGCTTTTGCTGCCAGCTTTGGACTCTATGCCTGATGGATTTGGATCAAAAGCACGATAACATAAATTGAAGTTTTTGTCCCGCTTTGTGGCGGCAGGTAGGATGAAAAAGCGCAGATGCGCAGATGCGCAGATACGTGGAAAAAAGTGAAGTTTCTTTGCCCCGCTTTCTTTACAAAGAAAGCGGGAGAATGGAGGTCTTTTGATGAAAACAATTTATAAAAACACAGTCAAAGCATTGGGCGTTTCTGTGGATGAATTTCAGGATGCGGGAATGTTTATTCTGTTCGGCGACAACGCGCCGGAAGAATTGCGCGATTACTGCTATTCGGTGGACGTAAATCCTATTGAAGGGACAATATGCGCAGGGCAAATGCTGAAAATCGATAACGAATCTTATCGGATTACGGCTGTTGGCGATGAAGCGCCTGTCACACTTGCCGGATTGGGGCATTGCACCATTAACTTCAGCGGACAAACTGAAGTGGAACTACCAGGCACTATTTATGTTGAAAATAAACCGATGCCAAAACTTTCTGTGGGCACGGTCATCCAAATTATCGAAGCGTAATTTATTTCGCTCCCAAATACTCTCTCTTTTCCGCCAAAGCTGCAAAATCTGGTTTCCACGTGGCTTTGGCGGATTGTATTTTGTTTTGCGAAAATCCTATTGC
>CAXHNU010000339.1:0-1753 GCA_964017555.1 uncultured Butyricicoccus sp. | reverse complement strand
AAAGTATCCTGCGCAATGAAATCACCTTCTAAAGGTTCTCCGGTGTACCAATGGGTGGGGTGGCTTTCCACAACCTCGCCATACATTGTGATTTCCGCATTCTCCAGATCATTCATCTCCATTGCATAAGCTTTACGCTGGATATGAACACCTTTGACCTTAAATGGATTCATCTGCTTCACCTTCGCTTTCATCATTTTCGTTTGGATCAACCTGCATGGGGATAAGTTCTGCCCCAGCCGCCGCAAGTTTTTGATTTTCTGCCGCAAGCTGTTCTACATTTTCATCCCAATCACCGCCGCCTGTTTCACGGGTCACTTGTTCATGGGTTTTCAGTCCATGCTGGATTTGTAATACCGCGGCTTTTGCTTCTTTCAGCGGGTCGAGTGAACCTTGTGTTGGTCCGATCCAACGTGCCCCGCACCATGCCGCACGAATTAACGGGTCGCTGAAAAATCCCGGTGCTTTGATACGCCCACGGGCAACAGCTTCCGCAAGCCAGACTTCATACACAGGCTGGCAGAAATCATCAATAAACCATTTGCGGCGCATCCGGAAATCCTCCCAGGCATCCATCAGCGCTGCCCTGGCGGACGAATAAGAAGAATTGTATTCTTTGACAAGAACATCATAGGGGATGTTCATACCTGCGCCAATCAGCTTGCAGAAAGTGTTCACAAAAGCATCAAATCCTGTTGTCGGGATGTTTGGACTGCCGAATTTGATATCTTCGGATTCTGCCAAATGTGCGACTGTACCCGGTCCCATCTCATATTCATTTTGCATCGCCGATGGGGAAGCCGCATCCGGATTTGTTTCCGGCGCCGCGATATCCCCAGCACCAACAACATTGATTGGAATTTCAGATTGATCCGTTTTGGTGACAATCCATGCGGTAAAAAAGCTTTGCACCAACGCTGCCATTAATGCGGATTCTGTATAGCGGCGGAGCTGTAAAAGCGGTTCAATCACCTGCGCCAAATACGAAACACCACGATATTGGTCACAGCGTTCGCTGTTCATTATGTGCAGGATATTGGGCAATCCAGTTTCTTTGCCATAAGCTTCAATGCGTGTCCAAACTGTGGGTTCACCTGTAATTTGCCATGGATAGGTATTGCGGATATGATAAGCCACAACCATGCCGCTAGCATCCACTTCTACACCGTCAAAAATACGGTTGCCATTGTCCGGATTCCTGCCGTCTGTAATGCCTGGATAAAGTGTACCGCCGCCATAATCCATTGGTGTACTGACACGGTCAGCTTCTACCAAATGAATCCGCAGGGAATATGGATTTGCTGGCGTGATGGGGTAATGCTTAAATACTGGGAACACATCGCCGCTCATAAGCCATGATAAAAGTGCAAGCTGCTGGAGTTCACTGAATGCGTTCATGCCTGTCGCGTCACAATTTTGCTTGCGGTCTGCCCAAAGGCGAAATTCCGCTTCGGTGTGTTTTTGCCATTGTTTTGCGGCTTCGGGTGAAAGTCCTAAAATTTCGCGTCCAATGCTGCTTTTCAGCGTCAGTCCGACGCCAACTACTTTTGTCCGGTTGGTATTGACCGCCGAGGTCGCAAGTGGGGAGGACATATATAAAATCCTTCCGCGCTGGCGTAAAGTGGCGTTGTTCCAATCAATATCTTCATTTGGCGCGCCGCTTTGCGGCGTGAAGCCTTTTAAGTGCGCCCGGCGAGCGCACGTTCTAACGGGTGAAAGTCCCGAATCCGCCCGGCAGTGGGAAGGATATAGC
>CAXHNU010000338.1:0-1756 GCA_964017555.1 uncultured Butyricicoccus sp. | reverse complement strand
TCAATCAAATATGGCTGCCAGGTATCTGTGGAAATGACATAAGCCAACACAAGATGAAATTCCGCACCGTAATTTTGAATGCTGTACACTTTTACATCGGCATAAGTATGGTCCGGATTTTGGTTTATCCTTTGAAACCATGTCTGCCGTTCTGTATCGGTCAGGGATATTTCCTGAATATTGATTTGCCCCTCTGTATCCGGCGGCGGAACCATGAAAGAATCCAAATCCTGCACAGCAGTATATTTGCAGGAAATCGGCGTATAAACCAACGCGGCAGCCAGCAATTCTGGATTGCGGAAAGTTTGCATCAATGCTGCTGTACTTGCATCCAAACTACTGATTTTCGCCAGGTCATCCCGCAGGGATGCCGCTTTGAGCAGATGTTTGCTGTCTTCTGATTCCTCATATCCAGCAATCATGTTTTGCAAATATGAATCCAAACCATCAAAATCGCCAGCAGAAAGATAGCGGGTTATCATCCTTTCTGCCTGCTGCCATGCTGCATCGGTTAGCAGGGTCTTTTGTGTGGGTTTGGTTTCTGGTTCCTTTTCAGTGTCCGCGTTGAGTAGTCCTAAAACCCTTGTGTTGCCTTCATCTGATTCCGGCTGCTGGTGGAACCCGATTCGGACAAAACAGGCTGCAAGCAGACTGGCTGTCAGGGCAATTGCCGTCAATGATATTAAAATGTATTTGCTTTTTTTCATTTCTTCATGCTCCAATGTTTTCGGTTTTCTTATTCTATGCAGGTTGCATTCATCATCCCATTGCACACAAAATGATTCATATTCCTATAATCCATCTTTGAAATGTTCCATCCTCTATTTATCCAAATACTCCTATTCATTCTTTTGACAGCCTCGTTCTAAAATCTCATACGCCTTTTGCAGTTGTTCCGCTGAATACTTGCAAACATTGATCCCATTCACTGCTGTCAGTATCCTATCCCTCCAATAGTGGCACTTACGATACTCATCCAAAGTATCCATAGAATCAAACAATATCACTTCGATTCCACCTGTAATGCAAACAATAGCCTGCCCCCCATCTATGACATCATGGACTGCGAACGGGCGCAGTTTGTCTTTTGTCCCATCTTGGAATAAAATGTGGATATATTCTCTCCCTATTTTTGTTATCGTAATTGTGCTTTTCTCTACTTGTTCAATGCGCGGATAGAAAAGTATCTCCTGTTGTCCGGCAGAAAAATTTTTCAGTTCAATCATCTGTATTCCTCCTTTGCTTCATCCTCTATCATTTCGTCTAATTTCCTGCTTCATTTTTTTATTTTATGCAGTTTTCCTAAATCGTTTGTTTTGCAGAGAAAACGGCTCAGAATACATCATTCTTACCAAATAATGAATATTCCACAATCCATTTTCCCGTCTGAAAAATAAAAAGAAACGGTAGCTAAAGGCATTAAGCCCAAAGCTACCGCGTAAATTAAAGTTATATAGCGCTAAAAATCGTGAATTAAAGCATGTTTGTTACTGTGATTGTTTCTTTATTCCAAATTATTTCAATAAAATTCCAATCGCACACATTCAATCACTATATTTTAGTATAGCTTAAGCAACACTGGGGACAGTTGCAACACTGAGTTAGAGTTTCTTAAAAAAAAGTAAACTACCCCTTTTGCCCTGCGAGGTACGCCCAGTTCGTGGTCAGTCAGTCCGTTCTGACCTCGCTTTCATATGTCGGCTGGACAAGCCATCCGACATCAGTCAGCGCGGTGCAGACTGACTGCCCACCAAGT
>CAXHNU010000337.1:0-1760 GCA_964017555.1 uncultured Butyricicoccus sp. | reverse complement strand
AAGTATCTGTAGTTGGTTCAATGAGTGACAGCTATAATACCAAGGTTTATCTTGCGATTCAGGATATGACCGGCGATCGTTTGGATGAAAACATAAAACTTGAAATGCACTGTAAGGCAAAAGAAGATATGCCGGCTGGCATTCGTGCAGGTTCGGCATATCCGCCGCGGCAACTTTCTTATGATAAAGAAACAAAAACAGCATTGTTTGAGTTGACTGCGCCTAGAATGGATTGGATAGCAGAACACAATGAACAGCGAACTCTCGAACTTTCGATAAGCAGCATTCAGCCTGGATATCATGATATCTACTATTTGGATAATGATACGCTCCATTTTACTGCAACAGGGTTAAAAGATACGACACTGAAAATGGATGGCGATATTCCTGCTCCGGGACAATATTTCCGCAAGTTAGAAGGAACAAATGGTATTAACTTATCATCCATGGGTTTTGATGAAAATGGCGTTTTCCATACACTATTTGAAATTCCGGAAGGTATTTATTTTCGTACTCGTTATATGGATAAAGACGGTTATATATTTGATACAAAAGAAGCCGCCAGCAAAAACGGAAATTCTGAAACACGGCTTAGTTACCGAGATTTTATAGACGCGAATATAAATGCGAATATTGAGTCAGATGGTTTGCCCGATTATTTGAGAAGCACTTCTGACATGGATTCGATTCGCAGCCTTACGAAGGATAGTAAGTATTTTCATTATCAGAACACATGGTATATCCGCGAAAAACTCCCTAAAGAAGTTAATGTTAATATCGCTGGTTCCTATGCTTTGAAGCCTGAAATACTTGGGGAGTGGAATCTTGAAACAACAGTTGAAGTTACTCCCGAATATTCACTTCGTGAACAAGTGACAGTTTTCAAAGATTCAGTATTGACAGAATCCCGTCTGTCCCCGCTTGGGTTATATGCAGAATATACAAATGCACAATCCTTTGTTGGTGCAGTTGAAATCACAATGAAGGATGGGACAGTATACAACTTTCCGATGTTAGACCATACTATGTCTGCTTCATATACGAGCGACCATAAATTTTGCTGGTATCTGGATTTTGCAAATCCATATCCAACCGAAGAAAATGTTTATGGTTTGAATCAGCCGCTTGATATCACTCAGGTGGACAAGGTGACAATCAATGGTGTGGAAATCCCCTTTGACCGCTGACCGGAAAGGAGGCGCTGCTATGCAGAACTGTGATGATATGCGTACCCAGCCGCTTGACCTTGACCGGCTTATGTGTGAATATGGTACACAGCTTTTACGGCTGTGTACCTTGTACCTCAAGGATTGTGCTCTTGCCGAAGATGCGGTACAGGATACTTTCCTGAAAGCCTGGAAAGCTGGCGTCTGTGACCCGGAAGGCGAAAAGGCTTGGCTGACCCGTATCGCTGTGAACACCTGCAAAAGTTATCTGCGTTCGCCATGGCTGGGGCGACGCGTAGATGCAAAAATTTTGGAATCCCTGACGGTGGAGGATGGTTCCAATGCAGATGATACATTGCCCCGTGCGATTATGTCGCTGCCGCGGAAATATCGGGAGGTTATCTTATTGTATTATTATCAAGGGTTTCGGCTGCGTGAAATCTCAGATATTTTACTGATTTCACCGGAAACAGCAGCAACTCGACTCTCCCGCGCACGGGCAAAGCTAAAACCACTGTTAAAGTCCAGTGGTATAAAGTCAAGAGGGAAATAAAGAAAAATTCAAAGAAAATAGAGTAATGAAGGAGGCGCCAT
>CAXHNU010000336.1:0-1791 GCA_964017555.1 uncultured Butyricicoccus sp. | reverse complement strand
GCAGCATTTGTGATATAATATTATCCACCACGTTTGGGTGCAATCTGCTCGAGAAGGGCCGGGGCTGCTGGCGTTGCCGCCGCAGCCAGCCAGGGCAGCGCCGCAGCCAAAACAATGCGGCGGGCAGGGAACCTTTTCTGTGGACAGACTGGCGGTATGTATGTGGGTAAAGCATGATACCGCGTTAAAGGAGATTTGGTTGGCATGAAACAACTAAGTGTTTACTGTTCCCGGCAGGAAATTTATAAAACCCCTTTTGGGGCGGTGCAAAGCGGGGAACAGGTTACTTTTTCAATATATCCGCGCCGCTTGGCAGGTGTTTTGTCTGCGGAGCTGCTTTTCTGTGCAGATGGGGAGGATTTTCAGATGATCCCCATGGACTGGGCTGGCTTTGCTGGCGCACGTGACTGCTACACAATCACAATTACAGCCGGGGAACCCGGGCTTTACTGGTACCTGTTCCGCATGATTACAGCGGATGGTGAAAACTATATCTGCCGCAGCACAGGCGGACAGGGGCAGGTGCTTGCCCATCCCGGCGAGCGGTACCAAATGACCGTGTATGATGGCAATTACCAGGTGGCAACCTGGTTTGGCAAAGGCATTACCTATAACATTTTCCCAGACCGGTTCTGCCGGCTGGAATCCCCGCCGGCAGATGGCTACCGATCAACCCGCCATGTCCATGCGGACTGGTCGGAAGTGCCGACTTATTTGCCCGATGAACGCGGCGAAATCTGGAACAATGACTTTTTCGGCGGCAGCCTGCGCGGGGTGATGTCAAAACTTGATTATCTGGAAAGCCTCAATGTGCGCACCCTGTATTTTAACCCGATTTTTGAGGCGTTTTCAAACCACCGTTATGATACCGGCGATTACAAATCCATTGACCCGATGATGGGCACAGAAGAGGATTTCAAAGCATTATGTGATGCCGCGAAACAGCGCGGAATGCGCGTTGTGCTGGATGGTGTCTTCAGCCATAATGGCTATGACAGCAAATATTTCAACGCCCGCGGGCATTATGACAGCGTGGGCGCGTATCAGTCTAAGGAATCCCCCTATTATGACTGGTATGATTTCTCCAAATGGCCGGATGCTTATTCGTCCTGGTGGGGGATTTATACCTTGCCCCAAGTCAATGAAATGAATGAAAAATATCTTGACTATATCATTGAAGGGACAGACAGCGTCATACGCCATTGGCTGGAAGCCGGCGCCTCGGGCTGGCGGCTGGATGTCGCGGATGAATTGCCGGACGAGTTTATTGAAAAACTAAACCATGCGGCGCGTGAAACCAAGTCAGATGCGTTAGTAGTCGGCGAAGTTTGGGAGGATGCTTCCAATAAAATCAGTTATGGTGTGCGGCGGCGGTATTTCCAGGGCGGTGAACTGGACAGTGTGATGAATTATCCGCTGCGTGATGGGATTATGGCATTTTTAACCGGTTCTCCGGCAGAGGACTTCGCTGAAAAAATGGAATCGCTGCGCGAAAATTATCCGCATGATATTTTTTATAATCTGATGAATATTATCGGCACCCATGACACGCCGCGGGCAATCACAGCGCTGAGCGCAGACCCCGGCGACTGGGGCGCAAGCCGGGATTACCGCGCCCATCACTGGCTCAGCGGCGATGCTTTGGCGCACGCCAAACGGCTGCTCAAAATGGCAGCGGTGATTCAGTTCACCATGCCGGGTTCACCCACCATTTATTATGGCGATGAAGCCGGGCAGCAAGGCTATGAAGACCCATTTAACCGCCGCACCTACCCATGGGGGCGGGAAGAT
>CAXHNU010000335.1:0-1812 GCA_964017555.1 uncultured Butyricicoccus sp. | reverse complement strand
CTGGCAGCCTCCGCGGGCATATTCCAAGGGTCTTTACTGCTTTCAACCCAAGGGCAGCTCTCCTGTCTGATGTGCAGGTCGACATCTACGTATCATTATCCCCTGGAACATCGTCATCGCGAACAGTTTTGCCAAAACTGCTCCGCTGTCGTATGGGATCGCTCGCCGGAAAGGATTTTGCTCTCTTCCAGGTCATGGCGCATACGGCAGCTTTGCTCATCTGCCCCAGGCTGTACCCGATTGCTGATTCTTCAATTGTCAAGGTTCAATTGAGGAGTAATTTTAACCCTCTACTATCCCTCCCAAAAAAACTGCGGGGTGAATAACAAAATCCTTAAAATTCTCGAAAAAATTTTTTGAGGATTCCATTTTATGTTTTCTATCATCCATTTAGGGCTTCTGATGTGCTGGCATATTCAGGAGATCTAAGCGAGTCCAAATCAACTCTCTACTATCTCTCCCCAAAAAACAGTGGGGTGCGAACCCTATTTCTCAAAATTTTTCGAAAAAACTTTTGCGTAGTTTTTCCAACAACTTATCCCGCCGATAAATCACTGCCCGTTGATATACACCTATTTGCTTTGCATATTCTCTTGTTGACATTTCATCAAAGAACAGCGCTTGAATGAGTTGCTTTTCTTCCTCGCTTAATAAGCCGAGAGCTGTTTCAAGCAATTGCTTATGTACCGTAAGTTCTGCTTGCTCTTCATTCTGCAGAACGATATCCTCTACACTGGATACATCTTCACTGCCAACATAACCTGGCAAACCGCCATTCTCCTTCATCCAATCCAGTGACAGTTCTCTACCTTTGGAACGTTCTTTCTTAAGATAACGTTCCCTGCGATCCATTTGTGAATACGCCAGAAATACTTCCTCTGTCACTTCTACATCAATACCATCTATGGTGATGATATTTGCGATAACCTTTTTATCTTTATCACGAATGCGGCGATAGTTGCGTTCTTTCTGACATCTTTCCATTGTTATGATCTCCAATCCTGATTTTTTTGCCAAAACCTGAGATTGAAAATCACGGATATTTAGCGATGTATGTTTCCCATCGCCCGCTTGAATGCAAACAAAAGTTCATTGTTTCTCCTTGTCCATGCAATCTGTTGTTGTCGAAAAACATCTTTTTATGAAAGTATTTTTGTTGATAATATGGTGCATTTTAGAAGTCCATCTTTCGTCACAAATACTTTGTTTTTGGAACTATAAATCCCCTGAAAACGCAAAAAGGCGGGAGCAGCCTTTTTAGCTACTCCCGCCTTGGAAAATACAGTTTCTGACTTTTATGTTTTCAATTAAGTCATACTATACAGGTAAACTTCCTATACGATCCGGTTGTGTAATGCTAACTCAAAATCGTTTATCCTTCAAAACAGCAAAAAATTAACGCCGGTCAGTCTGAAACTGACCGGCGTCGATTTGTTTGTAGAAAGCAGAATATGCTTTCAAGGTTTATTCATCTTCTTTGTTTTTGCGTGGTTTAAGCAGCCCAATCCCAAGGATTGATGCGAAGCATAACCCAAGCCAGAACCATGGATGATTTGGATCATCCGTCTTTGGTGTAGTATCTAAACGTGCGAATGGTGTTATTGGTGCCAATGGGGTTGGTTCTTCCGGAATATAAACATATTCTTCATTTTCCGGATCCCAAGTCTTGATATACGTCTGTGGAACATCTTCTTCCACAATCGTAATTTCATCCGGGCTATCGGGTTCATTCGGGTCAGGTTCTTCACCAGGATAATATACCTGTGGTGTCGGTGGTTCATCAATTTCCGTATCCGGAGTCGGACGGCGCCT
>CAXHNU010000334.1:0-1812 GCA_964017555.1 uncultured Butyricicoccus sp. | reverse complement strand
CTTTCTCCTCATATTGTTTTCGATAATGCCGGGGGGATACCTTCACATATTGTTTAAAGCAGTTTGAAAAGTATATTTCTGAGCTAAAGCCTACGAGCTTTGCGATGGTTTGTATATCATAGTTGGTACGAATCAGGTATTGTTTTGCATAGTTCATACGCATTTCAGCCAGCACGCCAAGCGGCGTTTTGCCAAAGGTTGCCTTCATTGCCCGCGCCAGATAATTCCGGTGAAAGAAGAAATGTTCCTCTAATGTTTTATTGGTGATTTGCTGATCCAAATTCCGTTCCAAATAAATCTGGATTTTTTCTGCCAATAAAGTCATCCTGTCTTTATAAATGCCTGAATTCTCCATAACGCGCAGGAATTTCAGAAACAGTTCTTCTGTTCGCCAGATATTATAATCATTTCCGCCAACGGTGCTGTCTAGGATATTTTGGAACTGCTCAAATACCAGTTTTGGTTCTTTGATAGACGCTTGCTTTGGCAGGTGGAGCGTATAAGAACGCTGATGAAAATGTAAGTCTGGGATTGGCAATGATGAAACAAAAATAGATGCTTGTTCACTCTGCCGCCACTGTGTTGTGGTATAAAAATGAAGCCAATAGAACCCTGTATCTTGTTCGCATGGTTTCCACGAACGATGATGTCCGTCTGGAAGGAGGATGAACATTTCATTTTCACCGATTGTGTAGCACACATCATTTTCTTCTAAAAAAAGCGTACCCGTTTTGACCAGAATAAGGTCAAAATAACCCAAATTTCGGCGTTCAATATGGCATTCCCCTTTTTTCGTCACATGGTAATTGCCTTCGATGAAATCCGGAAATGGTGGAATCGAAATCGAAATGATGTTGCGGGACATATCCGTGACCTCCTTATTGGACGGTTGGCATTTTACCTGTCAGGCTGCTTGCCTGATTATTTTTTTGGCAGTGTAATGGTTCGCTGCCCTGCCTGATTTGCTAACTCGATTATACCACGGCTGGAAACGGAATAGAAAGCACGGCTGTATGGAGCAAAGCTGGTGATCAGATATTCGTTATCTTGTTCTTCCATACTGCCATTGATCACCCGGATACCTTCTGGTGTTTCTAAAATAAATGTTTTGTCGCCGAAATTATCCAGATAAGCCACCAACTCTTCACCCATATCCCAGTCAGGTGTTTGGCTGTCATTTTCAAAGAGTTTTGCGAAAATACCGCCATCACGATAAAAGGTAGATTGTCCAAACCGATCCCTTGACAAATCAGGACGGTTCAGGTGGGGGCCTGCCACAGCATAAGTGGATGCAGCCATACCTTTTTCTAAAGGAGATGCTGCTGTCGCGTGGGTGTCATAGCAATAAAGGATACCTGCGGTTGCCCGGTAACTTGCCTCCAGATAAGCGGGATCTTTCAGCAGTCCAAATACCTGATAAGCAGCCGCCGCTGTCACACCGCCCCAAAGGGAGTGAATCATATAAGTCAGCGCTTCCCACCATCGATCAGGATTTTGCGCCCGGAAGTCATTAGAGTATCCGATATTTGCCAAAAGCAGCTTGCCATAACGTATTGTGCTTTCTGTTTTGCCGCATTCTGCTAAAGCGCCTGCTGTCGGGCCAAAACCGGCATTATCATAAAAATGCTCTGTAATGGCAGCTTTATAGCTTTCGGATTCCCGGTCGACACGGTTGATTACTTTTTCCCACAGCGCATGAATGCGCTGGTATTTTGCCGTCAACCCTTTTTCCTGTAACTTTTTCAGCAAGCCATTGAAATAAAGGAAATAAACACCCAACATTTGCGCTTCTTCTTTGCCGCGTTCTTCCTC
>CAXHNU010000333.1:0-1818 GCA_964017555.1 uncultured Butyricicoccus sp. | reverse complement strand
AAGCAGTAATGCCGCTGCCAAAATACCTGCAAAAAACTTTCTTTGCTGCATAAAAAAAGTCCCCCAATATTAAAGATTTGCCGTTTTGCCCACCCTGCAAAATACATGAGCCGACAAAACATTTCATATTTAATTATTACACGTCAAGACTGGATTGTCAATAAAAGCATCCTAATATCTTTCATAAAAAGCGCTGTTATTCCACAAATATAACGCGTGTTTACAATTAAAGTACAAGCAAGATATAAAACACCAATTCTCTTTTGTATTTTTATTGTATTTCCCCATTTTCTATTTGCGCTAAAGGCTATCCAATATCAAAATGACAGCATTATAGTGATGCAAAGAAACATCCACCAGAAACCATTTTTATCCCACCATCATAAGGGCTATGGCAAATTAGATATATTACAAGCTGTCCAATTAGATATTTTGCATAAGTGATTCCGCTTTTTTCGATTTTTTTCGACAATATATCTTGCTTTATCGTTCCCAAATGGTTATAATTCTAGATAATAAACTATTGTTGGCAAAAGGGGATTCTTTATGAAGCGGGAATTGTGTTCTGGTCTGTTTGCGGTACAACTTATGTTCCATACCTTGCCGGTTTCATCGGCATCCTTCCCACTAGATTTCTTGAAAAGGCTTGACTTGCCCGCTTATTTGTCTGAAGAGCCGGATTGGGACAACCTCCCAAGCGGACAAGTGCCTGACAAATGCGTTTGGGATCATGCAACATTGCAGGCTTGTTTCGAGGAACATGATAATTGTCTGATGCAAGGCGGCGTGATTGAAATTGCAGATAATATCGTACTGGAACAGCCGCTTGTGATACCAAAAGGCAGGCGTGCTATACTCAATTTATATGGATATACGTTGTCCAGCCAAACGGATGCGCCTGTTTTAATCGTAGAAGGCGATTTAACGATATGTAATTTTCTTACATACGAAGGGCTGGAAGCTACAACTGGCGGCATTTGTGCAGAAAATACGGCGATTGTTGTAAATGGCGGCAATTTAACCATTGATAATGGTATGATTTTATCAGAGAATATGCCTGCGGTTCATGTAAATGATTCCGGCAATTTGACGGTCAATTATGGTGTCATAAAGTCTGACAGTACCGCAGTATATTGGCAGTCTGCGGGTACATTTACAATGAATAATGGATTGCTTTCAGGTGGAACAGGGCTAGAAGCTGGCCTTGGTACAGTCAAGCTGCGTGGTGGCTATATTTGCGGCACTGGTGCAAATAGCAATCCAGCGCCATCCAGCCCAAATGTTCCATGGATAGAAGGTTCTGCATTATTATGCCGTGCGCAAACCAACCAAGTGCAACCGGAAAATGCTTTGAAAATACAGATTAAAAGCGGACATCTGATCAGTCTTTCCAATTATGCACTGCACATATATAACATGGGAACGCATGAATTGCCATCTGTCACGACATCAATTGAGATTGATTATTGTGTACCGATGGAAAGTGCGCCTACTCAGCCTTTAATTACCATGGAGAAGCAATCGACTGATGCCACAAATCAAACAGCAATTACATTTTCAAGGTTGTTAGAGAATCACACAATGGCAGGAGTTCTTACAGAGGATGGAAAACTCACCTATCAGCTTCAGCCGATAGGGACAGGAGTGGTACAATGCGATGGGATGGAATACAACAATTTGGCTGCTGCAATTTATGCCGTGCCAGATCATGGTATGGTTCGTTTGCTGAAGGGCATCCAGGAAAGTGCAACCATAGAAACAGGGCAAAACCTGACGATTGATTTGAATGGGCATACGATATCCAGCGCAGGTAATGCG
>CAXHNU010000332.1:0-1839 GCA_964017555.1 uncultured Butyricicoccus sp. | reverse complement strand
AACAGAATTTGTCCAATGAGGTTCCGGCTGGGACTGATATGTCCGGCGACTTTTCAAATGTTGAACTGGAAATCAGAGGCTATACGGAAGATGAGTTAAAACAAGCGCGGGCAGTGATTGAACAGGAACTGCAGCGATGGGAAAGCGGCGAAATCAAAGCCGATGAAAAATATTCATGGCGTGGACAGAAATTTCAGTCGCAGATGAAAGCCCTGTATCAGAACGCTCCCTATAAAGAGGTTTCGGTTCCATGCGGCAGTGCGCAAACGCCGGCTGAAATTATGATACCTGCGAAAAAGTTCAAGCAGGAACTGATTAAAATCTTGAAGGTAAAATACCAGGATCGAAGGAATGTCCGGCATGGTCAGATTGATGCAAGAGCATTATGGAAGCTGCGCTGCCGGGAGGATAACTTTTTTGAGCAGCGGAATAAGCGAAATAAATCTTCTGTTGCTATCTATTTGTTAATAGACAACTCAGGCTCTATGCAAAGCGCTCAGAAGAGCATTGCCGCCCGGTATGCAGCGGCGATTATGGAGGAAGCATTCGCGGAATTTGCTTCTTGTAAAATTGCAATGTTCGCATCCGGCGCAGATGTGACCCACTGGATTATCAAAGAATTTGATAAGAAAGAACGGTTCAACGCTTCTTTTAACTCTTTGAACTGCGTAACGCCAACCGGCGGCAACAAGGATGGGTATTCTATCCGAATCGCAGCCGAGGAACTGCGAAAGCGTCCGGAGCGGAAGAAATTCCTGATTGTGCTTTCTGATGGACTGCCTTCTGATTATCCCAGTGCAGACGCAGGACAGGAAGATGTCCGGCAGGCGGTTCATATGGCACGCAAACAGCAGATAGAGGTTATCCCTATCATGTTTGGCAGCAAGGCATTCCAGAGTGCAAGCCTGCCGGCGTTCCAGCGTATGTACGAGAAAAACATCATCACTTCCAGCGTGGAGCATATCACAGAAGATCTTGCAAGATTGTTCAAAAAACTTGTTGTATAATACCATATATCTCAAAAGGGTTGCTGCATTTTATCATGCGGCAGCCCTTTTTGCATATCATAAAGCAAATATTTTAAGGAGGATTGCACATATGTACAACTTGGAAAAGGATACCTACATCTGCGACACCTGCAGCTTTGAGGCGAAATGGGATGCCTCGGATGATATTCATGGAGAACTGTGGGGCTGCGAGGAATGCGGAGCCACTTTTTGTTCCAAGTGCTTCATCGATCGGTTTGGGCAGGATGCGTATATGAAAATGGCGCAGGAAAGCGACAAAATCTATTGTCCTGTATGCTGGGAAAAACACAAGCGGAAACTTTAAGGAGGAGTACAAAAATGACTAACAAATACGACAAACTTCAGAAAGAACTTTTAAGCTATGGGCTTACCAACGGTAGCGTGCTGCTGGGTCGGCATATGGGAATTATGGATGAAGCAGCTGAGACGATTGAGGATTTGCAAACGCATATTTCCCGTGTTGCTGAGTTTGATTTTATGCTTGCATATGTTCAAGAAAGCTGTTTTGATGAAGAAATTTGTCGTGACTGGCTGCGGATGCTGTGGACTGCATATTGCCTGCATCATAATCTTGAGGCAGATACCTCCGACTATGACCAGGATCTATTGGGTCTGTGGAATAAACTAAACGAAACAGGTGATGGAGCATCTGATTGGTCAGATTTCAGCAGTTTTGATCATTTCATGTGTACTTATTTGGTGTAGCAGTGAACAAAATATAGGAGGGTTTCAATATGATTCGTTGTTGCAAAGATTGTCAGGAAAGACATATTGGCTGCCATGGAGAATGTGAAAGGTATCAGGCAGAAAA
>CAXHNU010000331.1:0-1847 GCA_964017555.1 uncultured Butyricicoccus sp. | reverse complement strand
CGTGAAGATGCGATGCAGCTTTTCTGCCAAACGTTAATCGGTTCGGCAAAAATGATGCTGCAAGGTGATAAAACCCCCGCCGAACTCGTACAAGCTGTTTGCTCCCCTGGCGGCACCACTTTAGAAGCCATGAAGGTTTTGCAAGCACATCATTTTGCAGAGATCTTACAGGAAGCAAATGATAACTGCATTGCCCGCGCTTATGAACTTGGTAAAGGCTGATTTCATGGTGATTAAGGTCATAATGCGTAGATTGTATATATCTCGGCAATTTTCCACTGAAAGTATGTTAGGTTTTTATCAGGCAGTCTGCGCCATGGCAGTGTCCACGGAGGAAAGAGCTTCATGCCATCCCCAAAATGCAAACATTGCATGAACGTTAAGCACCCGCAACAATAACAAAAAAACGCACATATCCCAAACATTTTATTAACATCCTGCACCAAAATCTTGTTGCCCATACGCCAAACGTAACGACCCAGCCGGGGTAGCATTTTTCCTTCAGAGAAAAATGCGTGAGGCTGGCGCCGAAGGAGGGATGAGAGAGTCCAGAGCGGGAAGGGAACCATGGGTTTCCCTTCCCGCTTTGGTGCTTCGCGCATAGCGTTGACATTGGGGGCGGATTATGATAAAGTAAAATTAGTTATACTGCATAAACTACCACACAATGAGGTGAATATTTTGAAAGAAAAACCGAACAAAACCAAAATCTCGAAAAAGACCAAATTTGGTGCCATTGTATTTGCAGCAAGCGCAATCAGTGGTATCGCAGCAACGATCCTTGCCTTGACCAAAAAGAAAAAACGTGAGGAAGTTTACCACGAAGCTGAACTCAAAGCCATGAATGAATTGGACGATTTGATGGCAGAATGCGGCAGCGATGACTGCGCTGATTGCTCCTGCGCAGAAGAATGCGCCGCAGCAGATACTTCCGCGCAGGATGAAACAGAACCAGAAGAAGAAGCCGCGGAAGAACCAATCAACGACGTTGAAACCGACGAAACCAACGAAACCGAAAAACCTGAAGCATAAGGCTTTTCCCAAAGTCTTGGGAAGTGCCCCAGGCAGTTTCAGCCTGCCTGGGCGCTTTCCCTTTTTTATGCGAATCACAATTGATAAAGGAGCCTGCTTTTTTATGATCCATTATGAAGGCCGCGTATTCCGTCCCCCCAGTGAGGCTTATAGCCTCATTATCCAAGTCACCATTGGATGCAGCCATAATAAATGCACCTTCTGCGATATGTATAAAGAAAAACAGTTCCGCGTGCGTAAACTCGATGAAGTCAAAGCCGATTTTGATGCCGCACGCGCCCAATACCGCCAGGTCGACCGCATTTTTCTTGCCGATGGCGATGCCCTCATGTGCCAACCAGAACATATGGCAGAAATCCTCCGGTATATCAAAAAATTATTCCCAGAATGTGAACGCGTTACCTCCTATGGTTCCCCTGCCTCTATTCTTGTCAAAAAACAAGAAGACCTCAATATGCTGCATGATTTGGGGCTGGATATGATTTATCTGGGGCTGGAATCTGGTTCGGATGAAATCTTAACCCGTGTTAATAAAGGCGAAACTGCTGACGAAATCGTCCGTGCCGGGCTGATGGTCAAAGAAGCCGGCATAAAATTAAGCGTTACCTGTATCGCTGGGCTAGGTTCTACCGAACTTTCCGAAGAACACGCGATTAAAACCGCAGAAGCCCTTTCCCGTATGCGCCCAGAATATATCGGCTTGCTTACCTTGCTCTTTGAGCTGCCTACCCCACTGATGCGCGACTGGCAGGAAGGTCGTTTCTATCTGATGAACCCGATTGAAATTGCCCACGAAACTTTAATTTTACTGGAAC
>CAXHNU010000330.1:0-1865 GCA_964017555.1 uncultured Butyricicoccus sp. | reverse complement strand
ATCCAGCTAAAACACATTGAACCATGACTATTTGCTATTTTGAAAGCTGTTCAGCTATTTATCCTGAATTGAGTGAAGTCATTCAAAAAGTTCACCAAACAGCATTATCTTTTAATAATCAGCAAACATAGGAATAACAAAATTTAGGAGGCGCTCTTGCATGGATATAAAGCGAGATGTCAAATTTGCATGTAATAAACTGGATATCAAGAAGCTTCGCAAGCATCAGCAAAAGCCGATCAATGCGATCTTCAATAGGCAGGATGTATTTGTGGCGGCACCTACATCAGCAGGCAAATCAGCCATTTACCAAATTCCTGCAATCCTACATCCGGATAAACCAACTTTAGTGGTTGAGCCAACATTGCCACTGTTGCATGATCAGGTGCGAAAGCTGAAATCGCAAGGCATTTCTGCGGAATATATTGATTCAACTTTGACTAAATCTGAACAGCAAAAAATATTAACTTCGTTTGCAAAAGGAGATATAAACATCCTATATCTTACACCTGAACGCCTGCAATCCGAATCGTTTTTATGCACATTGAATCATATCAGGTTGTTCATGGTTGTTGTGGATGAGTGCCATTGCGTATTGAATTGGGGCTATTCTTTCCGGGAATCCTATCTTTTGATCGGAAAATTTGTTGATTCTTTATCCTATCGTCCAGTGATAGCTGCATTTACTGCAACAGCGTCTGAATATGATATAGAGCAAATTTGAAAATTATTATCTATGAAAGATACAGCGATATTTATTAATGATTTATATCGAAAAAATCTAACTTTTATTAAGAAATATGCAGCAGATCGGTCAGCGAAGCAAAGGCTATTGATGAAGTATCTTCGAAAGTATCACAACAATTCGACTGTTATATACTGCAATACTAAAATAGCTGTTGATGCAGTGTATGAATTTTTGCAAAAGAAATTTCCGGGTGAAGTTGTGAAATGCCACTCGACAATGTCAGCAAAAGAACGGACTGAACATGAACTGCAGTTTCTAACTGGTGAGAAAGCAATTATGGTTGCGACCTCAGCATTTGGTATGGGCATAGACCTTGGCACACTGGATCTGGTGGTTCATTTCAACATGCCACTGTCTGTTACTGATTATATGCAGCAGGCTGGGCGCGCGGGACGCAACGGTCAAAGGGCACATTGTATCCTACTTTATGATGACACAGATTACTTCGTGAGTCAAGGAATTTTATCTGATATCGCGGACGGAACTGCACAAAAACGGGCATTAATGCGTCTGGATGAAATAAAAGACTATTGCGATGATAATGATAACTGCATGGCACAAATGCTGCTGTCATCCTTTGGTCAGGAAAGCAAGAAACCTTGCAATCACTGCACAAACTGTCAAAAGAATCGGAGGAACTAAACATGAAAATCAATATCGGTGTTCATACATATTCTGTAAGCATGATGCTAACAGCCAACCAATATCACACAATAAAAAGAAATGTTCCTGAATTGGAACTCAAAAAAATTGATTATTTCAATAGCAAAGAATTTTTGTATTCTGGATTTCGCGAAAACCAAGGAATTAAAATTTACTTGTCGCACTTTGGTTTGCTGTATCAATTAAGAATCCAAATTGAACCGTGCCGTGTTTTGGGGAGTAACAATCCCACGGATTTGTATATATCAAACAAAAAAGCATATCGGAAATTGGTGAAAATAACCGATGAGATATTGAAGAATTGCAAGGTTCCGCGTTCGATTGACAAAATGAAAATCTGCCGAATAGATTTAACAAATGACCTGTATTTTGATGATCATGAAATGCTGATGCAATATTTGCGGATTTTGAAAAAAGGTATGATTTTGCCGCATTATAAGTTGAAACGGTTCAA
>CAXHNU010000329.1:0-1877 GCA_964017555.1 uncultured Butyricicoccus sp. | reverse complement strand
GAAAAAATCGCTTCTGTGTTTACCTATGACAAATCCTTAATCCGGAAAATCGATGCAAGGTTGTCCGATTATCCAGATATACAAGTAAGCTGTAGGGGCGATGGCTGGGCGGAATACATACTGCCTAAAAAGTGGGTAACTGTAAGGTTTCCGCGGTTGCTGTCCGAGGAACAAAGGGAAGCCATGGCAAACAGGATGCGTGAAATGCGCAGATAGGAAGGGGACGGCATTATGAAAAATCCTAACCCGAACAGGTGGTATGAAGAAATCTGGGCAATGTTTCTGGTGACATGTATGTTGCAAATTACGGTTATCGCAACACTGTTGATGAAGTAAGGGGGTAGCACGAATGTTACCACCTGAAAAAATCCCATACAAGAAGGGCACGCTTGCTTATAATCTGATGGTCGATGACTGGTCAGACCTGACAGCGGCACAAATTGCGGAAGTATTAGGATTATCAGGTCAAAGTGTTAAGACAGCAATACTGCGCATACGCAAAAAGACAGGCTATCAGATACCATATGTAAAGTTGAAGCGCGGCAGACCAAAGAAGGAGAACCAATGAACAACAACCATGATCACCAACATTGCGCTCGCTTGGATTGTTTTCATTGCAGCGCGTATATGCATTCACCAGAAAGCCCAAGCAGCTTAAAGTCCTGTCCTGGACACACAGACAACCAACTCGTATTTGATAAGGATCAGTTCCCTGAAAGCGAACTTATCAATGCGCTAAAGGTCGATCCTCCGAATTTTGATGAAGCAACCACGTCGATTAGCATGCACATCTCAAAGCGGCTTAACGCTTATGATAGGCGGCTATATAACGTCATGGCGCTCATATATGCGCTTTACAAAGAAGATGGCGAAGCAGTAACAACAACAGCCCAAATACATAGACTAATGAAATTCACGTTATCGGCTCCATCAATAAAACAAATACAGAAAATTGACCATAGCCTGACCAAATTGAGCGAAACTTTCGTATTTGCAGCCATTAAATATAAACCTTTAGGAAGCGAAAAACCCACAGTTCTTGATTACTCGCGCAAATTGCTTGAAATTTGGCGATTGAGTGAATTTATTGACGGAATATGGACGGTCAACACTATCGGAATTTTGGCAAACCCGGAGCCGTTCAGATTTGTAACCGAGAGGCGGCAAATAACATCGAAAGCCGATGAGGAGGAGAACTAATGAAAGATAATAATGATTGTATCCACAGTGATGCGTTCCGGCGTTTGCCGGTAATCGAAGACAGTTCAGGGCTTTGCCTTGGACACGCCAGTGTATCAGAGCCTGTCCAGCATCCAGAACTGGAAGCCAATGCACGGATGGAAAAGCTGATATTCAACAAAGAAAAATTCTTGGGAACGGATTTCGGTAAGGCGTTGAAAGAATGCGTCACTGATTTTGATGCAGCATTGACAGCCTGTAGCAAACATTATATCGGTTCGGATGAATATCATCTGGAACAAAAGAATGCGGACGTATTGCTTGGTCAGTGGTGGGTTTATCAGCTTGCGATGCAGCAGTTTTACGGGTTATGGCTTTATTTTACACGGACGGACAAATATTTCGGTGTTTGCACGGGAGATGAAGCCTTCTGGCTGTTCAAGATCGAAAGGGTGATTAAATGACTCATAGGCGGTGTTAGCGTACAAGCCCCAACACATACAATACAATCGGGAGGTGTAAATTATGTACTATGGCGATGTGCATATTATCCACGAAATGGCTGATGGAACTATTTTGGAAGATATCAGCGGAAAGGTAGTGCCCGTTAATCGGGATACAGAGGGCGTATATCGAACACTGTATAAAATTGCTGAACGTTTAGCCAAAGAGCAAAACAACACAAAAGAAGCTGGGGC
>CAXHNU010000328.1:0-1889 GCA_964017555.1 uncultured Butyricicoccus sp. | reverse complement strand
CAGGAGTTAAGCTGGCTGGATTTCCTTCAGCAAATTTATGAGCCAGAACTGATCCAATACTTGAAAGAACGCAGTTTGTACGTAAATGATCCAGTAACAGCAGATGAGGAGGAGTGATAGTATGTGTTCATTGTTTGGTCTTATCGACTATCAAAATGCTTTAAGTACCCGTCAAAAGAACAAAATCCTGACGGTTCTTTCCCATGAATGCGAATGTCGTGGTACTGACGCAACCGGTATCGCTTATAATTATGCTGGCAGTTTGCGCATCTTTAAACGCCCGTTTCCCACGCATAAAATGCGGTTTCACATTCCAAATGGTGTGAATGTGGTCATGGAACATACCCGTATGGCTACACAGGGGTTAGCGGAGCTTAATTTCAATAACCATCCGTTCCCCGGCAACCTTCCGCATACAAAGTTTGCACTGGCACATAATGGCGTCTTGTGGAATGATCAGGAGTTGCGATTCATTGAAGTCCTGCCAGAAACCCATGTGCAAACGGACAGCTATGTTGCGGTTCAACTGCTTGAAAAGCAACAAGCTCTCAACTTTAGCAGCCTGAAAAACATGGCTGAAAAGGTTGAGGGCAGTTTTGTCTTTACCGTGCTTGACGAACGGGATTCTCTGTGGTTCGTGCGAGGGGAAAATCCACTTTGCATCTATAACTACAATGGATTTTTGCTGTATGCCTCTACCGAAGGAATCTTATCGAAGGCAGAACATCGGCTGCATCTGCGCCACCAAGACGAAATCGAAACGAAGGAAGGCGATATCTTGCGGGTTGACAAGCATGGCAATATTGAACATGGTGAGTTTCTGCCAATGCAAACCTTCCGGCATCCATGGCGGCAGTTTCCATGTTGGCGGCAACGCTACTGGCAGAATGAAGATGAACCAGAGGTTGGCATTTATGACGACCTGTTGGATGTTGCAAAAGCTATGGGCATCAGTGATGATGACATTGAAATCCTCCTTGACTATGGCTGTGAGCCAGATGAAATTGAAGATTTGTTGTATGATCCAGCCCTTCTCAACGAGGTTCTCTATGAACTGCGTTCAGCTTACATATAAGGATGGTGCCATATGGAACTGATCGACAGAGATGCGCTTTACTATAAATTGGATAGTATCGGCGGCTGTGGTGCAGCCAAAGGCAGCTGGGCTGATGGCTGGGACTGTGCTATCACGGAAGCAATTCGGCTGTTGGAAGCTGCACCTGGTATTTAAGTTGATGAGTGTAATAATTACAGTTATTACAAAATTTCATGAAGGGAGGCGAATTGGATGAATTTGGGTAATGTTATCGTTGCAGTAGGAATGCTGCTCAGCGAAATCATTGACGACGATGATGATTAGCGATTCGGGCTGTTTGTCCGAAAAGGTATACTTTTATGGACAACCTTAAAACTGCTGAAAAAGTGTCCATAAAAGTCCAAAATCACGAAATGAAGATGTCCGGAAAGTGTAACATCTTTCCGGACACATTTCCACATTCAATTGGAGGGTTAAGGATGCCAAAAACCTTTTATTACGCACGGGTTTCTACACGGGAACAAAACTTAGATCGTCAATTGAACGCATTTCAAAAATTCGGCGCACACGAACGTGAAATCATAATTGACAAAGAGTCTGGGAAAAACCTGAATCGTCCTGGATACCAAGCATTAAAATCTGCTATGCTTCGGGCAGGTGATACTTTAATGATTAAATCGCTTGACCGATTAAGCCGAAATAAAGCGCATATTAAAAATGAACTGCAATGGTTTAAAGACAATGGAATTCGCTTAAAAGTAATTGATTTGCCAACCACAATGATGGATCTGCCAGATGGACAGGATTGGGTTTTCGAGATGGTAAATAACATCTTGATTGAAGTGCTGGGCAC
>CAXHNU010000327.1:0-1893 GCA_964017555.1 uncultured Butyricicoccus sp. | reverse complement strand
AATACCATATTGGTATTGCCTACATCAATTGCTAACAGCATTGGTTAAAACCACCCAAATCTCTTTTTCTTTTTTGGCGCAGCATCATGCGGATACGGCGCGCCTTCCGTATCCAGAAAAACAGCCGAAAGGATTTGTCCATTTTCAATTTCCATCAAAATACAGCTTCCCCGCCCGCTGCGCGGCAGGCTGATGCTGCCCGGGTTCATCACCCGCACGCCCTGTTCTACGGTATCGTTGCACAAATGGCTGTGCCCATAAAGCGCAAGGGTACAGCCCTGCTCTGCTGCATGGGCGGCAACCAACCCGCTGTCTGACCAGCAGACACGGTCACGGTGCCCATGGGTCAGGTACATCCGCACGCCTTCCGGCGCAATCACCGCAGTGATTGGCGCATCCGGTTCAAAATCATTATTGCCCCGCACCGCATAGATTGGGATATTCGGATAACTGCGGCGCAAATCGCAGGCATCTTCATAATGGTCACCCAAATGGATAACAGCATCCGGCGCAAGGGATTCGATCAGCCCATACATATCAATGGTATGACCATGGGAATCAGCAAAAATAAGGATTTTCATGGATTTTACAGCACCTTTCTTCAACACCGTAAACTATACACGAAAACTGTCAGCTTGTAAAGGGCAAATCCGGCATTTCCCACCAAAAAAGAAATGGGGGCACCTTTGCCCTGACACCTGCATATACTGGCAATATAACAAAAGGCATATAGGAGGGAACCCCTGAAATGATTGATGCAAATGAACTCATGCGCCGGCTGGATATGCAGGGCAGCAATCCGCAGGCAAAGGAAGCCATCAGCCGTTTACAGCGCGCCATGCAGTCCGGGCAAAAAGGGCAGGCGCAAGCCATTGACAGCGCAACCGCCGCCCGCATTGAACGCGCGGCAAAAGCCGCGCAGGCGGGCGATAAACGCGCCGCACAAGCTGCCATCGGTGAAATCATGTCCACCCCACAGGGCGCGGCGCTTGCCGCACAACTCAAAAACCTGCTGGGCAAATGAAAGGAGCGGATACCATGGATGATATGCTGTCCTCCATCCTAAATGACCCGGAAAAACTGCAAAGCGCGATTTCCATGGCATCTTCGATGCTGGGCGGCGGCGCGGCGGAAGCCGCGCCCGCCGCCGGGACGCGCCCCTATGGGGGCGCCTGCCAGATGCTGCCGGCGGCAGCGCCTATGACCCATCTGCCGAGCTGATGCAGCGTGCCATGCCCGTTATCGCGGAAATCGCAAAAAGCGGGCAAAACGCCATCAGCCGGGAAAAACTCAACCTGCTCAATGCCGTAAAACCATTTGTCGCCGACAGCGTCGGCGCACAAATTGACCATGGCTTGCGGCTGGTCAGCATTGCACGCATGGCGAATGCCGCCATGAAACAACTCGGTGCCGCACCACAACAGGAAGGGGATGTCCATGTATAACCGCTATTTAACCGCCGCGCCGCAGCAGCAGCCACAACAGCCACAACAAAACAGCAATGTCCAGCAGCCGGTATCCAGCCTGCTCAGCGGGCTGGGACAGCGCTTATCCGGCTTCCGCCTGGATGCGGATACTTTAATTGCCCTTGCTGTGGTCTGGTTTGCCCTGCGCGAGGATGGTCAGGAAATTGATACCGAATTACTCATTGCCATTGGTGTGCTGCTGCTCCTTGGTATTTAATAACATATGGCATTTGTCAGCCAGTTCACCAAATTCGGTCAGGCTGAGCCGTTCGCCTCTTACCCGTACATCCAGCCCGCATTCTTCCAGCAGGCAAAGCACTTCCGCTTTGTCCAGCCTGCCGCCGAATGCGGGCATTACCGCGTTTGCCAGCGTTTTGCGCCGCTGGTTAAATGCTGCCCGCACAATCGCAAAAAATAGTTTTTCATC
>CAXHNU010000326.1:0-1902 GCA_964017555.1 uncultured Butyricicoccus sp. | reverse complement strand
ATTTCCACGCCAATCGCAGGTTCTATCGGCCCAAGCTCAAATTCCTCCGCGTTTACAATAGAAACTGATGGTGTTGTAATATCAACCCGGTGATCCAAAAGGTTGGAAATCGCCGTTGCCGACGACCCCAAGCTGATATTGGTTATTTCGCCAATCGCGCTAATTTCTAATGGTGTAAAAATATTATTCATTTCCCTGACTGCCCCTTCTATGGTAAACCTCTTTGATCTTTACGGCAAGATGTTTTTCGCTGACGCCCATCATGCCGTCAAACCACTTCCTGCCGCCGATGCACAAGAAAACCTCGCTGTCTTTTTTCCTGCTTAAATCGATCACATCACCGACATTCAGGTTATAGACATCGCGCAGCCGCAGCGTTGTGCGCCCAAGTTCGGCCACAACCTCCAGGCTGGAATCGCGTAGCTGGTCAAAAATATTATCCGAATTATCATCGGTTGTCATATGCTTCGCAGGGTTTTCTTGATTTATCTGGGTGAAAATATTGGTCAGCATCATCCCCGGCAGGCATATGCTGAGATGCCCTTCGCAGTTGGGGAATGTCAGTTTCAAATCCACCAGCACGACGGTTTCATCCAAACCGATAAGCTGCACAAGTGTTGGGTTAGTTTCCACCCGTTCAAAGTCGAAATCGAGCTGGATATAATTTGACCAGCCTTCACCCATCATCTGAACGAACTCTTTCATCAGGTTTTCATACAGCCGCAAATCCAAATCGGTGTAGATATACTCATCTGGCATATCATCGTCGATATTGCCGCTGCCGCCCAGCATCCGATCCATCATGCTGACCATCACCGGGGTGGTGATATAAAACAGGACAGGGGTATCATCCTGTTTGCCCTGCATATTCAGGTGCCCTACTGCAAGCACTGCCCCCTCTGTCAGGGCGTTGGAAAATTCATAATATCGTTGTTCTTCCACTGTATCCAGCTCCACTTCGCAGCTGGCGTGCAGTAAGCCGTTGATCCTGGTATTTAGGATGCGGGAAAAATTATCAAAAATACTTCCCAGCATCTTCAATCTGTCTTTGGTAAATTTCCGCGGACTGGTAAAGTCATATTTGCGGTATTTTTTCTCCGGCTTGGCTTCCTGCTGTACCGGTGCTCCCCCTCCACCCTGCATTGAATTGAGGAGTGCGTCTATCTGACTTTGTGATAATACCTCCGCCATCCGCCAACCTCTTTTCTGGAGTTATTATTTGGGGCTTTTAACAAAAGCCGCTGTTCATTGTGTTGCTTCACCGTTTAATGACGCTTCGCCCGCCCTCAAACTGTAATATTGTTCTATGCTGTCGCCCATGCCATTCATAACATTGCGCCCGGTAATGATAATTTCCACGCGGCGGTTACGGCTGCGGTTTTCCGGGGTATCATTTGGTGCAATTGGGCGGTGCTGCCCATAGCCTACACTGACCAGGCGTGCAGCTTCCACCGTGCTGTGCTGCTGGATATAAACCGTTGCAATGGTTGCGCGGTTAGAGGCTAAGAAACGGTCGCGGTAGGTATTGTTTGCCTGGTTCGCGGAACCCTGCGCGGTATGCCCCATGACGCGGATTTCATCGATAAAAGGGGCAGACTGGCTGAGGATATTTGAAATATCTGCAAGCACCTGTTCCCCTTGGGGGCGCAGGTCATACCGTTCCCCTTCAAAGAACACGGCGTCATCAAACGTGATGAACACATAGCCGTCGCCCTTAATGGTTTCGATATTCTGCCCAATTTCGCTTTGCTTTGCATAGGTTTGCATCGCTTCATAAAGCTGTTCAATTGCCTCATCAATTTCTTGCTGTTCCGCAATGATATCAGCACTTTCCAGCCCAAGCCCTTCAAAATCCTCTGCCGCGGGGCCTTCCTCGCCGGAAGTTTCCGTCAGTTCATAAAT
>CAXHNU010000325.1:0-1905 GCA_964017555.1 uncultured Butyricicoccus sp. | reverse complement strand
TCTTTATTATCAATTGAAGTATCATTTGGCACGAAAAAGCTGCCTTCAAGCACCTTTTCCACCACAGGGTGCCGTCCATCCTTGATTTCCACGCACCCGGAAAAATCGACATCTGGGCATATATAATTGTTTTCGCAGGCAACCTGCGCAAGCGAGCACAGTACATCCAAATGGGCAAGGGCTTGCGCTGTCCGCTGGATGCGGTGTACTTGAGCCGCGATTTTTTCACGAACCTGGCAAAACAGGTCATATTCCAAAGCAATCAGGCGTTCCTGGGCACCAAGTACGGTATTTTCCAAATCCTTGAGTTCCTGCATGATATACCGTTCACAGTTTGCCAATGTCTGTTTGCGGATATAGGTTTCCGGCACCAGTCCAATGTTGCTTTTTGAAACTTCAATATAATACCCAAATACCCGGTTATAACCGATTTTCAAATTTTTAATGCCTGTACGTTCGCGCTCACGCTGTTCGATAGCAGCGATTTCCCCTTTCCCACCGCTGGCAAGGTCACGCAAATGGTCAACATCTTTGCTGAACCCATCGCGGATAAAACCACCTTCTCGTACATTTGGCGGTGGGTCTGGTTGGATAGCGGTTTCAATCAGCAAGGCAACATCAGTAAGTGTATCAATACGGTTGTGCAGTTCCTGTAAAAGTGGAGGTGTAAACGGTTCTGTATGCTGATAAAGCGCAGGCAAATGCACCATTGCTGACTGCAAAGAACACAGATCCCGGCAGTTCGCAGAACCATAAACCACACGCCCAATCAGGCGCTCCATATCAAAAACCTGTTTCAGTTCTTCCATAATCGCATCCCGGTTGATTACATCGTTTGCCAAAGCACGGACAGCATCCTGCCGCTTGCGAATATGGATTGGGTTTAATAGTGGACGTTCCAGCCATTGCCGGATCAGGCGTGATCCCATTGCGGTTTTGGTTTTATCAATTACCCACAACAAAGAACCACGTTTCTCTTTGCCGCGCATGGTTTCACAAAGTTCAAGATTGCGGCGGGCAGTCAGGTCAAGTTCCATATACTGCCCTTGCTGATATACATTTAGCGTATTAAGGCTGCCAAGGCTAGCTTTTTGTGTATCTTCCAAATAAGCAAGCAACCCGCCAAGTGCGCAAAGCGTTGCAGGGAGTTCTTCCAAACCGATAGGTTCTAAGGTTTCAAGCTGAAACTGCCGGCAAATGCGTGCCCGTGCTCCATCTGTATCAAACAGCGGATCAGGCAGTGATGAATAGATGCTTTCCAGTCGTTTGGATATAAAGTCCAATAAAGATTCCTCAGCTGCACAGGTGCCGCCTAATAATACTTCCCGCGGCAGAAAGCGTCCAAATTCGCTGAATAATTCTTGATACGCATCATCCATGCGGACTTCGGTTGCAAAAACTTCACCGGTTGAGATATCACAGAAACAAACGCCACAGCGCGCTGCACCGCCAAAAATACAGCCTAGGAAATTATTCCGGCTCTCATCCAACATAGATGCTTCGATCAAGGTGCCAGGTGTAATCATGCGCACAATTTCGCGCTTTACAAGTCCCTTGCTTGATTTTGGATCTTCGACTTGCTCACAAATTGCAACTTTGTACCCTTTACGCACCAGTTTGCCGACATAAGCTTCATAAGAATGATAGGGCACGCCGCACATTGGCGCACGTTCTGCTTGCCCGCAGTCGCGCCCGGTCAAAGTCAGTTCCAATTCCCGAGATGCAATCTTTGCATCCTCAAAAAACATTTCGTAAAAATCGCCCAGACGGTAAAAGACAATATATTCGCGGCATTTGTTTTTAATTTCAAAGTATTGTTTCATCATGGGCGTAAGTTCTGCCATGGTATGCCTCCAAATGCAAAATTCTATCTTTATCGTTCCACACGCGCAAATAAACAGCGCA
>CAXHNU010000324.1:0-1916 GCA_964017555.1 uncultured Butyricicoccus sp. | reverse complement strand
TAAATGCCAGGATCCAGGTTGGGCAGCAGGATAAGACCATTTTCATCAGTCCGTTCATTCATGGCAATTTCCTTGCCGTCGCCAGAACGGATATCAAAATATGCACCTTCCAGCGGCTTGCCGGTTTCCATGTCAATCTTCTGGATCAGCAGATTGGTCTTTTCGTTGTTGTAAAAGACAAGTTCATAAATCTTGCCGGAATCTGTCGCCAGAACCTCAAAGGTCTGCGGCGTCGGATCGACAATCAGATGGTCAGGAGCAAGGATTTCCTTGACAACATAAGCGCCAGGTTCCAGACCTGCCAATGTGGCATAGCCGTTCGGACCTGTAGTGATGTTGGCAATATGCCGTCCACCAGCGGTGGATACATCAAAGGTCACGCCCGGTACAGGCAGTTTGGTCAGGGAATCCAGTTTCAGGACATACAGCATACCGTCCGCATTGTTTTCAAATTCATAAACGGTAGACTGATGCTGTTCATCTACCCGGATTGTACGGGGTGTGGAATCCAGAACGAATCCCTTCGGCACGGAAATTTCCGTAATGGTATATTGACCCGGCTTGATGTTTTCCAGGGTAATCAGACCATTTGCATCGGTATATTGATGCAGCCATTCCACATACTGTCCATCATTTGTATGTCCCGTGATGTTAAATTCCGCATTTGCAATCGGCTGATGGGCAACCGAATCCACCTTGCGGATGGTAAGTCCGGTCAGCGGTTCATTCTCATATTCGACCTCAATATAATTCATGGGGTCGGTATTGCGGACAGTCAGCCGTGTAATCACATCGCTGCCCTGATAGCCGCTCGGCGCTTTGGTTTCTGTGATTTCATAATTGCCATTGGGCAGATTCTCAAAAATCACAGTACCGGTTTTATCTGTTGTGCCATAACGGTCAGCAGGAATTTGCAGCTGGGGATCTTCCAGGCTGACACAATGCAGCTTGTAAGTTGCACCTTCCAGCAGCCATTTGGTGTCCGCATCCTTTTTGGTGACACGGATACTGCGATAATGATGGTCGCTGAAATTAAACTCAATCAGTGACTGATTATAAGACAGATGTTTGGTAATCGACCAACCAGCTGTGTTATTCACATGATCACGGTTGTAGTTTTCGGGGGCTTTCGTTTCAGTCACAGTGACTGCTACACCATCATAATCATGACCCGCCAGGAATTCCCGGTACTTGTCATAATCAATGGTGACATAGCCATCCTGATCGGAAACAAAGGGGCCGCCGGGGACATTGTTGCCGTCAATCTGGACATCGAAATATGCGCCAGCCAACGGGTCGCCAGTTTCGGCATCCAGCTTCCGGATTTTAATTGCCGGATATTCCGCATCCTCAAACACAAAGGATACTTTCTTTTCGCCCCGCTTCAGCTCCATGGTCTGCATTGTTACTTCAGGCAGCAGGTAGCCGGCGGGAGGAGCAATTTCTTCAACAGTGACAGTCCACTGGTCTTTGTTGTCGTCCAGATATTTGCCGAAATCCGCATAGGTCAGACGGGCATAGCCGTCATCGCCAGTGATGATTTCTTCAATTTTCTGTCCGTCAATCGACACAGCGAACACTGCGCCAGCCAGCGGAGTTTTGGGGTCGCTCATGGACTGTTTGAAAATCTCAACTTCTGCCCATGCTTCATTTTGGAACCCAACATTGCCGCAGCAGGAATCCGCCGCATTGGTGTTGTTGACATTGACATAGATTTCTTTTGCTTCATTGGTTTTCAGGTAGCCGGCAGGAGCAGCGGTTTCTACAAATTTGTACAAACCATTCTGCAAGCCGCTTCCATCCGGACCATGATACTCTAAAGTACCATTTTCCATCGGACCGATGTGGTCAAACAATGTGCCGTTCAGGTAAACATCAAATTCCGCACCGGCAATCAGCTGATTCTGCTCATCGGT
>CAXHNU010000323.1:0-1917 GCA_964017555.1 uncultured Butyricicoccus sp. | reverse complement strand
TCACTTCCGCCCGCTTTTCCTGCTTCAACACCCCCGTCGAAGCCGGTACGTCCCCATAAAATAAAGGAAATTTTTTATAAGTCATTCCTTACTTTTAATTAAAATAATCATAATCCGTTTTCAAAAAATGCTGTACTTGTTACAATATCAGCAAATTTCTGATTTAATGAAGCCAAGTATACACTTTGAACCATGTTTGCTGGAATATTCACACCATCCCACTCTAACTCTTTTGTTGCGCATCCATCAGATATTAGTGTTACCTTATACCCATAATCTTTAGCAGCTCTTACGGTTGTATCAACGCACATATGTGCCATCATACCACAAACAACTAAATCTGTGACTTCTTTTTCTCTCAATTTATCCTGTAATTCAGTTTCATAGAAGCTGTTTGGATAATGTTTCACAATCACAGTTTCTGTATCTAATGGTTGGATATCTTTATGAATCTGCACACCATCTGTTTTTGGGATAAAAAAAGTTGCTGCATTGTTAGCGATATGCTGAATATAAAAGACAGGAAAATTCTTCATTCTAAAATGTTCTAACAATTTTTTAATGACATGCAACGCTTCTTCGGGTTGATATAATGGACACTTCCCATCCGGAAAATAGTCATTTTGCACATCAATAATCAGTAATGCTTTTTGCATGTTTTTCCCGCTCCCTAATTTTATCTTTCAGCCTAATCAGCTTTGTTTATTATCGGTTGCGTTCTTTTATTGCACGATCCATTTCACGTTTTGCATCACGTTTTGCCATGCTGTCACGCTTATCATGCAATTTTTTGCCTTTACAAAGCCCAAGTTCTAATTTTACACGAGAATTACGAAAATATACGCTTAACGGAACGATTGTATATCCATCCTGTTTGGTCTTTCCAAACAAACGCATAATCTCTTTTTTATGCAACAACAGCCTGCGTACCCGTAATGGATCTTTATTGAAAATATTCCCTTTTTCATAAGGACTGATGTGCATACCACGTACAAAAATTTCGCCATCTTGAAAAGTACAATAAGAATCTTTCAGCCCAACCTGTCCCAATCGGATGGATTTGACCTCTGTGCCAGCAAGTTCAATGCCAGCCTCTAATTTTTCTTCAACAAAGTAGTCATGCCATGCTTTTTTATTTGCCGTGACTTGCTTTGTACCTGTTTTGTTCGCCATGACAAGACTCCTTTCCTCTATAAGATGGTATCACAAGTTAAAATAATTGTAAAGAGTCATTTGTGTTACGTTTTCTGACAAAAAGCTTTATGGGAAAATAAACAACATAATCCCATATACAACCGGCTGATGCAATAAATAAACCAACAGACTATGCCGTCCCAAAAATGCCAGTGGGCGGATTGAAAAATCTTTGATGCCTTTTGGAAGCCGATACAGCTGATATCCAAGAAAATGCCCTGCAAAAAACAGAAATATGTACGGGAATATTGGAAAGTAGTCTGCGGAAAAGAAATCTGGTGAAATAAAACCAAAAATCGATAGCCAATAAGACAAATACCATTGCTGTGGCAGCGGGATTGCAAATGGCTGATATAACAGATATTTTTGTGGCACATGAAATGTTGCAAAAAACAATAAAACGCTGCATATCAGCCCAAATTTCGGCGGCACACGCCGCAAAAGCTTTTCAAGAGCCGCATAAGAAAACAAACACCATGTCATGCAATGCAAAATGCCAAATACAATCAATTCCTTCGGCATAAAAATATATGTTACGATTGTTACAGCCAGTGCGGCTGCGCCAATACGCAATGCCCGCTGCACCGGCTGCCGCGTAAAATGTGTGCATACCCCAGCAAGCAATAGAAATGTACAGCAAATGGATAATTGCCACAAATGTGCGCCAATCGTATGATACCATGGTAATGGGATATGAAAAATATAAACCAAGTTGTAACATAT
>CAXHNU010000322.1:0-1924 GCA_964017555.1 uncultured Butyricicoccus sp. | reverse complement strand
CTTACCAACAAATACGCAGAAGGTTATCCAGGAAAACGCTACTATGGCGGCTGCGAATGCGTCGATGAGGTGGAACGCCTTGCAATCGCCCGGGTATGCGAATTGTTTGGCGCAAAGTTTGCCAATGTACAGCCGCACTCCGGCGCACAAGCCAATATGGCAGTATATCAGGCGCTTGTCAAGCCAGGCGATACCGTTATGGGCATGAGCCTTGATAATGGCGGACATTTGACCCATGGTTCCCCTGTCAATCAGTCCGGGCTTTTATACCATATGGTTGCTTATGGCGTGGATGAAAATGGTTATATCGACTACAATGAAGTGGAAGCGCTGGCAAAGAAAGAACAGCCCAAAATGATTATTGCGGGCGCGTCTGCTTATCCGCGTGCCATTGATTTTGAAAAGTTTGCACAGATTGCCCATTCTGTTGGTGCATACTTGTTTGTGGATATGGCGCATATTGCGGGTTTAGTTGCGGCAGGTCTGCACATGAACCCGCTGCCTTATGCCGATGTTGTGACAACAACAACCCATAAGACATTGCGCGGTCCACGCGGCGGCGTCATCCTGACCAATGATGAAGAAATTGCCAAGAAGATGAACAAGGCAATTTTCCCCGGCACACAAGGCGGCCCGTTAATGCACGTAATCGCGGCGAAAGCAGTCTGCTTTGGCGAAGCGCTTCAGCCCGAATTCCGCGCTTATCAGACCAATGTGGCACAGAATGCGCGTGTATTGGCTGACGCCTTGATGAAACAAGGATTTGACCTGGTTTCCGGCGGTACAGACAACCATTTGATGCTGGTTGACCTGCGCAAAGCAGGCGTTACCGGTAAGTTGCTGCAAGCCCGTTTGGATGAAGTTTATATCACCGCAAATAAAAACACCATCCCAAATGATCCGGAAAGTCCTTTTGTGACTTCTGGTATGCGCATTGGCACACCAGCGGTGACCACACGCGGTTTTGGCGCACCGGAAATGCTGCGCATTGCAGAATTTGTATGGCAGACCGCGACTGCTTTTGAAGCAAAAGCAGATGAAATCCGCGCCAATGTCACAGAGATGTGTTCCCGTTTCCCGATTTACCGTTAAACATGGATCAAAAGCAGGGCTGTCAAAAACGCCCTGTTTGCTGAAAGCGCTTTTATCAAAAGTGAAAGAAATCCCGCAAAAGGTTTGCCAAACCTTCTGCGGGATTTTATGATGTTTGGATTTCTGGGGTTTCGCGTTTTTTGACAGCCGCTTTCTGTCAATTGGGCAATCAGTCAGCGCTTTCTTCTATGGGTTCTTCTGTTTCCGGCTGTTCGGGTGTGACAAACAACCCGCTCAGGATTTGTGCAAACTGGGCGCGAGTGAAAACGTCCTGTGTGCCTAATTTGCCGTCCGAACCAACAATTGCCCCTGTTTTCACGCATAATGCCGCTGCTGCCCTGCGGTTTTCCGGGACAAGCGCACTGTCCGAAAACTGGGATAACTGCGCTTCAATTTCAGCCGGATCTACAATAGCGGGCTGTCCCTGCTGCACCAGCATATTGGCAATCACCTGCATGGCGTCTATCCGTGTCATGGCTGCGGTATAATTGATTTGCTCGCCAAGACCATTTGTCAGCCCCGCTTTTTTCGCGGCAGTCGCTTCGGTATAGTACCATGCCGCGCCATCCGGCGGGGTAATACTTGTAGTATCAATGCCAAATACCCGCACCATTACCGCGCATACTTCTGCCACCGTAATCAGGTCATCCGGGCGGAACAAACTGCCGCTGCCCTGCATGATATCGGCTTCGGAAACCGCTTTGATGGACGCATAAGCCCAGTGCCCTTCCGGAACATCATCATAACCTTGATAAGTCAGCAGCACACCCACCGCAGAGCCGCCCAGCGCCTGCCACAGCTCCCCTTCGGTATCAATGATATCTTTGAGCTG
>CAXHNU010000321.1:0-1928 GCA_964017555.1 uncultured Butyricicoccus sp. | reverse complement strand
GACAGCGCGGCAATGCGTTTTGCATCGGTATAATTCGTCACTGCCTGTACAATGGCAGCGGCACGCTTTGCCGGATCGCCTGATTTGAAAATGCCGGAGCCGACAAATACGCCTTCCGCACCAAGCTGCATCATCAGCGCGGCATCCGCCGGCGTTGCAACGCCGCCTGCCGCAAAGTTCACAACCGGCAGACGCCCGGTTTCATGGACGCTGCGCAGCAGTTCGACAGGCACCTGCAACTGTTTCGCTGCTTCAAACAGTTCATCTTCACACAAATTCTGTACGCGGCGGATTTCCGCATTCATGGCACGCATATGCCGTACTGCCTGAATGATATCCCCTGTGCCGGGTTCGCCTTTGGTACGAATCATTGCCGCGCCTTCCGCGATACGGCGCAGGGCTTCGCCTAAATCGCGTGCGCCGCAAACAAATGGCACCCGGAATTTGGTTTTATCAATATGATATACATCGTCCGCGGGGGACAGCACTTCGCTTTCATCGATATAATCAATTTCAATCGCCTCCAGCACCTGGGCTTCTACAAAATGCCCGATGCGGCATTTTGCCATAACCGGGATGGATACGGCGTTTTGAATCCCCTGTATCATTTGCGGGTCACTCATGCGGGATACGCCGCCAGCCGCCCGGATATCCGCTGGAATCCGTTCCAGCGCCATAACGGCACAAGCCCCGGCAGCTTCCGCAATTTTTGCCTGTTCCGGGGTTGTGACATCCATAATCACGCCGCCTTTTAACATTTGGGCAAGTTCCCGATTTAATTGATAACGCTCGTTCTGCATTTCCTATCACTCCTATATGAATTCTGGCAGCTTTTATTTTATCACATTTTGGCTGTGATGAAATAGTCAATTCTCGCAAAAAGAATCATGCCAGTTTGTGCAGAACCCGCGTATGGCTGAATGGACAAAAGCTTTTTTCCATGTTATCATATGGGTATGAAAGCATAAACGTAAAATCTGAAAAACCAAGAGGTATATTGCCATGAAAAACAGAAAAAAATTCACACTGCTGCTTTGTGCTGCCCTTGCGGCAAATATGCTGCTTGCCGGCTGTTCGAGCCAGCAAAACCCCTCCCCTGCGGATGCGGAACCCAGTGACAAACCCAGTGAAAGCAATGGGGCGGTTTCCGATGAACTTCCTGCTGTGCAGGGCAGTTTACAGTCGTTCTCTGCAACTGCGCTGGATGGCAGCAGTTTCACACAAGATGATATTGCCGCCAAAGATATCACCATGATTAACTTTTGGTCGCTGACATGCAGACCCTGCATTGCTGAAATGCCCGATCTTGCCGCCTTTGCAAAAGCTTTGCCTGATAATGTGCAGCTGATTACCGTTTGCTTGGATGGAATATTGGATGAAGAAATCACAAAAAGCATTTTGGATGAGGCTGGATATGAAGGCATTACACTCATTGCTGGTGATGGGGATTTCCAAACGGTTTGCGCAAATATCCAATACACACCAACAACAATCCTTGTGGACACAGAAGGCAATCTCGTTGGCAATGCCATCGTTGGCGGGAAGGAAGACTTGTCCGGCGCATTCCTCCCCGAGATCAATGCCGCGCTGAAAGCCAGTGGAAAGGCGGAAATCCATCTTGAAACATAAATCCGTGCTGTTTATGCGATATGGTTTACTTGGGCTGTCAATGCTGCTGATCGCCATTGGTGTGCTAAAAAAAGAATACTTGGAAGTCATGCAAAAGGCGGTGAAAATATGCCTGGAATGTATCGGCATCGGCTGAAACATAAAGATACGAAAAAACATATTTCATTTCAAAGAATGGTGCAGTTGATTTCCGCTGTCCTGGTGAATGGCTATATCATAGGCTTTCAAAAAGGGAAAATCTTTACCGGTGGTACAAAAGCAGTTTGTGTCCCTGTGCTCAACTGTTATTCCTGCCCTGG
>CAXHNU010000320.1:0-1929 GCA_964017555.1 uncultured Butyricicoccus sp. | reverse complement strand
CAGACGGCTGCCGGACATCATCCAAGTCAGGAAGGATTAGCTGGATTCCAGCAGGGAAACTATAGATATTCCGATATGCAGGATTGGCGGCAATCAAGCTGTCTGTATGTGTTGTGCTGCCAAGTTGGCTATACGCGATACTGTCCCACATATCGCCTTGCACTGTAGTATAAATCCTGCTCATATGTAAGTGTTCCTCCTTGCCGCGATCCGTTCTTCTGCCATTATTTCTTGCATCATATCCATCATTTCATCCCGAAAATCATACAGCCTGTCTACAGTTTCAGGTGTTGCATTACCGTCAATATGGATATTAATTATTGCTGTAGGCGACGCGGATGCAGCGGGCGCATAGATTGCACTTTCTGCTTGGACAGGTGGATTGGCATATGCCCCAATTGCTTCTATAACCTGCGGCGCAAATGCGGTAATTTGCATTTCCGGCATAGCTGCCGCCGCTGCAAAAGTCAGGGAAGTATCTGCTGGCAGAATAGCTTCACCACCATGCAAATTGATAAGTTCTGGCCCTTGTTCGCCAACCCAAGACCAGCCTGGCGGGGCGTTAAGTGTGCCGGAAGCAAAACCATTTGCCCAGAAATGCGCACCGCCATCACCGGAATTTGCACCTGCACCGATGGTGGAGTATGCGCTTGATATTGTAGATTTGACTGTGTTTAACTGGTTAATGGCTTCCCTTGCAAGTCTGGCATAAGCTTCGCGCACCGGACCACGCATATCATCTGCCGCTTTAATAAAGGAGTTAATGGTGCTTTCTGCGCTTGCTCTTGCTTCATTGCTAAGATTCATATCGGCAACTGTGCTTTTGAAACTTTCCAGCATCTCATTTACTCTTTCAGTAAATTGCGTTTTCAATTCGCCGACACTTTCGGATGTCGCTTTCTGTTCATTTTGCAGGGTCTTCCAGTTTTGCACAGCCTGCTTTAAGTCACTGTCTGTAGCGTTTGCCAGTCCGGCAATTGCCGCGATACCTTGTTCTCCTTCGTCGGTAAGTGAAGCGACCATTTGGCGCAATCCGTCAATTTCTGCACCACGTGCAATCAGGTTTTGCAAATTGGAGTTGTACCCCTGCCAGTATTTTGTCTGGCTTTCCATGGCATTGTTTAAGGTGTCCACACTGATTGCAGCAGATTCTTTCACCTGATCCCACAAGTTATATTGTGCGGATATACTTTCATAAGCTTCTGCGCAAGCTGTATCATAAGCTTCCGTCAATGTCGCCATTTGGTCAGAAACATCAGCCGCGGCATTCCCAAGGTCAACAAGCTTTGCGGCGTCTTCTGCTGAAACTTCCCCGCCGCTCACTGCCTGAATCGTGAAAGCGTCCATAGCGTCTTTCAGTGCGGCAACTTTATCCGCAGCTTCGCTGGATGCCTGCTCACAATTTTTCACCGATTCGCTGTAGCTCATTACTGCGGCTTCTGCATTGCTGACTTCATATTCGGCACGATCAAGTTCATCCATCAGCTTTTGATATTCCACATAGGAATTATCATCGTATGCGTTTAATTCATGGATTTTTTTCTCTGTGTCCGCATATTTTTTTCGGGCGCGCTCCAGTGTATTTTCGGCCATTGAAAGTTCAATGCGATTTTTGATAAGCTCTTTTTCAACATCTGACTGTGTTTTCAGTCCTTCGTTGTAAGCGTCCTGATATGCCCGCTGCTGTGCATCCTGTTTCATCGCGTCGATATGTTCACGCAGTGCCTGTGTACCGCCTTCAATGCTGTTGGTTTCCAAGTCGATATATTCTGCCAGTTCCGGCACTGTGTCACAAAGCATCGTAAGGGTGGTATGATATTTTTCCTTTTCGTCAGCAGTATGCCGGGTTGCTGTGCCAAGCCCATCCAGCACATCAATATATTTTTCAGCCATATTTGCTGATGCAAGTGTTTCGGACATGGATTCGGC
>CAXHNU010000319.1:0-1933 GCA_964017555.1 uncultured Butyricicoccus sp. | reverse complement strand
AAACTTGCTGCTGGAATGCCAATGATAGGGAAAATGCAACAAAAACCTTCTGTTCCCGCTATTGGGTACGGGTATAGCGGACAAACTGCCTGCCTTTTCTGCTTGTGCCGCCAAGGGCGATAATTGCCGCTCTGCCTTTGCCGCGCACAGTCATGCGATCCCCAGGAGATAAGGTATGCCCAGGTTTTAAGCAAGGCTGCTGATTGACAAAAACCAAACCTTTTGCAATCATTGCCTGCACTTCACTGCGCGGCAGGGAAAAGATTAAAGCGGCAAGGCTGTCCAGTCGCAGTGAGGCAACCGAACCTTCTTTTTCGATTTCCTGCACCACTGGCAAACGAAGCTTAGATAATGGGAATGGGGAAACATGGATTGTTTTCCTGCCTGCCTGCGTGAAATGCAGCAAAATAAAATCTGTCATTTCACGCAGAACAAGCAATTCGGCGCCATGCGCGCCGACCAAAATGTCACCGATGGTATCGCGGGAGATTTGCAGCCCCATCAGCCCACCCAAATAATCCCGATGGGATAACTGGTCTGCTGGTTTCTTTTCCGCGCGGAGCAATACGACCGGGCTGTTTTCTTCTGTCACAGCATCTTCTTCGGATAAATAATCGGGCAGGAATATGGCACAAACCCGTTCCGCATCCGGATAACCGCCCCAAAAGACATGGCGCTGTTTGGCAATACGGGTTGCCTGCTGCACCAAAGCCCGCTCGCGCAGATCTAAAAACCGGGTATGCACCAAATAATCAGCGCCCATTTTATCCCATACGTTTGCAAGCAGCAAACGATCTTCGGGATTCTGGGCTAAAGCAAGGATTTTTTCTTTCATGTGATAAAGGATTCCTCCTGATGGATTTTGATACGTGATATGGATAAAAAAGCAAGGGTGGTACTGAGGATTATCATACCACCCTTTTTTGTTTATGTATCAGCTTAATTTCATTAATGGGACTTTTATATTTGCGGCAGCCCTTTCTGCCCAGTCAATTAAGACATTTGTGCCGCTGCGGACTTCTTCTGCGGCAATTTGCAAACCGCTGACATCTTCTTTTAACGCGCTGACGTCGGTTTGCAAAGCGCTGGTCTTTCGCTGAAGCCCATTCATGCCAGTTTGCAGAACAGTGACCTTTTCATTGAGCCCGCTGAAATCCTCTTTAAGCCCGCTGACGTCAGTTTGCAGAACAGCAACGTTTTCTTTGAGCCCGCTGACGTCCTCTTTGAGTCCGCTGACATCCTCTTTGAGTCCACTGACGTCTTCTTTAAGCTCGATGAAGCCAGTTTGCAGAACAGCGACATCTTTTTTGAGTCCACTGACGTCCTCTTTAAGCTCGATGAAGCCAGTTTGCAGAACAGCGACATCTTTTTTGAGCCCGCTGACGTCCTCTTTGAGTCCGCTGACATCGGTTTTCAATACACTGACGTCTTCTTTGAGCCCACTGACATCGGTTTTCAATACGCTGACATCCTCTTTGAGTTCACCAATGTCTTTCTGCATGGTTAAAACAGTTTGCTCCATGGCACCCATCCTTTGCGTCATGGTGCCAACATCCTGCTTGATATCTGTAAGCTGACTTAAGATTAAATCCAGCTTGTCCATGTTATCACCCCTTTACTATGATATAAATTTTTGTCAATTTATAATCTATCGCACATAACCTATGCTTCTCTTTTTTATTTTACGGTACGGGAATCTGGTTGTCAAGTTTATGGCAGGATGGTTTATCTGCAATCTTTTTGTCCTTAAAAGGCATTGTAATCCCAATACACGATAGATAAAATTTTTCTGAAACCAATATGAAAATCAACTTTTCCCTCTGTATTTTTGCCGCAAAACGTAGTATAATAGTAACTGATAAATTATTTTTGGAAACTTTGTCATTGGAGTGTTTATTTTGTCAACAATCATTGCAGTTACAAACCAAAAAGG
>CAXHNU010000318.1:0-1945 GCA_964017555.1 uncultured Butyricicoccus sp. | reverse complement strand
AATGGCAACGGCAAAAATCCAGACAGTCAAGGGGGCAGAGTGGAGATTTTTTGCGAAGCAAAAAATACTACTCGGCCTTGACGGTCTGGATAGTCGGAACGGCGTAGAACAGGGATTGTTTTCGGCGGGGAGATGTGCTATACTTTTCAAGAAAACGGATAAACATATCGTTTCGATACTGGGTTTTGGGGGAGGTCTGCCAAAATGATACAAAAGGAACTGCAAAAGATAAAATCCTTTGGAAGTAATATGGAAAGTATCGTTACTTTAGAGGACATCGCCCAAAAGGAGGCGGAATTAGGATTTCCTTTGCCGAAGGCTTTGCGGGAACTATACATGACTTTTCATCCGGGTGATCCTGCCTTTACGGAAAAGGGAAGTCTGATTCCACTTGAGGAATTAAAAATTTACAAGCGTGTTTATTGGACTGATACCATAATTACCATCGTGCCATTTTGCCAACATGAAAGGTACGGCTATGGCTTTGAAGTAAGCCGATATCACAAAAGCAAAGACACTATGAGCAGCAATGAACTGGAAGATCCGCAGATGTGGGGACTTTATGTATTGCCAGAAACACGCAAGGAAGAAAAGCATCTGGAAGGCCGTGAAGTGCCGTGCAATCAGTCAAAACTCTCTCAGTGGGTCATGGAATGGTTAGGATACCAGCAGACTTTGGCGCAGCCCAGCGTAGTAGCCGTCAATAAGGATAAGTCAGGAAGCTATTGGGAAAGAATGAGGGAGCATCTTCCAAATACATTTTATCATGTTCCAACTGAGCAGCTTTCCAGTCACAGAACAAATTTTAGTGTAAATTTTGTGGAAGAACCATCCAGAATTTTATGCGGAAGTATTCTTTATTCAGGGACGGCCTATTTTGGCGGCAAGTCTGATAAGGAACTGGAACATTTTATAAAAAAGATGGGATTCAAATATGTCTGGATTAAAAGCCAGGATGGACATCCCATTTTTAATTCGGCTCCGTCCCAACTGCCACAGGAACGGGAACTGAAATCTATTGCTCCAGTATTACAGTTCTTCTGTGAATTTGCCGGAATTGATGGCAAGGGGGCAAAGGAGGAAAGCATCCAGCGGGCAGAGGCCCGTCTGGGAGCTTTACTTCCACTGCCATTGGAAGAGTTTTATCGCTATCTGCCAAGTAAATTTTACCGCAGTTATAATGTGGTTCGTCCTCTTTCTGGGTTGAAGCAGGCAAAGGATGGGAAATTGAACTTTCTGGAAGAAAATCAGTCAGTGTATCACTGGGCGGCAGAACTGAACAGCCCCTTTTTATACCGCCGAGCCAATGACGGCGTTGGTGAATGGGGTGTGTATGGTATTTTAGACGGTTTTCTTGCCGCAGAATTTTTATGGGCCTTGGCTTGTGACGAGGAACTAAATCTGATTCTATGGGATTTTCCTGATTTTGAATCAGAGATGCTGAACAGGGGCGGAAAATTGAGTCCGTACCTAAACCCCATTGCGGATATTACAGAGCAGATTGCAGTGGGTAACACCCGAAAACTCTATCAGGCTATGGACGGGAAAGCTGTTGCTCTATATGACAGTGAGGAACAAGCATTTTGGTTGATTACAAAAGATGAGTTGATACAAGAACGATTAGCAGAACTTCTCGGATAAGGCTGACTGTTTCTTTGCTTAGGATTCGGCTACATTATACAAGAAAGGCCAAAACAGGGCGGCGGTTACTATCTCCGCCGCCCTGTCTGTTACCGCTCCATATCCTGCGCCCTGCGGGGCTGTTGCTCCCGCTGTTCCTGACGCAAGATGCTGTAAACGCTCCTGCGGATTTGCTCGGCTTCTTTCACTTCCCCTTTCAACGCGAGATACCGCCGGTTGAGCGTTTCACGTTCGGCGGTCAGCTTGGCATACTCCGCTTTCCATGCCTTTACCGGCAGGGCGGTCTTGCCGTTCATCACGCCTT
>CAXHNU010000317.1:0-1951 GCA_964017555.1 uncultured Butyricicoccus sp. | reverse complement strand
AAACTGCAACAACACAGGCACAGAAAGGACGGTAAAACAATATGGCTAAAACCACCATTACTATTCCGGTGGAACTTGAAGGGATGGAAGCAGTGCGTCAAAGCGCTGTGCAGGTTGCGCAATTGGTTGAAACACTGAAAGAAGCCAGAACATTGACAGATGCACTGGCTTCCGACATGGAGAAACTGCAACCCAAAGCACCCAAAGTGGATGCCGGGGAAATTGATGAAGATCGGTTTTGGGAATGCGTTGCGCGGTTCTTTGTGGCTGCATACGAAAGCAGGTGCAGCCACAAACCAGTCACAGGGAATGAAACCTGCGGAAGCTGTCCATGGCTGCCCAAATGTGCAATACCGCATGAACCTTATTGGATGGAAGTTAATAGGGTTCTACGGAAAAAGACTGGCATTGGCTGTCAAATAGCCAGAAGTTTTAAGGATTCTGACGCGTGATCTGTGCGTAAATAGGACATTCAAAGCCCGCCCATTTGGGCGGTACAAAAGGACGTGAAAAATTGTACAGTGAAATAATAGCAGGCTTCCTGACATTCCTGCGGGAAGCCGCGGAACAATACCGCATGGCGGCTGCTGAAGAACAGCTTACCAGCGATGAAACCCAAGATATCCTGCACCGGCTGGAACTACATGATGGCACATATACCGAGGATGCCCAGCTTGCCGCACTACTGCGGGAAATCCGGCGGCGGCGCAGGCAGGCAAAAGATACATGGGAATTTACTTACCAGATTGCAAAATGGGCAGAGGACGAAAAGAAAGCCCTCCGCAGTCTGGAGCGGCTGCTTGGTGTTATCCGCAAAATAGAAAGCCACCACGAAGAACGGTTCTATGCCAACCGCACGACCATTTTAGATGAGCAGTCAAAGGAGAGTGTATGAGAATAAAATTACGCCAAGCCCGGCTTGATAAGGGTATGACGCAAAAACAAGTCGCTGAGTATTTGGAAATCAGCGAACGGTATTATAGATTCATAGAAGCTGGTATGCGTGGCGGGGATTTTGAAATTTGGGATGCTTTAGAAGATTTGTTCGGTATTCATCAAAGAATCCTTAGGGAACGTTCTGCCGATTAAATCATCCATAGAGATATTATAAAAGTCGGCAATTTTTATAAGCGCTTCAATGCGCGGTTCTCTTGTACCTGTTTCGTATGTTTGATATGTTCGTACACTAATCTCAAGCAAGTCGGCAATTTCTTGCCGTGTAAGGTGTCTTGATACCCTGTGCTGATGCAAGCTTTCGTTCATGTTCATAAATTTGTCGCTCCTTCTTGACAAGGCACAAACTGTACCTTATAATATAGGCATGAAAGGTACAGTTAGTACCTGTTTTGTGTGAATAGGTAGACATAATAACTATATCACATTAAGGAGGATAAAAGCAAATGTACGAAAACGAATATACAGAACGATATCGACTTGGAATTGAACCGGAAACTCAAGTTTGCCTGAATTGTAAGCACTTTCACAGGCACTATATCAAGGATATGTCACCACTTCATTGTGGACATTGTTCATATCCAAGATTGAAAAATAGGGAAATTCTTGATACCTGTGTTCACTTTGAAATATCTCAAAAAAGGGAGGGAAATTGATGTGCAGGCAGCAAATTGACCACCGGACACTGGCAAAGCGGCTGCAAGAACAAAGCGGCTGCGAGTTTGTTACATATGCGGATGTTGCCGCAGTGACGGGCTTAACTCTCCGCCAATGCCGCACCCGGCTTGCAAGCCTTGAGGGGCTGCATATGCGCCCCAAAAAGTTTTTCGCAGACCATGCCGCGCAAGCGATTATACGCCAATAGGTGCATTCTCATGCGGTTTCTGACAGGGTTTCCCGCAGAACAAAAACCCTGTCCTATTTAAGGAACCGCTGATTAAAGCTCCTCTCAAATCACATGCAATCGAAATATGATACAAAACCCAAGTATAGAGTC
>CAXHNU010000316.1:0-1966 GCA_964017555.1 uncultured Butyricicoccus sp. | reverse complement strand
TTGGATACTGGCACAATCAACGCATAATCTTCTACTTTAAATTCAATTTTTGCAAATGCCGGTTTATCATCGCGGGCGATTGTACCCATTTCCGCAAGTTTGGTAAAACCTGCGACCGGGTGAGTATCCACCACACGTGAACCAGACAGCGCCGAAACATTTTCAACCGAAAACAATTCGGACAGTGGATTGAGTGCGCGGCGCAATTCATTGATTGTTGTTTGGATATCCTGCGGCACAATCAAGCCGCCGCTGGCTGGTGTGCCCTCAGTCAGTGCGCCAGCATCTTCATTGCGCACCGCATTGCGGACAATTTCCGCATTGGCAGCAAAGGTCGCCTGGTCGCCGCGCAATTGTGCGCGGATGCACTCCGCAAAAGCATGGATGCAGTCGGTGGAGTTGTGCAGCGGCTGACTGCCTGCCGCGGGAATCGGAGTGCCATCCTGCGGCTGGGGCGCTGGAAGCGCTTCTTCCGCTGCAATGATTGCCTGCACCCGTGCAATTTCGGTGTCCAAATTGGACACCTTTTCCGCTGCCGCGTCAAAGGCAGTTTGGTCGTTTTTTGCATCCGCATCGCGCATGGCTTGTACGGCAGATTTTTTCTGCGCCAGCAAATCAAGCAATTTTTTCTTCATGTCGGTTTCCTCCAAAGTCAAAAGATTTCCTGTGTTTTCAGTGTCGCTTCCGCAATAGCAAGTACACGTTTCCGATGTTCATTTTCCGGTTCTGGTTTTGCTTCTGATTCCGGTTCCGGTTCAGATTGATGCTGTTCCAGATAAGCTGCACGCAGTTTTTCAATATCCGGCAAACCGCCGGATGCGTTCATGACATTCATTGGATTTACAGCTTGTCCTTCGCCAATGATTTCATCAATTAAACCCATATCCAAAGCCTGCTGGGCAGTCAAAAAAGTTTCCTTGTCCATCAGCTTGCGCAGGGCTTCCGGTGATGTTTTGCCCTGACATTTGCTTTCATATCCCGCAATGATAGAAGCCGTCACAGCATTTAACACTTGCACACTTTGCCCATGCACAATTTGGTTGCCCTGTGTTGCCGTGCTGGGCAAATGGATCATCACTTGCGCCACCGGGGAGCACGCCGCCATATCTGCACCCATCAGCACAACCGATGCCGCAGAACCGGCAAGACTTTGCACTTCCGCACGGGTTTTGACTGATGCACCGCGCAGCAAAGAATACATCTCAAACCCGGCATAAACGGAACCGCCGCCGGAATTGATTTCTACTATAAATTCATCATCTGTGTTGCCAGACAATGCAGCGCGGATATCTGCCGGACAAACTGCACGCCAGCCGAAAAACTTCCAAACTCGTGCATCTTCATCTGATGAAATAATCCCATTCAATGAAAATCTCAATTTTTATTCACCTCCTGCTGGTTGATTTCGATTTAACGATAATTGCCGGAATACATCTGCCGGAACATAGTTCAGGGACGCATACCGTTCCGCACCGCCCGGCACATCCTGTAAATCTTCCAGCGCCCGAATATCATCAATGCTGTATGCACCAATTTCCCGCATGGCTTTATACCATGCTGCACGTGCCGCCCAGTCGCCGCGTAATTCACCCATCATATTCCTGCGGATTTGCAAGCCGCCTGCCCGCTCACTGGAAAGCAATAATTTGTAACTGTCCTCCTGTTCATATTCCGAAACAATTGGCGCAAGTGTGCGCTGCATATATTCAATTGCAGCCTGTTCATTGGATGAATATGTCTGCTTGCCAACACCAAGTTTATATAACGGAATATTAAACAATCTGCCGATATCTTCAATGCTTGCGCTTTTGCTTTCGATAAACTGTGCATCGCGGTTGGTGCTGGTAATAGGTGTATATTTTAATCCATGGTCTAAAACAGCAATCCGGAACGCATTGTCCGCACCAGAATGAATACGCGCCCATTCTTCCCGGATTCTATCTTTTATGCTTGCTGTCCCATCTCC
>CAXHNU010000315.1:0-1969 GCA_964017555.1 uncultured Butyricicoccus sp. | reverse complement strand
GGCATGGTATAATTCAGATAAGAAATGTATTCATTAAATATTTTTCGTTACAACATTTTACCTATTGCAGAACAGGAGGCGAGCACTATGGGAATCTATTTGAATCCAGGAAACGAAGGTTTTCGGACTTCGCTGCGTTCCAAAATTTATGTGGATAAAACCGAATTAATTGCTTATACCAATGATATATTTGATACTGAACAAAAATTTATCTGTGTCAGCCGCCCACGGCGTTTTGGCAAAACGATGGCTGCAAAAATGCTGACGGCATACTATAGCTGCGGATGTGATTCACGTGAAATGTTTCAAGGATTAGCAATTGCAGAACACCCTTCTTTTGATCAACATCTAAATCAATATAATGTAATTTTCCTCAATATGCAGGACTTTTTAAGCATGGCATCCAGAGATGTCCGCGAAATGCTGCGCTATTTTCAGGAAGAAATTCTTCTTGAACTGAAGGAAAACTATCCAGACATTATTGATTCCGAAGAAACACGATTGGTACCTGCATTAAACCGCATTTTCAAAGCAGGTAAAAAAGGTTTTATCTTCATCGTGGATGAATGGGACTGCATCTTCCGTGAGATGAAAGATAATTTAGATGCACAGAAAGATTATTTGGATTTTCTTCGCGCTTTATGGAAGGATAAACCTTATGTGAACCTGGTTTATATGACAGGTATTTTGCCAGTCAAAAAATATGGTACACACTCAGCACTCAATATGTTCAGCGAGTTCTCTATGACCAGTCCTAAACGCCTTGCTGAATATGTTGGCTTTACAGAAGATGAAGTGCAGAAATTATGCACACAATTCAATATGGATTTTGAAGAAACCAAACGCTGGTATGATGGATATCAATTCCGGAGTACGGCACATATATATAGTCCCAAATCTGTTGTTGATGCTATGTTAAACGAAGAGTTTGGAAGTTATTGGACACAGACTGAAACTTATGAAGCACTGCGGGTTTATATTGATATGAACTATGATGGACTGAAAGATGCTGTGATTCAAATGATTGGCGGCGAAAAGGTCAAAATCAATCCTGCACATTTCACCAATGATATGACAACATTTAAAACCAAAGATGATGTACTCACCTTGCTGATTCATTTAGGATATCTAGGATATGATGCAGAGAAACAGCAAGTTTTTATTCCGAACGAAGAGGTCCGTGGTGAATTTGTCAATGCAATCGAAGTATCAAATTGGCAGGAAGTGATGCAGTCTATTACTGCTTCAGAATCATTATTAGAATCAACCTTAAATAGCGATACCGAAGCTGTTGCGGCAGGATTGGATTCCGTTCATATGGATACAACTTCTATCCTGTCCTATAACAATGAAAATTCGCTTAGCTGCGTTATTTCTCTTGCCTATTACAGTGCAAGAAATTACTATTATCTGAAACGGGAACTTCCTGCCGGAAAAGGTTTCGCCGATATGGTTTTTACCCCTCGAAGTAACAATCTGGATAAACCTGCGATGATTGTTGAACTGAAATGGGATCATTCTGCACAAGGCGCTATTCAGCAGGTCAAAGAAAAACAATATGTGAAAGCACTTGAGGGTTATTCCGGAACAGTTTTCCTGATTGGCATTAACTATAATAAGGATACGAAACATCATGAATGCTTGATTGAGAAAATAGAAATCAGCAGTTCATAAATATAGTAAAATGTTAACTTTAAACTTTGGCTGCGCTGGAACGGTGGGCTGTGTGGGCTGAATCCCTCTGGGGGTATCCCTATCCGCTTCGCTGCTCTAAAACCGCACACGTGCGATCACAGTCCGCCAAACGCCCGTACGAAACCAAAACAGGGGCAGTCACAGTTTTGGAATGATTGCCTCTGTTCTGATTTTGTTTTTTATCAGATGATTTTTAGGGAACCACTGATTAAAGCTCCGCTCAAATCACATGCAATCGAAACATGATACAAAACCTAAGTATAGAGCCATATTG
>CAXHNU010000314.1:0-2021 GCA_964017555.1 uncultured Butyricicoccus sp. | reverse complement strand
GCAACCACCGCACCTGTACGGCGGCTGAATGCCTGCACAAGCGCGGCAGATTCCAACAAATTGGCTTCTGTCACTTTATCCAGCGCATTGGCTTCCACGCCAAGTGTTGTTTCTGTGCCAATAGCAAGCGCACGGATTTCTGACGCATTGCCGCGTATCACAGCCATTTTGACTTCATGCAGCAGCCTGCGGCTGTTTTCCCCGCGCAGAAAAGACGCTCCCGCCGCAACCGGGTCAAATACCACGGGATGCCCCAAACGATTTGCCTTCCGCCCTGCCAGCAGCATTGCCTGTTGTGCGTGCAGCGCACCCAGGTTTAATACCAGCGCATTGCTAAGCGCTGTAATTTCTTCTACTTCACGTTCATCCTGCGCCATGGTTGGTGCGCCCCCTGCCGCAAGGATCATATTGGCGCAATCATTGGCGGTAATATAATTGGTAATTGCATGAACCAGCGGACGTGTGGTTTGCGCCTGCTGTACCACAGTTTTTAATGTATGGATCACCGCAATGCCCCTTCCAATTGACGCAATGTGCCTGTTTTCCCAAGTGCGGACAGCACCAGCACAGAAACCGCTGCCCCAACCCCAGTTGAAACCAGAAAAGAAGGCACAAAAGTCAGCAATGCCGCGGTGCTGTTGCCCATGAAAAATGCGGCAACTGGATAAGACAATATCCCGCCCAAAATGCCTGTGCCAAACACTTCCCCGATATAAGCCGCAGGCAAATGCGGACACAGTTTATAAGCAATCCCACTCAGCAGCGCACCGATCATGGAGCCGGGAAAAGCCAGCAAACTGCCAAGCCCGAGCAGGTTGCGCAGCAAAGCGGCAATAAACCCCATGCCTAGCGCATAACCTGGGCCTAATAACACCCCTGCTATCACATTCACCATATGCTGTACCGGCGAACATTTTGCGCCAAATACCGGAATGGAAAACAAACTGCCTGCTACAGCTACCGCTGTCAACACACCAGCGATGGTCAATTTCCGGATTGCTTTACGTTTCATCGGCGTCACCCTCTGAAAAAATACGGCAGAAATGATTGAGTGGCCCGCAGCCTTTGCCGATTGCTAACGAATGGATAATCGCATCGGTGACATAATCCTTTGCCTTGCGGACAGCTTCCGGCACTGTGCAGCCAAGCGCCAAATTGGAAGCAATTGCCGAAGATAAAGTACAGCCTGTGCCATGGGTATTTTTTGTATCAATGCGGCGGCTTTCCAGCCGCAGGAACGCAGCGCCATCATAGAAAATATCCAGCGCGTTGCCAATGGCATGACCGCCTTTGACCAGCACCCCTTTGGCACCCATTATATGGATTTTACGAGCTGCTTGTTCCATATCTGCTGGAGTTTTGATTGCCATGCCCGCAATACATTCCGCTTCTGGGATATTCGGCGTCAACACATCGGCATAAGGCAGCACAGTTTTAATCAATGTGCCAACCGCATCTGGGTTCATAAGCGGGCAGCCATTTTTCGCATACATCACCGGGTCTATGACAATATTTTTGGGTTGGTACTGTGCAAGTTTGCCAGCCACCGCTTTCATACAGGCGGGGGTAGACAGCATACCAATTTTCACAGCATCCGGGACAATATCTTCAAATACCGCATCAATTTGTTTTTCAATCATTGTCGGGCTGACATCTTGAATATCAATTACCCGCGCTGTATTTTCTGCCACAACAGAAACAATCACGCTCATGCCAAACACACCATGGGCAGACATGGTTTTCAAATCTGCCTGTATGCCCGCGCCGCCAGAACAATCCGACCCTGCAATAGTAAGCACTTTTTTCATTTTCAGCAATCCCTTCTGATTTTCATACGCAAAAAAGGGAGCACCCACGCAGGGTGTTCCCTTTGGCACCATAACCATTCGCCCGTTTTGTCATCACGGGTTTTTTGTGCTTCCCTACGTTGGCATTATCCAAATCAGGTAAGGTCGAGGGGAAAAGCCCCTCCTCTCAGCCTCCCGCCGGAAGCTCCCTTGCATGGAGTATCGTACCATCAG
>CAXHNU010000313.1:0-2025 GCA_964017555.1 uncultured Butyricicoccus sp. | reverse complement strand
AAACCGGCAAACGAATGGATACAAAACCGGGCACAGCGTATTGCTGTGGAGAAGGCTGTGGAAGCCGCCGCTAGACTGGAAAAGCACCAGGGCAAACTGGTGCTGAACATATAAGGAGCGATGCAAAACAATGGGAATGACAATTGCGGAAAAAATTTTGAAAGCCCATCTGGTTGATGGGAAAATGGAAAAAGGTGCAGAGATTGGGCTGAAAATTGACCAGACTCTGACGCAGGATGCAACTGGCACCATGGCATACCTGCAATTTGAAGCCATGGGCGTTGACCAAGTAAAAACCGAACGTTCGGTTGCTTACATTGACCATAACACCTTGCAGTCTGGTTTTGAAAATGCGGATGACCACAAATATATTGGCACGGTTGCCAAAAAACATGGGATTTATTATTCCAAGGCGGGCAATGGCATTTGCCATCAGGTGCATTTAGAGCGCTTTGGCGCACCAGGTAAAACCCTGATTGGATCAGACAGCCACACGCCCACAGGCGGCGGCATTGGTATGCTGGCATTTGGCGCAGGCGGCTTGGATGTTGCGGTTGCCATGGGCGGCGGCGCCTATTATATCCCAATGCCCAAAATGGTACGGGTCAACCTGACCGGCAAATTACAGCCATGGGTTGCCGCAAAGGATATTATTTTGGATGTGCTGCGCCAAATGACCGTAAAAGGCGGCGTTGGCAAAATTGTAGAATATGCCGGCGAAGGCGTTGCCACATTATCTGTACCAGAGCGTGCAACTATCACCAATATGGGCGCGGAACTTGGCGCAACCACTTCAGTATTCCCGTCTGATGAAGTAACCAAGGCATTTTTGGAAGCACAAGGGCGTGGGGATGTTTATATCCCGCTTGCGTCCGACCCCGATGCTCACTATGATGAAGAATATACGGTTGACCTGAATACATTGGCGCCGCTGGCAGCCATGCCGCATATGCCGGACAATGTAAAGCCGGTTGCGGAAATCGGCGCAATCCCAGTCAATCAGTGCTGCATTGGTTCATGCACCAACTCATCTTACTATGATATGATGAAGGTTGCCGCGATTTTGAAGGGCAAAACGGTTCATCCAGATGTTTCACTGACCATTAGCCCAGGTTCACGCCAAGTATTTGATATGATGGCGAAAAACGGTGCGCTTTCAGATATTATTGCAGCAGGCGCACGTATTTTGGAATGTGCCTGCGGTCCCTGCATTGGCATGGGACAGTCGCCGGAATCCGCTGGTGTATCCCTGCGCACATTCAACCGTAATTTTGAAGGGCGCAGCGGCACCCAGGATGCACAGATTTATTTGGTATCCCCAGAAGTTGCCGCCGCATCCGCGCTGGCAGGCGTGCTGACCGACCCGCGCACTTTGGGTGAAGCGCCTGTGATTGAAATGCCGGAACATTTTGATATCAATGACAACCTGATTGTCAAACCGGCAGAAGACCCAGCTTCTGTTGAAGTGCGCCGCGGACCAAATATCAAGCCGTTCCCGCTTGGCGCGGCATTAGAAGCCAGCTATTCCGGTAAAATTGTACTGAAAACCGAAGACAATATCACCACTGACCATATCCTGCCTGCCGGGGCAAAACTGTTGCCATACCGCAGCAATATCCCTTATTATGCAAATTACTGCTTTATCAATGTTGACCCGAAATTCCCGGCACGCTGCCAGGAAATGGGCGGCGGTATCATTATTGGCGGCGCAAACTATGGACAGGGTTCTTCCCGTGAACACGCCGCGCTTGTCCCGCTGTATTTGGGTGTCCGTGCAGTACTGGCGAAATCTTTTGCACGCATCCACAAAGCAAATCTGGTCAATTCCGGCATCCTGCCGCTGACCTTTGCTGACTCAGCGGATTATGATAAAGTCAGCCTGAATGACAGCATCCAACTGCCGCATATTGCAGACGAAATCCGTGCGGGCAGCCAGGTTACGGTTATCGTGAATGGTTATACCTTTAAGGCAGATTGTGAAGTATCCGAACGCCAGCGCAGTGCGCTGCTGGCAGGCGGCACGCT
>CAXHNU010000312.1:0-2054 GCA_964017555.1 uncultured Butyricicoccus sp. | reverse complement strand
TCTGATTTCCAGTTCAACATTTGAAAAGTCGCCGGACATATCAGTCCCAGCCGGAACCTCATTGGACAAATTCTGTTTTGTGTCTGCTTGCATTTTCTTTTGCCCAGCCTGAGTTTTTGCCGGGGGATTGGAAGATGAAGCATCTGTGTTATCAGAATCTTTGGAATCGCTTTCAGTTTGAGCATCCTCTTGTCCGTTCCCCTTATTGCTGGTATCTTTATCAGATGAAGAATTATTTTCATTATTGTCGGCATTGTCAGTATCTTTGCCAGACGAAGCGCCATTTTGATCGTTTTCCTGGCTATTATCATTGATGGCTTCTTCATTCGCTGAAGACTTACCCTGCTGATTTCCTTGCTTGCCGGCTTCATATTGCTGCCCATTAGATGATGTTTCATCCTGGTTGTTTTCTGATTTGCCGGATGCAGAATCACTATTCTCTTGCTTTGTATCTTCTTTTTCAGAAGTACCAGGCTCCGGGTTTTGCTGGAAAATCCACAGCGGATTTTGTCCAGATTTCCCACTCTCATTAAACTCGGTTTCTTCCGCAGATCCAGTAAAGTCTGGGGTTGAAACCATCTTTTCCATCTGCTTCAGGAAATCTGAATCTGCTTTCAGCAAATCATTCAGATAATGAGCTGCAGTCATCAGCAGCTTTTCCACATTGCGCAGGCACTCACCACAGGAATATGACATCACACCCTGTTTGATATAGGGCTTAATAGCCATAAATTCCTGCTCCAAGCGTTCTCCATGGTATTTCCGAATACCGGGCAGGTTGCCGCCGCATTTCGCATAAGAAAGGATTTGGTTCATAAAATGGGTATATTCCGTTTGGGAATCGCCCGGTTCAGCTTTTTTCTGAATTGTGCCATGTGCCCGGATTTCACCATTTTTAATTTTGAAATTGATCAGCAATCCCGGCATCCGGCTCACAATGATAGATTCAATCCGCCCATCTTCAATGATGTTGAACATCTGAAACGCAAGATTTTCTCCGATCTGTTCATGCAGCCCATAGGTTTTCCGCATATATTTTGCGTAGTTTTTTGCCATCTCGGCTGTTTTCCCAAGCGAGGATGAATTGATATGCTGACATTCATGTGCCGTGCTGGCTTTCATCACCAGTAGCCAGAATGTTTCATTGTATTTGGGGTCAAGGAAATATTCCGGGAGTGACACCGTAATACTTTTTCCATCGGTATAACTTTCTCCTGCGGTATTCACGATAAGTGGGATTCTTGCCACCTTATGATAATCCAGGCACATTGCTTTTACCCCAGTCAATACTTTTTGTACAGCAGGAGTCAGCCATTTTGCAAAATCCTGTTTACGGGCGTCCAATACCTCTTGAATCATTTGTGCAATCTCCTTTCAAAGAAGGAGGGGAATAATCCCCTCCGAAAAAGTTTGTGTTACACGCAGAACATTTGAATCGCGGAACGAATGATTTCCCGTTCTGCCGCGTCCTGGCATCTGCCGGAAATGGAATCTTCCAGGCAAGTGCGGAGCGGCAGTAAATCCGCAGCTTTCAGCGCCGCAGTATAACCCCGGATCGTAATCGCGCTCTCAGATATCTGCCCTTCTTTGTAGATAGACATAACCTTGTTAAAAACTTTACCGCAAGTCGTGATGCTTTCCATCGACGCTCCCGGAACCAGATAACGCAAAAGCTGCTCAATCGACATCCCTGCATCCATAAAAATCCCTTGGAAGCGATCCAGTGTCGCATCATTCAGTTGGCAAGTTCCCTGGTAATCCTCGTTCATCGTCATAAATACACGGGTACGGGAATGCAATTTCAGTAAGCCGTAATTACTTAAATCGACTTCGCGGGTGTCATCTGTCAACTGGTTTATCGCAGACAAAAGCTCCGGCGGAACCATGTTTGCTTCATCCAGAATACACATTGCACCAATGGTAAGACCATGGGCAAAGGGGGACAGCTTGTGTATGGTATCCCCATTTTTCACCTGCGTACTGCCAAAAACGGTATATTCATCTGTCCGTTCAGAGCAGCCAATTTTGAACAGCGGCTGATGGAACAGCCAGCT
>CAXHNU010000311.1:0-2082 GCA_964017555.1 uncultured Butyricicoccus sp. | reverse complement strand
TACATAGCCCGATTCGGGCAGTTGTCCGCAAAGGAAAATCGCACTATGTGTGCGATGAACGGTTAGAACGCCACTTGTAAAGGATTCACTTCAAAGAAAAGAACAGGAGAGCAGCAAAAACGCTGCTCTCCCTGCGGACGAAGTTGGATATTGATGCGATAAAGCATATTAGCAAGCACAATTTGGAGCAAATTCATGTTCCGGAACATTGTGATTGCAGAGGTAATAATTGTAGGTATCGGTTATTTGTGAAATCTTGCGGGTTAGACCGATATCTGTTTCAGATATGCAATCATAATCTGTTGCTGGCAGATGGAATTCATCGTGCCAGTGGACGCAAAACCATCCTTCCGGACAGTGCAGTTCTGATTATTGATGAAGCACATAAACTGCCAGAAGCAGCACAGCAAATGTTCGGAATATCACTTGAATTGGAGGATATTCAAGCGATAATCGACAGCTTAAAGAAGGAAAGATGCTTTATAGAAGCGAGGAATCTGCAAAGTATTTTTAAGAGCCTGCAGAAAAAACTGTGTGCGAAAACAGGAGAATCAGCAACATCTTTAGATTTCCCAAACTTCCTCCCGATACTGTCGGCAATATATCGGATCTTGCGGAATATTAACGAAAAGACAGGAGCATCATTATCTAAATCTACACAGCAAAAGCTGAAAAAATTACTGTTTACGACAGAAGTTTTACGTTCAGATTCAGATGAAATGTTCCGATATATTACGATGGATGAAGATGAGAATCCGAAATTCTGCGCGGCAATTTTGAACTTATCGGATCAGTTAAACCGCATATTTTGGAGCAGGCAGCAGCCGATGATACTAACATCCGGCACACTTTCTGTGGGGGAAGATTTCAGCAGATTTAAGGCGGAAGTCGGTTTGTTAGGCAATCATCGTGTGACAGAATCTGTTTCTTTTTCACCTTTTGACTATGAGAAAAACTGCTTGCTGTACTTACCAAATTCACCGCCAAAACAGAAAAGTAAGGCATATTTTGACCAAATATCGCAAGAAATCGCTGGCTTACTGTACGCGACACATGGACATGGACTGATATTATTCACATCTTACGCAGCGATGTCAGCGGTGCAAACTCGACTGAATGTTGAAAAATTACCATATCCACTGTTCACCATGAGCCGCAACGCAAAGCATATCTTGAAACAGTTCAAATGTTGTCCAGGGAGTGTATTGTTAGCGGCAGGTGCAGCATGGGAAGGATTCGATTTTCCAGGAGATTGCGTGTCGTTGTTGGTGATTCCACGCCTACCATTTCCGTATCCAGATGCAATGCAAAACCACCTAAAAAGTAATTATCCAACATTGCAGGAGTTTATCCGCACAATTGTTGTTCCAGATATGCAAATCAAATTAAAACAGGGTTTTGGACGGGCAATCCGTACTGAAAATGATAGTTGTGTGATTGCGATTCTGGATGAACGTGCAGCAAAGGGGCAGCGTTATTTTGATGATGTCCGGCGGACTTTGCCGAAAATGAAGATCACATCTAACTTGAAAGATGTGCAGGAATTTATTCGTGAAAAGAAAACTGGAGATTATTTTATGAGGTTGTGAAAATGTTAAATATCAAGAATGAAATTGCCTATTATATTATCTTAGAATTGTTAAAGAAAATGTTCAAGCGTGGCTTGCTGACGGCAGAAGAATTTGCTGTCGCAAAAGATCTTGCCACACAGGAATACCGTCCGGCAAGTGTTTGGGAATAGTTCTGGATATTTGCGAAAAGGTGTAGTAATGTTGTTGTAAAGACAGAAAAGAGGCGATTTTATATGGGAAAAGTGAAGATTATCCCGCCGACGATTATGCAAAGTAAAACTTTACGGGTTGCGGCATATTGTCGGGTCAGTTCAGATTCTGACGATCAGCTTCATTCCTATGCGGCACAAATTCGGACTTATACCGCGAAAATTGAAGCGCATGATGGTTGGGAATTTGTAGATATCTACGCGGATGAAGGTTTGACTGGTACGAGGATGGACAAGCGTGAAGATTTCAACCGCTTGCTTCGGGATTGTCGAAAAGGCAAGATCGATAAAATTTTGGTGAA
>CAXHNU010000310.1:0-2084 GCA_964017555.1 uncultured Butyricicoccus sp. | reverse complement strand
GAGATACCCATTCATCCCACGGAATAATCTCGTCCATGATCTCCAGAAATTCTTCCCGCTTTGTCTTCTTTTTCCGACAAGCGTATTCCATATCACTAAAACTTTCCTGTTTCATACCACGTGCCCCCTTTTCCCCTATTATACCACACCTTCCTGACTCATGGAGGATTAAATCAGGGGCTCCCTAAATATTTTTCAGTATCTGGTTTGGGTGAAAAATCATTTTATGTTTACCATCAGACAGCAGGATTATAAATACCAGCACGAACCATGCCTTGCGGGACAGGTTGAATATGATGGCTGTTTATATGGCTGGGATAAACGTGCGCCGCACCGCTGGTTTGGCGGCAATGCGCAAAGCACAGTTTACCAATTTGATAAGCCCTTAAAATCTGAAGAACATCCAACCATGAAACCCGTGGAATTATTTGCACAGCAGATACGCAACAGCACACAGAAAAATGATATTATACTTGACCCATTTTGCGGTTCCGGCACATCTATCCTTGCAGCGGAAAGTTATGGGCGGAAATGTTTTGCCATGGAACTTGATCCTAAATATTGTGCTGTGATTATCCGCCGCTGGGAAAAACAATTTAAGCAGAAAGCAGTCCTGCTGGAAGGAGGGGATCACAATGGCGGGAACACGCCAGCCGCTTGATTTATTGCTTGCCAAGGGCAATAAGCATTTCAGTCAGGCGGAAATTGAACAGCGCCGCGCACAGGAAGTCAAAGCGCCAGCACCTAAAACTTTGCGTGTGCCAAAATATCTGCCAAAGGGTTTACATAAAAAATTCCGCACAATCGGCAAGCAGCTTGCCGCACTGAATCTGCTTAGCGAGCTGGATTATGATTGCCTTGCGCGGTATCTGATTGCAGAACAGGCATATTTGGCACTGACGGAAAAAGTCAATCTTGCAATCACATCTGGCAGCCTTGCCGCGATAGAAGATTTAAGCAAAACTCAGCAGCGGTATTTCACCCAGTGCAGCCGCGCTGCAAATGATTTGGGCTTGACCATATCCAGCCGGTGTAAATTGATTGTCCCGGAACCGCCTGCGCCAGATGCCCCTGACCCATTGACTGGGGATTGAGAAAACCGCCCCGAAAGGCGGTTATATCACAGATCAAATAAATCAGCATGGGTTCCTGTGTGCGTCAATGATAAGACAAGTTCATTTTCATGCAAACGATAAATCAGCAGCCAATCTGGACGGATATGGCATTCGCGCAAACCAGTAAATTGCCCTGTCAGCGCGTGATCCCGATAGCGTGCCGGTAACGGGATATCTTCTGCAAGCATATCAACAACTGCCTGCAATTCAGAAAGAGGAAGCCCGCGTTTTTTGATGCGCTTCAAATCTTTTTTGAAACGGGAATGAATATAAATTTCCCTCATGAATCCTCCTCCAAAGCGGCAAACAATTCTGTGCTGCTATGGTATGGGCCTTGCAGATTTTTACCTTCCAAAGTATCCTGCATTGCGGACAAAATTTCCGGATTTATCTGCCGTGTAATTGGAAATGGGATACCTTGCTGCCGGACTGCCTGCCGGATAAATAAATTGACTGCGGTAGACATATTTAAGCCAAGATCGGCAAACAGTTCTTCCGCTTGTGCTTTTAAGCCAGCATCCATACGAATATTTACATTTGTATTTGACATATTTGCACCTTCTTTCTATCATTATTATAGCACATTGTATATACAACGTCAATAAAACATTTAATATTGAGGTGAACAGCATTGCCGGTAAGAAAACAGACAGGCAAACATCATCCAGCGGCAGTGTATGCAAAACAAGTGGTTTCTGGGAAACTGCGTCCATTTTGCGGCAAATATGAAATCTTAGCTTGTCAGCGTTTTCTGGATGACCTTAAACGTCAAGGCACAAAAGATTTCCCCTGGGTGTTTGATGCAACCCGCGCAGACCGTGTGATTGCCTGGTTCCGGCGGTGCATCCAAGTGCGCGGGCCATATGCCGGACAGCCGGTTGACCTCCAGCCTTGGCAGGTTTTTGACCAATCCAATATTTATGGTTGGGTGCATAAAGATACTGGCGTCAGACGGTTTACCCGCACCTA
>CAXHNU010000309.1:0-2091 GCA_964017555.1 uncultured Butyricicoccus sp. | reverse complement strand
ACCCTGCCGCGCCAATCGCTGTCGGCATAAAGGCGGTCACGGGTAACGCCTGGCGTATCTTCCACAATGGATAGCCGTTTGCCTGCCAGGCGGTTAAAAAGCTGCGATTTGCCGACATTTGGTCTGCCGACAATTGCAACAACAGGTTTTGGCATAAAAGAAACCCTCCTTTATTTTGGGGTTGGCGCAAAAATTTTATCCAGCAAATCGCCGCCGTCAATTTCCACCGGCACCACAGGCACGCCAAGTTTTTCAGCGAGCTGCTCAGGTGTCATATCATCCAGGAAAACATCGCCGCCATCGCGCAGCATATTGGCAGAAATCAGCACACGCGCACCCAAATCCTGCCCAGCAAGCTGTGCGGCAAGGTCTTGCCCAGTGATTAGCCCAGCAACCGACACATCATGCCCAAAAAAATCATTTTGGATTGCAATGACTTTACCCTTCAAATTATCGCATAGGTTCCGCGCTTCGTCAATGAGTTTTGTCAGGGTTGGCGCGGCGGCGGTGCCGGTGGCAATGGTAAAGGGCAGGGCAGTGCGCCCCGCATAATCCGGCAATGCCAGCCGAAACTCTTCACAAAACAGCGGCAGCATCCCAATACCATTTTCAAACTGGGTAAAATCTTCATAATCATCCGCAGCCGGCAGGGCACGCCCTGCCTTGAGATACAACTCATCACCACACCAAGCCAAACGGGTGCCATGGGTTTGCAGGCATTTTGCCGCAAAAGATTCCACGATATCCAGCACAGCCGCTGCCCCTTGCGGGGTGGTGGGCTGGAGGGGATAAAGCCCTTCACGATGTTTTGTCCGTCCAAACGGCACCACGGAAATGCTGCTGACCGCAGGATAAAGCGCTTCTAAATCGTCCAGTGAACGCAGCAGTTCCGCGCCATCATTCAGTCCTTCGCAAACGACAAGCTGGCAATTCATTGTAATCCCGGCATCCGCAAAACGGTGCAGCAGCGCAAGCGACTGCCCCGCACGGGGGTTGCGCAGCATTTTCACCCGTAAATCCGGGTTTGTGGTCTGCACAGAAATATTAATCGGGGAAATGTGCATTTTCAAAATGCGCCCGACATCATCTTCGGAAAGGTTGGTCAGCGAAATATAGTTGCCCAGCAAAAAAGATAACCGTGCATCATCATCTTTCACATAAAGTGTATCGCGCATCCCCTTGGGGAGCTGGTCAATGAAACAAAATACACATCGGTTAGCACATTGTTTCATGTTATCCATCAGATAGTGGGCAAAATTCAGCCCCAATGGCTGACCTTCGGCTTTTTTGACCAGCACATCACGGGTCTGTCCGGTTTTATCCTGCACAGTCAAAGTAACCCGGCTGTCATAACTGTAAAATTTCAGATCCAGCACATCGCGGATTGGCATATGATCAATAGAAAGCAAGGTTTCCCCAGGCAAAATACCTGCGCGGGCACAGGGAGAACCTGCATCGACCGCAATAATTTCAGATGCCATAAAAAATGAATCCCTTTCGTACATGAAAACAGGGAAAGCCGGAGCTTCCCCTGTTTTGTGGTTTTGGCTGCATTAAGCCTCTGTATCGACAACCTTACGGCCGTTATAGTAGCCGCAAGCCTTGCACATCCGATGGGAGAGTTTAAACTCGCCGCAGTTTGGGCATTTTACCATGCCCGGCAAGGAGAGCTTCCAATGGGAATTGCGTCGTTTGTCGCGTCTTGCTTTGGATGTTTTTCTCTTTGGTACTGCCATATTGGGTGGACACCTCCTACTCTATGCCCTTTTTTTGTATATTTTAATCCTGACCCTTTTTGCTGTCCAACAGGGCAGCCAGCGCCGCAAAACGGGGGTCAATCTGCTTTTTTTCGCACGAACACTCTATTTCGTTGCGATTGCCGCCGCAAACAGGGCAAAGCCCTTTGCAGTCCTCCCTGCAAAGATAGGTCATATTGACTTGGAGCATCAGCTCCGGGACAAGGATATCTTCGACCTCGACGGCGTCTTCGGTCAGCAGGAACACATTATCTTCCTCTGCGCCTTCGCGGGACAATACAGCATCCACTTGGGCTGTCAGCAGCACATCAAGCGGTTTCAGGCAGCGTGCGCA
>CAXHNU010000308.1:0-2093 GCA_964017555.1 uncultured Butyricicoccus sp. | reverse complement strand
TTTCGAGCAGACATACGAAAGGGTTGAAAGCTGATGATAGAAAATAACGGCTTTTTGATGTTTCGACCAGATGAAGCGGAATCTTTTCTAACAGGGCGTATGCCAAAACGGAAAATCCGGCTGGTGCAGCTGCATCATACTTGGTCACCGGAATATCGGCACTTTGATGGTTGGAACCATGCCACAAGACAGGCTTCTATGCGGCAAAGCCATCTGGCACGCGGATTTGCTGATATCGCGCAGCATTTTACTGTGTTCCCGGATGGGCTGATTGTGACTGGCAGAAACCTGGAGAAAGACCCTGCTGGGATTGTTGGGGCAAATAAAGGTGCTGTCTGCATTGAGAATTTCGGCAATTTTGATGCCGGGTATGACAAGATGACTGCCGAACAGGCGGATGCAATTGCTACCCTTGTGGCTGCATTGTGCAAAGTGTTTGGGCTGGAGCCGGAAACAGCGATTACTTACCACGCATGGTGGACAGCAAAAGGACAGGCACTGGGCGATTATTATCCGGCAAAGAGCGCAAAGACCTGCCCAGGGACAGCTTTCTTTGGCGGGAATACCAGAGATGCTTTCCTGAAAAATCTATTGCCACGCATAAAAGATGTGATGCAGACGAAGGAGGGAACCGAAATGCGGTACAAATATTATGAGGACTTACCCGACTGCTGGAAACCCCTTATCGCAAAATTAGTCCACAAGGGGTATTTACACGGCAAAGGCGATGGCGTGCTTGACCTTACCGAGGATATGATTCGCGTTTGGGCAACCCTTGATAACGTCGGGGTGTATGGGGAATAATATGGTCATTAAAATTGGGCTGGTAGATGTAGACTCCCACAACTTCCCCAATCTGTGCCTGATGAAACTTTCCGCATATCATAAGGCACAGGGCGATCAGGTGGAGTGGTGGGATCCTCAAAGCCATTATGACCTTGTTTATAAGAGTCGGGTTTTCACAGATACATATTCTAAAGATACAATTACCGTCACCAATGCTGACAAAGTGATTTGCGGCGGCACAGGATATGGTCTGGGACTTGACCTCCCGGACGAGGTGGAGCATACTTGCCCCGATTACAGCATTTATCCGCAGTTTTCTGGTACTGCTTATGGTTTCTTGACCCGTGGCTGTCCGCGAAATTGCGGATTTTGCATTGTTAGCGGCAAAGAGGGACGGCAAAGCCGCAAAGTAGCTGACCTGTCCGAATTTTGGGACGGGCAGAAAGAGATCAAGCTGCTGGATGCAAACCTGCTTGCCTGCCCCGACCATGAAGCATTGATTTTGCAGCTTGCCGAAAGCCGTGCATGGGTGGACTTCTCGCAGGGGCTGGACATTCGGCTGATTACGCCGGACAATGTAGCGCTCTTAAACCGGGTGCGTACCAAAGCAGTGCATTTTGCGTGGGACAATCCAAACGAGGACTTGACCGGGTATTTCCAGCGTTTTATGGAGCTGACCGCGATTAAAAGCAGCCGCAGGCGGCGTGTTTATGTCCTGACCAATTACGGCAGCACCCATGAACAGGACTTGTACCGGGTAGACATGCTACGGCAAATAGGATATGATCCCTATGTGATGATTTACGACCGCCCGACTGCACCAAAAGTCACCCGCCAGCTTCAACGTTGGGTGAACAATAAACGGATATTCTATGCTGTGCCCCAATTTGCTGACTACAAGCATAGCAGTTAAAGAATAAAAAATTATTTTCCCATTCGACAAAATTCGATACACAAAGGTCGAAATTTGTGGTATACTGTAATCGTCCTAGGGCATTCAGCCGCCACAGGACATTCCTTAAAAGCCCTGTCCTCCGCCAAGAGGGACGGGGTTTTTTTATTTATATGACTATTTACATAGTTGCAAAAATGGTATAGAGTATAACAAAAGGACGGTTTTATCCGCCCTTTTTGTTTTGTACTAATCATTATTCGCCAACCGGGATTACCCAAAATGTAAAAGATTTGCTGGCAAGCCGCGAGATTGAGAACATTTTTGAGAACAGCGATTTTATTTATATGCTCAACCAGGCAGGCGGCGACCGGCAGATTTTAGCCAAACAGCTTAATATCTCCCCGCACCAGCT
>CAXHNU010000307.1:0-2100 GCA_964017555.1 uncultured Butyricicoccus sp. | reverse complement strand
CGATGATGTGCTGTGGACAAAAGATGGAAACGCTGGAACCAGGCAGCACAGATGCCGCCCAAGAAAAACACGTGCCGATTGTCACGGTGGATGGGGACAAAGTAACGGTTTGTGTTGGTTCAGCGGCACATCCGATGCAGGAAGAACACTCTATTTCATGGATTTACTTGCAGACCGCCAAAGGCGGTCAGCGCAAAGCATTACTGCCAGGCGAAAAGCCGGAAGCCGTTTTTGCGCTGTATGATGATAAGCCTGTTGCGGCTTATGCGTATTGCAATTTGCATGGTTTATGGCGTACCATTCTCTAAAAAAAACAGCAGCAGCCGGACAGTTTTTTCACTGTCCGGCTGTTTTGCTGCCGCCATAAACTTATCATCCACGCCATTTTTTATGTTGCCATCAGGATTATTCCAAATTCAGTTTTCTGGAAAGAATGCGTTCTGTGCCAAAGAAAAAGACTGCAAACTGTACCAAACTAAGAAACAACATCCCAAACAAAAGAATACACATGCCAGTATGATATGCCTGCACATGGCTCATGCGTTCAAGAATTTGCAGAATGCCAAAACCATCCGTTTCTCCAATCAAGATCATCAGCAGCCCGCTAATAAAACTAAACACCATGTTGATTGCGATATATGCCGCCACAGACATCAAGATACGGTGTTTATGCGCCAAATGCCCAATTGCCATGGCACAGTACATTTGGTAAAGGCTTGAAAGCCCGCTGACAATCAAAACAACCAAAAGCAATAAGCCATAAAATGGCCAGCCGGGAACTGCCTTACTTAGTGCTTTGAAAAATTGCATCCAGCCTTCAAGATGGAACAAATCACCCATCCAACTGATGCCGGAAACGCCAATCGCCAAAATAAAGATTGAAAGTACCGCTGTAATGGTGCTCAGAATAGACATGACAAATGCTGCAATGCCTTTTGCCGTGATAAGCTGCCAGGTTTTCACCGGCAGGGTGAACATCAAATAGCCTTCATCACAAAGCAAGCCTTTATAAAACCGCTGTAAAATGACAACCATTGTCAGCACAAATAGCGCTACCAGCACTGCAAAATATGCAAAGCCAACCACAACCTGCATCAGCCCCAAAATCCAATAAAGCACCGCGCCATCAAAAATCCGGATATCATTGCCGCCGCTTGTTTCATACATCCCAGAAGAAAGCCCCAACGAAACGGCATTGATTAACGATACCGCAATGACTGCCAAATAAATCGGCAATAAAGTCCGCATAATGGACTTAAATTCATATTTGCAAAGTTTTTTTAGCATTAGGAATACGCCCCCTTTTTCTGTCAAACGCCATAGGCGAAAATCTCACGGAACAACTGATCCACGGATTTCCCTTCATTTTCACGGATATTATCAACGGTATCATGCCGCACGACTTTACCATTTTGCAGGAAAATTGCCTCATCCAATACCCGTTCAATATCTGCAATCAAATGGGTAGAAAGCATTACCGTGCCATCTTCATTATAATTTGTCAAAATGGTATTCAGGATAAAATCCCGCGCGGCAGGGTCAACCCCGGCAATGGGTTCATCCAGCAAATACAGCATGGCTTTGCGGCTCATGATGAGGGCAAGCTGTGCTTTTTCGCGTGTGCCTTTTGACATGGTTTTAATGCGGTCATTTGGCCCAATGGATAATGCTGAAAACATTTCCATTGCCTTTTTTCGGTCGAAATCGCTGTAAAAATCCGCAAAAAAATCAATCAGGTCACAGGTTTTCATCCAGTCGGCAAAATACATCCGGTCAGGCAGATAAGAAATCACACTTTTGCTGTGTACGCCTGGTGCGGCGCCATCAATTTGCAACATCCCTAAAGTTGGCTGGATCAGCCCGCAAAGCAGCTTGATAAAGGTTGTTTTCCCTGAACCATTTGGCCCAAGCAGACCAACAATGCGTCCGCTGCCTATGGTTAAATCAATATGGTCAAGGGCAGGTTTCACGCCATAAACCTTGGTAAGCCCTCTTGCAACAATCAATTGTTCATTCATGATAGTTCCTCCTTCCACTCGGCAAACAATGCCCGTGCCTGTTCTTCTGTATAGCCAAGCGCCCGCATAGAAGTTAAAAACT
>CAXHNU010000306.1:0-2100 GCA_964017555.1 uncultured Butyricicoccus sp. | reverse complement strand
TCCAACATGGCACAATCTTTCGCGGTTCGTGGGACGATGCGCTGAAAGCGGCAGCGGCGGCAATCGAAAAATACCCGTTGGTAAAGAGCTTGATTGTTTCCGGTGACGCACTGCCCGCAGAACGCTTGAAAATCAAGAAGCCTGGCAATGCCTTGTATGAGAATTATAAGAAGCTTGCAGGGAAATGACCCTATGCAATTAAAAATCAACAAAAGGATTGATAAAAATGTTAATTGAAACAATGAAGTTTGGACGGGAAGAACGTGCGGTATGTACTAGCCTGGATGTGGCTGAAACATTCGGCAAAAGCCATGATCACGTGTTGCGAGATGTTCGGGAACTGAATTGCAGCAGTGAATTTCGACGCTCCAATTTTGGTGAGTCCTCCTACACCAACTCGCAGAACAAAAAGCAGCCCATGATAATCATGACCCGCGATGGCTTTACGCTGCTGGTCATGGGTTATACCGGCGATCTGGCGATGAAATTCAAAGAGGGCTATATCAAACAGTTTAACGCTATGGAAAAAGAAATTCATGGTAGGCTGATTGAACGTGAAAAAGGCATCGCTGTCCGGCAGTCCCTGACAAAAGCGCTCCAGCAATCCGCGGAAGATGCGCGGATGCACGGGCACGCATATTCCACATACACAAACTGCATTTATAAGGCGCTGTTTGGCATGAACGCGAATCAGCTGCGCGAAAAGTACGGGATTGATAAAAAGGCAAACCTACGCGATTTCTTTTCTCGTGAAGAATTGGAGGCAGTGCAGTCCACGGAACGGCTTGTAAGTGGTCTTGTGGATTGTGGCTGGGAATACGCACGGATAAAGGATTTTATTGCGCAAAACAATGCCGCATGTTTGTTATCCGCATAAATATTTAACAAAGGTTATGAGGTGAAGTTTATGGCAAATCCAGGTGTACATGTATATGAACAGGCGACCGCAGTTTCTACACCAGCGGTTGCACAAGTCGGCATCCCATTTGTTGTGGGTACCGCGCCAGTACATACCGCGGAGAATCCCGCAAAGGCAAATGTACCTGTACTGGTGACAAGCTGGAAAGAAGCTGTACAGAAATTGGGTTACTCCGAGGATTGGAAAACCTATACGTTGTGCGAATTTATGTATTCGCATTTTCAGCTTTATGGCTGCCAGCCTGTCATTTTCTGCAATGTATTGGATACCACAAAGGCAAAATCCGATGCTGCCGCAAAAGATTATGCTGTCACGAATCATAAGGCGACATTGCCTTTTGAGCTGATGAATCCTGTTGTAAAATCCGGTGAATCTACCTTGGCGGCGGATGAAGACTACACAGTATTTTATGATGATGGCGCTTGTGTTGTAGAGTTGCTTAGCTCCGGGACGGCATACAATGCGGAAACACTGAATATTGCAGGCACATCTATTACACCTGATACAATTTCCAGTACAGATATTGTGGAAGGTTTAGGAGTGATTGATTCCTGCATGAGTATGGCGGGACTTGTGCCGGATTTGATTTGCACCCCAGGTTATTCGCATATCTCCACAGTGGCGGCGATTATGGCAACCAAAGCCGCAGGTATCAACGGTTTATTCCGCGCAAAGGCAATCATTGATGTCGATTGCAGCGCATCCGGAGTAACAGAATATTCTGGCTTAACACCGTGGAAAAACAATAACAATGTTGTGGATGAAAATCAAATCCTATGTTGGCCTATGGTCAAAATGGGCGACCATATTTTCCATATGAGCACCCAACTTGCAGGGCTGATGGCTTCTGTGGATGCAGGGAATGCAGGAGTCCCTTATGAAAGTCCATCCAACAAAAATTACAAGATGGATGGATGCTGCCTGGCAGATGGCACAGAAGTCAATCTGACTTTTGAACAGGCAAATATGATTTCCGGCTATGGTATTGTCACCGCCCTCAATTTCATGGGTATGGGTTGGACTTGCCGCAACAATTATACTGCCTGCTATCCGGCAAATACGGATGTAAAAGATTATTTCATCCCAGTTTCACGGATGTTTGATTGGGTTGCCAATACAGTTATCCGCACATTTTGGCACAAGTTGGACAAGCCGATGATGCCGCGTCTAATTGATAATGT
>CAXHNU010000305.1:0-2104 GCA_964017555.1 uncultured Butyricicoccus sp. | reverse complement strand
AATCGATCGCCACAGTGATACATTAGTGCATTCACGAGTGTTCCAGACCAATTTCCGACTGCTGGATGCACGACCATCCCCCGTGCTTTATTGACAACAATAATATCATCATCCTCATAAACAATATCGATGGGGATATTTTCTGGTTGGATTTTAACTGATTGCACATCTGGCATAATTACCTGGAGTGTTTCATTTCCAATTAATTTATAATTTTTTTTCAATGCAAGTCCGTTATAGCTGACCATTCCTTCTGCAATTAGCATTTGGGCGGCGTTGCGCGTCATATTCTCCAGATATTGCGCTAAAAAGCTATCTAATCGCTGTCCTGCATATGTGGGGGCAATTAGGATTTCCATCGTATTAGGCATCTCCTCCCCTCCCCTGCATAAGCCGCATTTTATCGTGCTGTATCATGAAATAATAGGCAAAGAGTATCCCACCGATGACAATAAAGACATCTGCAATATTGAATACCGGGAAATCAATCAGTTCAAAATAAAACATATCGACAACATAGCCACGCAGAATACGGTCTAAAAAATTGCCGATTGCCCCGCCTGCAATCATTGCTAGCGATGCTCTACCCAATTTAGACAAAATAAGCTGCTTCCAAAATGCATAAGCAATTACTAGTAAAATCAATATAGTTGTGATCGTAAAAAGCCAGATTTGCCCTTGTAAAAACGAAAATGCGGTTCCCCTATTTTCTACATAGGTTAGCTGGAAAACCCCTGGGATCACAAAACATGGAGAACCCATCAGGTTTTGAATTGTCCAATACTTCACCAGCTGATCTAAAATAACGGCTGCCAGTACCAGTACAAGATATATCATAATATTACTCCTATATGAAATATGAAAAGGGGCAGTTAGAAACTGCCCCTTTCTATCATTAGCCAACCACTTCAGCGCAGCGGCTGCACAGGGTAGGATGTTTTGCATCTGTTCCAATTGTGCTATTGTAAACCCAGCAACGCTCACAGCGAATGCCAGAAGCACGTTCAATATCAATAGCAACGGAATCACCTTCATCCGCATTTTCGTCACGAATAACGCGGAACTTAGACACAATGCAAAGTGCAGCAAGGTCATCCATAGATAAGCCGCAGTTTTCCAGGAAGTCCGCCATAGCATCATTGGTGCGCACTGTAATCCAAGCTTCCAATGGTTTGCCAATCGTTTTTGCATTGCGCGCATTTTCCAATGCTTTATTGACTTCATCACGGAGCGCAATCAGCTTTGCCCATTTTTCCCGTTCTTGTGCAGGCAAGTCAAACTGTTCGCGCACAGACGGCATTTCATTTAACACAATATTACGGGTATCATGGTCTGCGTGGTGCGGCATTGCCTTCCAGATTTCATCTGCAGTAAAGCAAAGGATTGGGGCAATCATGCGTACCAGCGCATCCAGAATATAATACATTGCAGTCTGCGCAGAACGGCGGCTTAAACTGCCAACCTCATCACAATACAAGCGATCCTTGATGACATCCAGATAAAAATTCGACATATCAACGACACAAAAGTTATGAACTGCGTGCATAACTGTATGGAACTCATAAGCGTCGTAGGCTTTGCGTGCTCGGGCAACAAGGTCATTGAGTTTCATCAGTGCCCATTTATCCAGCGCAGGCATTTCATCATAAGCAACAAGCTGTGATGGATCAAAGTTTTGCAGGTTCCCTAAGATATATCGGGCAGTATTCCGGATTTTCAGGTAATTTTGAGAAAGGTGCTTAAACATTTCCTTGGAAATACGCATATCCTGCCGGTAATCTGCGGAAGCAACCCATAAGCGCAAGATGTCAGCACCATAATCTTTTAGCAGTGCTTGCGGGCTAATGCCATTGCCAGATGATTTCGACATTTTCTGTCGTTCTTCATCTACAATCATACCATGGGTAATGACGGTTTTATATGGCGCAATCCCCTTGGTTGCAATAGCCGTCAGCATAGAGGATTGGAACCAGCCACGATATTGGTCATTGCCTTCCAGGTATACATCCACTGGGATTGGCTGTTCCTCACGCTGCTCAATGACTGCAGCCCAGCTGGAACCGGAATCAAACCATACATCCATGGTATCTGTTTCTTTATCAAA
>CAXHNU010000304.1:0-2112 GCA_964017555.1 uncultured Butyricicoccus sp. | reverse complement strand
GTGTTTTCCTCCAGTTTGTTATTTTGAAATCCCATCATATGATTGCCTTATGATATGCAAAAACATGAAGTGTTTCATATTTTGTCTGCCGGCATGGGAATGAAATGGACAAAAAACAAAGGCGGGGATTTTCCCCGCCTTTGCTGTTGCCTTTTAGAATCCTGTTGTCGGTAATCTGCCAGGCAGTGTTGTTGTTTTGAGAATGTTTGTTGTCCAGGATGCGGTGGCAGTCTGCCAGTTATTGGAGAGTTTGCTGCCAACCTCTGCCCGGACAATGCACTTGTACCCATTGTACACATTGGGCATGACATACAGATACAGGGACGGTTTCACAGAAACCTTAAAGTTTGCCGGGACTGTGCCAAACGACAGTCGGATATCAGTAACATATTCGCCTGTCTGGAGATTCAGCGCAGTGGAAGACAAATCAAGCTGGTTCTGATTGGTGCTGAGTAAATCGGCACTCATTTCACGGAAATCGTTCATATTGGTCTTATAATAGACCTTATACCATGCTTTTGTGTTCCAGGAACCGGTATACAATGTTCCGGCACGGGCACAGTCAGTCGGGATTTTGATCTGCCAGTAGAAATCATCCAGCCGTGTGTCGGATTCATTGTTCACAGCCGGGAAATCAACCCGCATGAACGAACCGGCAGACACATTTTTATTGCTTTGGATTTCTGTTTTGAGCGCAACTGTCAGCGAACGGTTATAATATTCAACCCGTACCACATCGTTTGCAACCTTCAGTTTGACTTCAGTTTCCTTATCGCTGGCGGCATAATAAGCGGATGCGTTCTTTTGCCGGACGATATATCTGCCAAGCGGCAGCGGAGCCGAAGCCGCTACACCATCCGCGCCAGTGGTAATGGTATCCACCACAACATAAGTGTCTGGGTTTACAATTTCAAAGACTGCGCCGCTCAGCAGGCTTTCTTCCGGCAAATCCAGCATATTGTTGTAATCCGTAGAACGGACGACAACCTGAATCTGTCCGGCATCCTGCGAGAAGGACCAGTTCACTTCCGTTGTTTCGCCATTCAGAATTTGAATGGTTCTGGGGATGCCATCGGTACGATAACCATCCGGCACACTGATTGCTTCCAGGGTATAATACCCATCCGCCAACTCCTTATCCAGCCGGATATACCCCATGTCATTTGTGATATATTCGCCAACCAGGTCGCCTGCTTCGGTTTTCAGCAGCAGTCGCATATTGTAAATGCCCTGCCCGGTTGTGGCGTCCACAATCCGGATTCTCATGCTGGACAGCTGACGAACCATATATTCAATCCGTGTTGTCTTATTTGCCAGCACAGTGACATTCCGGCTACATGTTTCAGCTTCATAGCCATCCGGCACAGAAACCTGTTTGACCACATAGGTGTCCGGCGCAAGGTCTGCATACAGCAGCCCTTGTTTGTCGGATGTGTATGTCCCCATGCGTTCGCCATTCAGTTTTTCAATCGAATAGGAAACACCTTCAACAGGCTGGTTTGTCTGCATAATGGTGGTCAAAATCTGAAGCCCATAAATCTTGCTGTGTTCAAATGTTGCCTTCGCCATCATGCCGGATTTGATTTCCACAACCTGCGGTTTATTGTTGATGACATAGCCTTCCGGCGCTTTGACCTCCATGACAATATAATGTCCGGGTTCCAGATTGTTCATCATCGCAATGCCGCGCTTGTCGGTTGTGAACTCGCCCAGCCGTTCGCCTTTCAATGTGGTGACAACCAGCTTCATACCTGCAATGCCAATGCCATTGGAATCAACGCTCATCATTTGCAGGGAAGCCTGCGCCCCATTGTAGAAGGTAATGACAGTAGATTCACCAGCCACAATCTTGACCTGCACCTTTTCCGTGCTGATGGAGAATCCATCCGGCGCTTTTGTCTGTACCAGGTTGTAATAACCGGGTTCCAGTGCGGGCAATGCCGCAACACCTTCATGATCCACAATAATTGCATCGGAAATCAGTGTGCCGTCAATTGTTGTCAGGGTGAAATGTGCGCCGCTTACCGGGGCTTCGTCGGCTTTGTTCAGGTTTTTCAGCACAAACGAGCCTTGTTTGACAATATCAAAGGTCAAACGGACATTTTCACCGGC
>CAXHNU010000303.1:0-2113 GCA_964017555.1 uncultured Butyricicoccus sp. | reverse complement strand
TAGAAAAAGCCATCGTGATAATACCCTTCAAGTACATCATCCACATAGGATGGCAGGTAAATCGAATTGATTTTCTTGTCTGCTTCCAATGGTACAATGCCGCCCGCCTGTCCTTTTTGCCCAGTTACATAACTGGCAATACTATCCGCTGTAGCAAAATAATCTGCCGAATGCCCGCCCAATGCCGCCGCGTTATCTACAATGCCATCACCATCTTTATCATAGGTAGATGCCTGCATATCCCCATCACCTTTGCTGGCAATCTGATCTGCCAGGACTTTGCCCTGTGCCGCTGCCAAAGGTTTATTGGAGTCCATACTATCCAGCGCATTCACAATATCATCTGTCGCCACTGCACCAATTGACGTCGGTGTAATTGGGTCTGTACCATTTACACCATGCGTTTCAGCGTGTTGTGTTGGTGTACGTGCATCTGCAAGGCGCCTGTCTGTGGTATCCACTTTACCGCTCAATACAGCTTTAATCAGCGTTACCAAATACGCCAATGTGTTTTCGCCAGAAAATTTCTTTGACATAATCATTCCCCATTCCAGATTTTAAGAAGTTCCAAATTGCTGATTTCCTCCAAGCCGCTGATGGCTTCTATCGGATGCTGATCCGCAGCGTCCCGGTGCTCAAGGATACGGTGATCCATTGTGCCTTCTGTCACACTGCCGCCAATAATCGGGACTGAGGAAAGCGGCTTATTTCCAGATAACAACGATAAAAATGTACCATCGTAATCCAAACCATCCGCTTTCTTTTGAAGCTGCTCCAATAACTGTTCATAAATGCCCGGGGTAGGCGGCTGTGATAATGCACCAGCAGTTGCACCAGGCAGGACAGTGCCACAGTTTGCCCATATGGTTGGTAATGCAATATCATCCCCACAAGTGCCATAAACTCCAATAGACAGCCGCTGTCCGGGTGTTTGCAGGACTTCCCATGGGATATTGCATTCACCTGTATGATCCAGCAAGACAGATACGGATGCCGCACCGGATTGGAAGCACGCCGTGCAGGTCAGGTTATCCCAATCGCCGCTAAATTCAAACTGGACTGGATAAACATTCACCGAACCGCTTGTCACAGGTTCGCGCTGTCGAACGGTTAATTTGTTTTTGTCGGCATATAGAAAAAACATAAATTGCATCGCTCCCTTATTTGCAATTGTATATTATTGCAAAAATCTCAAAACGCCATAAGGTGCATCGACAAATGTTGTATTGGGTAACCATGACGCTTTAATGCGTAATTTTTTTGTCGCAGAATCTATAAACATTTCCGTGTCACCGCCGCCTAATTCGTCTGTATGATATTCGACAGATGTTTTTCCAAAGGAAACGTCAGATATTGGTCCATATACATATATTGAATTTGCATGGACTGCATCAACCACATAGACTAGTTCAATGTCAATATTTCAAATCTTCTTCCAGCATGGAACGAAAAGTTTGTTGTCCTTTGGATCGGCGCAGCCATTCCGCATAATTTAGTTTGACTGAACATTCTGACTGTTTCAGAACAGAAAGTCCATACTCCCTGCACAGTTTATCTGATGCTGCACGAATTCCCTGATAATAACTTTTCGCGTTGCTGTGAAACTTCTTCCCTGTTTCAAAACTCACCGCGTTAAATATCAGATGCGAATGGATGTGATCCCGGTCGATATGTGTACCAATCACAACTTCAAATCCTGATAAATATTCTTCTGCGAACTTTTTTGCAACTTCCAAAGCAGTTTCCGGTGTAATTTCACCCGGCTTGAACGACTGGATAATATGGTAATACTGCACGCCGTCAGCCTTTTCAGGAAACCTCGCTTTGGTATCCAGCATCTGTTGGACTTCATGCCCTGGCTCACAATTTAATGTTGCTGTAAGAATTCTGTTATCAGTCTTTTTTTCATTGAGAATATATTTCACAGCATCGCTGACATTGCCTTTCCCAGCAATAATTTTTGTAATCGCCATTATTTTTTCGCAATCTGATACATGAGTTCATAAACCTGCGCTAGAAGTTGAATTGCATAATCCGCTTCCTTTTCCCTGGCAATCCCAGCATTCATTTTTCGAGCAATTTGATTGATGTTATTGCCGATTTTATGGACTTC
>CAXHNU010000302.1:0-2135 GCA_964017555.1 uncultured Butyricicoccus sp. | reverse complement strand
CTTTATTCATAATTTTCAAACCTCGCAATACAATTTAGTGTAGGGCAAAACTTTTGCCCGATACTAACATGGTATGCAAAGGGGAAAGCCCGGTGCCTGTCCGTGGGGCTTATGTAGCCGCCAAAATGGCGGCAAGGGCTTTTTTACATCATGTGTTCTTCCGCAAAGTTGTCAACCACACGCATTCCCATGCACCTGCGGTTGGCAACACGGAATTTTGCAATGCTTTCCGAGTCAAATTTTGCGCAAAGGCGCAGTTCTGGGTCAAGCCTAATACAAGTATCGCTTTCTGCCATGGTTTATCACCCCCATGAAACAGTATGCCCGGATTTATGGTGTGCTTTCATGGGATTTTACAGCGAATTTAGATGATATTATTTTTATACAAAAGGGAGGCTTGTGATCTATGCCATCAGGGTTTCATACGCCATCTGGTTATCGGGATTGCGCACATAAAGCATTGACAGAAGCCATGGAAGATTATTTGGAAATGATATGCCGCACAGAAAAGGATACCATCCGGATAGGGGAACTTGCTGCAGCTTTGCAGGTACGTCCTTCTTCAGCCACCCGTATGGCACAAAAGTTGGCAGAAAAAGGACTTTTAACTTATAACCGCTATGATGCGATAAAGTTGACAGAAGAAGGGCAGCAAGCTGGGCAGTATTTACTTTGGCGGCATGAAGTGCTCATGGAATTCTTTTCATCTTTAACGGGCACGGTTTCGCTAGAGGAAGTTGAACAAATTGAGCATTTTCTTAGTGCCCATACCGTCCATGCACTTCATCACTTGACACAATATATACAGGCCACTGATTGGGCAGAAAAAATGGCCCTGCCCAGGCAGGCAGAGCCATAAAAATTTTTTATTCCAATGCAGCCTTTAACGCATCAATACGATCCGTTTTTTCCCATTTCACGCCAAGTTCTTCACGGCCCATATGTCCATAAGCTGCCAGCTTTCGGTAAATTGGGCGGCGGAGATCCAATGTTTTGATAATTGCCGCAGGGCGTAAATCAAACACTTTTTGTACAGCATCTGCTAATTTCTCATTATCCACGGTGCCTGTACCAAAGGTATCCACCATAATGGATACAGGGTGCGCAACACCAATTGCATAGGCAAGCTGCACTTCACAGCGGTCAGCGAGCCCTGCTGCAACAATATTTTTTGCCACATAGCGTGCAGCATATGCAGCAGAACGGTCAACTTTTGTTGGGTCTTTGCCTGAAAATGCACCGCCGCCATGGCGGCCAATCCCACCATATGTATCCACAATAATTTTACGTCCAGTCAGCCCGGAATCCCCTTGTGGGCCACCAATGACAAAACGTCCGGTTGGATTGACCAAAAAGCGTGTTTTTTCGTCCAGCAGGTGTGCAGGAATAGATGGTTTAATCACAGCATCAATCATATCGCGGCGGATTTGCCCAAGGGATACCTCTGGGGAATGTTGGGTGGACAATACAACAGTATCCACGCGCACAGGTTGATGGTTTTCATCATATTCAATGGTTACCTGCGTTTTCCCATCTGGACGGAGATAGGGGAACGTACCTTCTTTGCGGACAGCGGACAGGCGCTGTGCCATTTTGTGCGCCAACGAAATTGGCAGCGGCATCAGTTCTGGTGTTTCATTGCAGGCATAGCCAAACATCATGCCTTGGTCGCCCGCGCCAGTTGCCAGTTCTGCTTCTTCGCCGCCTTCTTTGCGTTCCAGTGAATTATCAACGCCCAATGCAATATCTGCGCTTTGTTCATCAATTGAGGTGACAATTGCGCAAGTATCGCAGTCAAACCCATATTTTGCACGGTCATAGCCAATTTCGCGAATTACTGCACGGACAACTTTGGGGATATCCACATAGCATTGGGTTGAAATTTCCCCCATAACAGAAACAATACCGGTTGTGCAGGTTGTTTCGCAAGCAACACGGGAATAAGGGTCATTTTCCAGCATAACATCTAAAATCGCGTCAGAAATCTGGTCACAGATTTTGTCTGGATGCCCTTCGGTCACAGATTCAGAAGTAAACAGATATTTAGACATATATTTATCCTTGTATAATAGATTTCAGTTGATGAGGGGAACTGATACCCCGAAATTAACTGTATGATTATTCAGCAAAGTGCT
>CAXHNU010000301.1:0-2141 GCA_964017555.1 uncultured Butyricicoccus sp. | reverse complement strand
ATAGCAACTGCATTGCCGACAATCGGGGCAATGATAACCACTGGGTTCATGAGGATATAAGGGAAATAAATTTCATGAATGCCGCCAAACAGGTGAATAATCACAGCGCCTGGGGCAGAATCACGTGTAGCACGGTCTTTGGAGAAGAACCAGTAAGCCAGCAGCACGCCCAAGCCAGGGCCGGGGTTGGTTTCCAGCATATACATGATGGAGCGGCCCATTTCCTGCACTTGTTCTGCGCCGATTGGGGTGAACACACCATGGTTAATCGCATTGTTGAGGAACAGCACCTTTGCCGGTTCCAGGAAAACCGATACCAGCGGCAACAGGCTATGGTTAATGAGGAACGCAACGCCTGCCGACAGCACATCAAGAATGACCTGCATAATCGGACCAATGGCATAATAGCCAATGATTGATAGTATCATACCAAAGATGCCGACTGAGAAGTTATTAATCAGCATTTCAAAGCCTGCGGGCATATTGCCGTCCATCGCTTTGTCAAACTTTTTGATTAGCCAGCCAGCCAGCGGACCCATTGCCATAGCGCCCATCAGCATAGACGGGCCTTCCGTGCCGCCAACGCCCGCGATGCAGCCGATAACAGCAATCGCACCCATTACGCGCCCACGGTCACCGCCAAACATATAACCGCCTTGCGCTGCAATCAGGATTGGCAGCAAATAATACAGCATAAACGGATGGATCGAGGCGAGATCTGCATTTGGTATCCAGCCTTTTTCAATGAACAATGCCGTGATAAAGCCCCACGCGATAAAGGCGCCGATATTCGGCATGACCATACCGCTGAGTGCTTTGCCAAATCGTTGCAATCCATTTTTCATTTTCTTACATCTCCTTTTTACTCTCTTCTTTGCCTATGGTGCTGCCCTCTCTGCATGGCAGCGCCACAGGTTTCCTGCATGGGAATTGGAGTGATTCCCTTTCGCTGTATTTATTGTACAACAGGCAACTGTCGATTACAAGCAAATGATATAGCAATTTTGGCAACAGGCAATGGTGACAGGGGCAGGTTTTTTACGCATTTTCACCAAATCAGCAAGATGGCTTTGTATATTCTGCCCAAATCAAACCAGAAACATTCCTGTCAATCAGGCGAAAAACAAAAGGACAATGCAATCTGGTTTGCTTTATCAGCTGATTGGTATTATATTTGTGATAGATAATATACAGCATTTTTGCTGCGGTTCTTTTTTTACACACGAAGAGCGGAAATCCCCTTTCCTTAGATACCATGACAAGGCACCGGCATCCCCTGTCCGGCATAGGATAAAACAGGCAGTGGGACTGCGCAAATATCCCATCTGCCGAATCCACAGAAATGGAGGAGTTTTCTTCTTATGGATAGAAAACAGCTTCGCCCTGTCTTTGGCGGGGAAGACCCATCGCTGCCCTGGCCCGATTGCAGCGATATCAATGTGCCAGCACAGCCTGGCACAGGCCCAGAAGGGCTGCCCACCCCTGAAGTGCCCCCTGCCAGTGACGGTTCTAATACAGGTTCCCAGCTGCCAAATGACAGCATTGACCCGCGCCTATTAGCGCTGGCAATGGGTTTTGTGCCCTACCAGGCATGGGAAACACCGTATGAGTTTGATGTTGCCTTAAAACGCGGCAGCATTTTCCCCTCACTGGATAAGCCGTTTTTGGGAGAGGAGGCGGTTTCACAATGAGTGACCGTGAAGCGTTATTGCAGCAAGTGCGAATGTATGATTTTGCACTGATTGACGCGACCTTATTCCTAGATGGGCACCCAAAGGATGCCGCTGCACTGGCTTATCATAATAAGGTAAAAGATTTATATGAGCAGGCAGTGCAGAAATATGAATCAAGTTTTGGACCCTTGAGCATGAAACATGCTGGAGGGATGGCAAAATGGAACTGGGTTGATGACCCATGGCCATGGGAAGGAGCGGACAATAAAAATGATGGCCTTATAAGGGTCATCATTTTTTCGCATATATATGAATATAAACATACTAATTTTGATATTTTTACACCGATTTTCGAACTTGTAACCCCGAATTGCCTTCCGGGTCGGCATCACTGCTTACCGCTGAAAAACCGGGTTTATCCGGCAAAAGTGTTGCACTTGCTGTTGCACCAAAGGCAGCGATTTTTTG
>CAXHNU010000300.1:0-2154 GCA_964017555.1 uncultured Butyricicoccus sp. | reverse complement strand
GGCTTATCTGAAACCGAACAGGCACAGGTTTTTGAACGGTTTTATCGTGCCCCGGCTGCCGCCGGGCAGCCGGGCGTCGGATTGGGGCTGTATTTGGCGCGGCAAATCATTGCCGCGCAGCAAGGCTATATGCGTATCTTGCGGCGGAAATCTGGCGGTACTGAATTTTCTTTTTTCCTGCCTTGTGGAAACACTGCCAGCCTTTCATAACCAAAAAGAAAGAACAAAAAATTTTTTAACAGCGGATTTCATAGGAAAATGCCGTGTAAAACCAATAAACTTGTATATTTTTAATAGTATCCTTTCGTTTAAAATGCGGATAGTAAAAATCAGAATTGTGCAATGTGTTAAAAAATATGCGGTATCGCTTGCAAAAATGCAACAAATATGCTATCCTATTTGTAAGCATGAAAAGACATATGCGTTTTATATTATTTGAATGGCAGCTTAAAACCTGCCCAGGGTATTTTTTTAATGGGTAATATCATAAACAGAGAGAGGAAGTAGTACTTTGAACAAACAAGAAATTATGGAAGACATCAAGTTCCAGCTCAAGTGTGATTACCACACCACACCGGATAAGGCAAAGCCTGAACAGCTGCATATGGCGGTATCCAAAGCCATTATGGCAGAAATTGCTGACCGCTGGCAGGAAAGCATGGAAAAGCATCAAAAACAGCGCCATGCTTATTATTTTTCGGCAGAGTTCCTGATGGGGCGCATGATTTACAACAACCTTTTGTGCCTTGGCATGACCAAAGAAGTGCGGGAGCTTCTGGAAGAAGTCGGCGCTTCATTGGATGAGTTTGAAGCGGTGGAAGACTGTGCGCTTGGCAACGGCGGTTTAGGGCGTTTGGCAGCGTGCTTCCTGGATTCTGCTGCAACGCTGGATCTGCCGCTGGACGGCTATGGCATTCGCTACAAATATGGCTTGTTCAAGCAGAAAATCCAAGGCGGCTTCCAGATTGAAGAAGCTGACGACTGGACGCGTCATGGCGCACCTTGGAACCTGCGTGTGGAAGATGAAAAAGTTGCGGTGCATTTTGCAGATCAGACCATTGTCGCGGTGCCTTATGATATGCCAATCATCGGTTATGATACCAAAAACATTGGTACCCTGCGCCTGTGGCAGGCAGAAACCGAAACCCCGTTTGATTTCAATCTGTTTAATGAACAGCAGTATGATAAATCTGTTGCTGCCTGCAACCGCGCGGAAGATATCTCCCGTGTGCTGTATCCAAATGATTCCACTGATGCGGGCAAAATTCTGCGCCTCAAACAACAGTATTTCTTCTGCTCCGCTTCTTTGCAGGATATTATCCGCAAATATAAACTGGTTTATGGTGATGATTTCTCCCATTTCGCAGAAATGAACGCAATCCAGCTCAATGATACTCATCCAGTTATCTCAATCCCAGAGCTGATCCGCCTGCTGACCGATCTTGAAAATGTCCCGTTTGATGATGCGCTGGAAATCTGCAAAAAGGTATTCTCTTACACCAACCATACCATTTTGGCAGAAGCCCTGGAAAAATGGGGTCAGCATCTGATGGTGACAACCATCCCGCGTGTTTATGATATCATTGTCAAGATTGATGATGCACTGGGCCGCGAACTGGCAGCAAAGGGCGTCCATGGCGACAAGGCAAAATCCATGCGGATTATCCAGCATGAAACCGTTCATATGGCATATATGGCGATTTTTGCATCCCGTTATGTCAATGGCGTGGCACAGCTTCATTCCGATATCCTGAAAAATGATGTACTCAAAGATTGGTATGCCATTTATCCGGAACGCTTCCAGAATAAGACCAACGGCATTACCCAGCGCCGCTGGCTGGCACTGTGCAACCCGGAACTTTCCGACCTGCTGACCGAATTGCTTGGCAATGAAAGCTGGAAAACTGATCTCAGCCAGCTCAAAAAGCTGGAAAAATACGCTTCTGATGATACCATTATGCAGCGTGTTGCGGAAATCAAGATGCACAACCATCAGCGTCTTGCCGATTATGTGATGAAAAAGGATGGCATCCGGATTGACCCGAATACCTGTTTTGATATTCAAATCAAGCGTCTGCACGAGTATAAACGTCAATTCCTGAATATTTTGGCGATTTTGGAACTGTACTATGAAATCAAGGAAGGCAGCCTGAC
>CAXHNU010000299.1:0-2156 GCA_964017555.1 uncultured Butyricicoccus sp. | reverse complement strand
AGTTATACAGCGGCATTGCAAATGGCAATGGCAAAATATGATATCCCGATTTTCCAAAGCACCCGTGCCGATTTATTATCGCGCCCGCCAATGCGGTTATTAACTGGCGCATTGGCTGTGATTACCAACGGCTGGCGTTATGAGGATGTTTTTGGATGCCTGAAAACCGGGTTATGCAGCCTGGAACCCGATGAAATTGATAAACTGGAGAATTATGCAATCACATGGCGGGTGCGCGGCAGCGCATGGCGCACCAAATTCACGGGGCATCCCAATGGATATGGGCTTGCGGTAGATGACCAGGCGAAAGAACAATTAGAAGCGTTGAACCAGCTGCGGCGGCGTACCGCTGAGCCATTTGCGTTTTTAGCCAATGGGTTTACCGCGGCGGCGACTGCGCGGGATTATATTCAGGTGTTATATGATTTTCTGGTGATGGAAGGGACACCTGAGCGTATGGCACAGCGTGCCATACAGCATGAACAGGCAGGGGATTTACAGCTTGCGGATGAATACCGGCAATTATGGGAAATCGTTGTCAGTGCAATGGAAGAAATGGCATGGGTCTGCGGGGATAGCCCAATGGATACCGCAAAGTTTGCGTCATTATTTACCATTGTTTTGGGGGAATATCATGTCGCGTCCATTCCGGTATCGCTTGACCGTGTCACCTGCGGCGCAATTGACCGGGTTTGTGGGGAAAAACATTATCCGCATTTGATCCTATTGGGGGTAAATGATGGCATTCTGCCAAAAGCGCCGCAAAGCGGCGGTATTTTCACGGATAATGATCGTTTAGCCCTTGATAATTTTGGGGTAAGTCTGTCCTCTTTTGGGGCGGAACGGATGCTCATGGAACAGGAAACCATTTACCGTGCATTGGCGTGTCCTACCCAGACTTTGCTGTTGTCCTGTCATTTGACGGGTGCTGACGGCAAAGAAAAACGTCCATCTTACTTATTGGAAACCTTTCGTACCCGGCTGACCGGTTTGCCGGTGGATACAGGGACAGAAATCATTGACGCAGACCGGCTGTATGCCGACCGTCCGGCGGTAGAATTGGCGTGCGCGGCATTATCTGGGGCACATACCAAAGCGGCACAATCTGCCTTGGCATATTTTGCCGATGATGAACGTGTCCACCGTGCGCGCACGGCGCGCACAGGGCGCGGGCCAATCCAAAGCCGCCAAGCGGTGGAAGGGTTATATGGGAAAATCCCGGGGCTGACCGCTTCCCGGGTGGATTTGTTTTATTCCTGCCGATTTGCGTTTTTCATGCGGCATGGTTTGCGGGCACGCCCGCGCAAGCGCGCGGCATTTGCCGCGCCGGAAACCGGGACATTTATCCATTATGTTTTAGAAAATACCTTGGCGGAACTGGATGAAGACCGCGGCGGCGCTGGCATGGCAACCACAGAACGTGCCAAAGAGGTTATGCAGAAATGGGTAAAAAAATATGTCGAAGATTTTCTGGGCGGTTTGGAAGGGCAAACCGCACGGTTCAAATATTTATTCCGGCGGCTGGTCAAAATGATGGCAGGGATTTTAGACAATGTGCTGGAAGAACTGCGCATATCGGATTTTGCCCCGATAGATTATGAGTTAAGTTTTAATTTTGACGGGGATTTACCGCCGGTGCGCTGCGGCGAACAAGATGAACAAGTTATTTTGACCGGGACTGCCGACCGGGTGGATGGATTCATCAAAAAAGGCAGGTTATATATTCGGGTCATGGATTATAAAAGCGGCACAAAATCTTTTTCCTTATCGGATATTTGGAACGGGCTGAATTTACAAATGATTATTTATTTATTTGCGATTCAGCAGGAAGGGTTAGAACGTTACCGGCTGAAACTGGCAGCCGAACTGGATGCGATTGAACCAGCAGGCGTGCTTTATATCCCGGCGCGGGAAGAAACCATCGATCTGGATGCCGATGAACCCGATGCGGAAAAATTACGGATTTTGCGGGACAAAGCGTTGCGCCGCACCGGGCTGGTCAGTGATGATTTGGAATTGCTGGAAGCCATGGAACATGGCTTGCAAGGGGATGGGCGTTTTATCCCCATTAAATTAAAGGTGCCCAAGCCAACCAAAAAAGAACCCGATCCAAAACCAGAACTTGCGGCGGCGTCAGCCGTGGCAAGCCTTGCGAA
>CAXHNU010000298.1:0-2181 GCA_964017555.1 uncultured Butyricicoccus sp. | reverse complement strand
TCTAACCATAGCCCCATAAACCATATGAAATAAAGAGGTTCTTTTTTATGATGCGAAAACATTTTTTCTTTCGGACTCTGTTTTGTTCTACGCTGCTGGCGGCAGCGCTGACAGCGTCGGCACTGGCGGCAGATATCGCGGTGAAAATTGATGATCAGCCGGTCAGCTTTACCGATGCGCGTCCGGTTGTCCGCAATAACCGCACCTATGTGCCGTTCCGCGCGATTTTTGAACAGATGGGCGCGGCGGTTGATTGGGATAACCAGTCACAAACCGTCATTGCAAACCGTGACGGGCGTGAAGTCCGCTTACAGCTTGGCAAAACCGATGTGCGCATTACCCAAAATGGCAGCACCGATATTTTGGCAACCGATGCCGCGCCATTTGCAGAGAATAACCGCACCTATGTCCCAATCCGTTTTGCGTCCCAGGCGCTTGGCGCCTGTGTGGACTGGGTGCAGGACAGTCAGACGGTTTTGATTGTCGATGTCCAAAAGCTGCTGGGCAGCCAAACAGAAACTTATGCTAATATGGATGCGTATCTTGCGTTTGCCCGTGCGCTGGGCAACCAGGCGGTCAGCGGTACAGCAACGGTAAACCTGGATTATCACACCGCAATGGGCATACTGCCTGTACATATGACCGGCACCATTTCCGGGTCGAAAAACGCGGCTGCCAGTCAGGTGTCAGGCGCGCTTACTATGGATACCGCAGCGCTGCAAAGCGCAATCCAGAAAAACGAAGGCGAAGGCAAAATCGATGCTGAAATACAAACGCTGCTGCAGCGCCTTGGCAGCACCAGCTATCAGGCGATTTTTAGTCGGCAGGATGGGAAACTATATCTTTCCGGCGTGCTCGCGGAAGAACTTGGCGGCAGCAGCGGCGGCTGGCTGTCCATGCCAATCAGCGATTTGGCTGGCGCAGAAATGGGGCATATCTTATCCGCGACAGCGCAGCAGAAATTTTCGGATTATATCGCAGTGATGGCACAGCAAGCCAGCTTGAAAGATACGCCGGATGCAGCCGTTGCCGCTGTGCGAAGCTATATCAGCACATTGCAGCAGACCTATGGCGACAGTGCCTGGACAGGCACCGGCGCGGAAAAAACCTTAAACACATCCGCGTTATCCATCCGCCTGCAATATGGCGCAGCAAATACGGTGGAAAGTGCCCGGCTGAACAGCCGGGATATGGCATCGTCTGTGACGCAGACCATGGATGGCTGTGAGGTCACGCTGTCACAGCATACACCGAAAGGTTCCGCCCTTTCGGTGGCCTTGTCACTGACAGCCACAACAAACGGCTCAGCGCCGTCTGTACGCCCTTCTGGGGATATCACACCGATAACATTGCCTTGACAAGCAAAAGCCCGTACTGGTGCAAGTACGGGCTTTTATTCATGTCTGTTGTTATGTTTTTTTGATGTACTGGGAAAGGACTTGGAATATGGCAGCTTCGCTGACCGGCTTGGCAACATGGGCGTCCATCCCAGCCGCAATACATTGCCGCCGGTCTTCCTCATATGCGTTGGCAGTCATTGCGATAATCGGGATGCTGGCAGCATCTTCCCGATCCAGTGCCCGGATTGCGCGTGTTGCGGCAAGTCCATCCATCACCGGCATCATAACATCCATTAAAATGCCGTCAAAGCTGCCCGGCGGGCTGGCAGTGAATGCGGCAACAGCTTGCTCCCCATTGGCAGCGGCAGTCACTTCAATTCCTGCGCTTTCCAGCAAATACAAAGCGATTTCCATATTCAGTTCATTATCTTCCGCCAAAAGCAGCCGCGTGCCGGAAAGGTCGGCAATATGGGCATCTTCCTGTTCATCTTCTGGAGCATTGGGGTTGATCGCCATAGGCAGTTCCAAAATGAACCGTGTGCCATGCTGAAGCTCACTTTCCACCTGGATTGTGCCGCCCATCAGGTCAACAAATTGTTTGGTAATCGCCAAACCAAGCCCTGTGCCTTTATAATTGCTGCGGGTGCCGTTATCTTCCTGCGCAAACGGCTCAAAAATCTGGGGCAGGAAGGAGGGCTTCATGCCAATGCCAGTATCCTCAATTTCCAAATGGAGCACAGTTTGTGCCTGCTGTGCAGAATGCTGGCTGGCGCGGAACCAGATTTTCCCGCCATCCGGCGTGAATTTTACGGCGTTGCCCAAAATGTTAATCAGCACTTGC
>CAXHNU010000297.1:0-2188 GCA_964017555.1 uncultured Butyricicoccus sp. | reverse complement strand
ATCACCCGTGCGGTTTTAGGGCTGCTGACCAATGCGGTGTTTGCATCCCCCTATGTCCGGGTAAAAGTCACAAGCAACAAGGATAATGCTTGGGTTACGGTTGTAAATTCTGGCAAGAAAATAACACCCGAAGATCTGGAACGGTATTATGACGGCTGGACTTATGATATGGATGACAATGACTGGATAGAGCGTAAAATCGAAAGACAAACCTTTGGCACAGGTTTGCCGCTCATCCGCAAGATTGCGGCATGGCACGGCGGCACGCTGCTGTTTAATACAGAAGAAAATTCCACATGTTTCCGGCTGACCCTTTCGCGTATATGGCTTCCGCCGGAAGGGCACCAGTGGCGCATCGAAGAGGGGATCAGTGCTGTTACGCAGGAGCTTTCTGTGCTGGAATACAGGAAACGGTAAATTTCGATAGGATATTCTATAATTATACTTTTTCCTTGCCCGTTTGCGGCAGTTTTTATGCACATCAGCAAAAAAGCCAAAAATATTTTGCGTATTCCTTATTTTTTTTGATGAAATCTGTTGATTATTATGGGGCAAAGTCATTATAATCTAAGGTGTGGCATATTGCCCTGATTCCCGCGCCCGGCAGCATGGCGCTGCCGGGCTGATTCCTGAAGAAGATGAGCTTGGCGTTGAATCTCAAAATGCTTTGCTTGTTTTTTATGTACACACAAAATAAATGGAGAGGTGAATGAAATGGTGTACACGTTTCGTGGCGGCATACATCCAGGCCCGCATTCTGACCCTGGGTATAAGGCTGCAACAAACACCAAGCCTATTGAGGCAATGCCCGCACCGGATCAGGTCATACTGCCTGTGTCCATGCACATCGGCGCACCTGCAAAGCCGATTGTAAAAGTGGGGGATATTGTTGATATGGGTCAGCCCATTGCGGAAGCAGGCGGGTTTGTATCCGCGCCCGTTCATGCAACCGTTTCGGGCAAGGTCATTGCGGTAGAGCCGCGCCTGCATCCAAGCGGCGGCAAAGTGATGAGCATTGTCATTGAAAATGACAAGGAAGACCGGCTGCATGAGTCGGTGCATCCTTATGATTTCGCGGCAATGTCCAATGAGGAACGGATTGAATTAATCCGCAGTGCCGGCATGGTCGGTCATGGCGGTGCGACTTTCCCAACCCATGTCAAAATCCAGTCCGGTATCGGCAAATGCGATACAATTATCGTAAACGGCGCCGAATGTGAACCCTATATCACATCCGACCACCGGCTGCTGCTGGAACGCCCGGAAGAAGTTGTCGGCGGGCTGAAAATGCTGGCAGACATTATGGGTGTGCAAAACGCAATCATTGCCATCGAGGAAAACAAAGCGGATACGTTCCCAAAAATTGAAGAACTCATCCGCGATGACAACCGTTTAAAGCTGTACCCGCTCAAGTGTAAATACCCACAGGGCGCGGAAAAACAGCTCATCAACGCCTGCACAGGGCGCGAAGTGCCCTCCGGCAAGCTGCCCGCGGACGCGGGCTGCGCGGTGTTCAATGTGGACACCACCGGCGCGATTTATCGCCGTTTCGCAACCGGTATGCCGGTTGTGCGCCGTGTTGTCACGGTTTCCGGTTCGGCAGTCGCAGACCCGAAAAACCTGGAAAGCCGTATCGGTACCCCGATTGCAAACCTGATCGAGGTTTGCGGCGGCTTCAAAGAACCACCAAACAAACTGCTGATGGGCGGCCCGATGATGGGCAATGCTCAATTCTCCCTGGATATTCCTGTCATGAAGGGTTCCAACGCATTCCTGGCATTCTGCGGCGAAGAAGACAAACGCGTGGAAGAACCCAACTGTATCCGCTGCGGCAAATGTATCAATGCCTGCCCGATGCACCTGATGCCGATGATGATGAATGCTTACGGCAACGCGGGTGATCTCACTATGGCAGTGGAACTGGGCGCAATGGACTGCATTGAATGCGGTTCCTGTGCTTATGTCTGCCCGGCACGCATCCCGCTGGTACAGCGTTTCCGTCTGACCAAATTGCAGGTACAGCAGGAACGCGCTGCCGCCAAAGCCAAGGCTGACGCTGAAAAAGCCAAGGCGGAAGCCGAAGCCAAAGAGGCAAAGCCCGCGGACAGCGATAAGAAGTAAGGGAGGTATAAACTGATGTATGATTTAAGTAAAGTAGTTGTCACCTCCTCGCCCCATATCAAGGCGG
>CAXHNU010000296.1:0-2204 GCA_964017555.1 uncultured Butyricicoccus sp. | reverse complement strand
AGTGTGCTGAACATCAAGAAGGTGGATTCCCAGACTGGCGCTTCGCTGGCTGGCGTTGTCTTTACGCTTGCCGATGAGCAAGGTCATGTTGTCGGGCGTTACACCACCGATTCCACAGGCTGCGTTTCCACACAACCGCTGAAGCCCGGCACTTATCTGCTGCGCGAATACAAAGCGGCGGATGGATATCTGATTGATGAAGCCTGTAAGACAAATGTGGTCATCAAAGCAGATGAACCCACCTATGTCCAGATGACAAACACCAAAAAGCCTGTCATCCAGATCACAAAAGAAGATGCCGACACCGGCGCTTTGCTGGCTGGTGCGGAATTTACCATTGAAAAGAATGGCTCCATCATCGGGACTTATGTGACCGATGTCAGCGGTCTTGCCACAACAGAGGAGCTGGAACCCGGTACTTATACCGTGTATGAATCCAAGGCTCCTAATGGCTACACCCTGAATCCTACTCCTGCAACGGTAAAAGTCCGGGCAGGTCAAACCACAAGCATTTATGTACAGAACCAGAAAAATGCCGGGCTGACTGTTACCAAAGTCAGCGCCAACGGCAACCCGCTGGCTGACGCGGAATTTGCGCTGTATACCACCAGCGGTGAGAAAATTACGGACTTGACCACACAATTTAATGGCACAGCCTCTTATGATGGTCTGGATGCCGGTCAATATGTCCTGCGGGAAACCAAAGCTCCTGCCGGTTATAAGATTGATGCTTCTCCCAAACTCGTGCAGATTAAGAGCAATGCGGGTGCAAACATCAAGATTGTCAACCAGAGCATGGCTTCTATTGTCATTCGGAAGACCGACGCTGACAGTGGCGCTGCCCTGTCTGGCGCGGAATTTGAAATCACCAATGCCACCGGCAATGTTGTCGCCATGCTGCGGACAGATGCCACTGGTCTTGCACAGACTGATGTGCTGGAAGACGGCACATATTATGTCAAAGAAACGATTGCGCCCAATGGCTATATGGTAGACACTGCTGTGCGTACTGTGCAGGTTCGTGCAGGCGAAACAGTCAATCTGCATATCACCAACAGCGCAAAAGCTGCTGTCCACATTCATCTGAATGATGCCGTGAACAATCAGCCGCTTGGCGGCGGTGAATTTGTCATCCGGACAGAATCCGGTGTGGTTGTGGGGCAGGGCAAAACAGAAAATGGATTGCTGGTCATCCCGGCGCTGCCGAATGGGAACTATATTGTGTCCCAGATTACTGCTCCGGATGGCTATATCAAGGATATGGTATCCCAGTCCATCACTGTAATCTCCAATCAGGTGACACATGTTTATTTCCTGAACCAGCCCATGACTGGCCTTATCATCGAAAATGTGGTGACTACAACCCATAAGCCCCTTGCAGGCGGTATTTTTGAGGTTTATGACGCCACAGGCAAACAGATTTATCATGGCACAACTGATGATACAGGTTGGCTGAATGCCGGCATTCTCGCACCGGGCAAGTACACCATCAAGCAGGTTGCCACAGCAAAGGGATATACGATTGTTACCAACACCCAGACGGTGACAGTTTCCGTAAATATCCCGACAACTGCTGTCTTTGAAAACCGTCCGCTCACCACATTGCTCATCAACAAAGTTGACAATGTGACAAGAGATGGTTTGGAAGGCGCAACCTTCCGTGTGCAGTCTGTCCGCGGTGAGTTTGAAACCAGAGTGACAACCGATGAAGCAGGTTTTGCTTCTGTTGACAATCTGGAGCCTGGCTATTATATCGTTACCGAAGTCAAAGCGCCGGACGGTTATATTTTGAAAGGCACTTATCAGTTTGCCTATATCCGTTCCGGCAATAACACAGAACTGACATTCACCAATGAAAAGTACACAGGTCTGGTCATTGAAAATGTTGTGCTGGATACCCATGAACCGCTGGCTGGCGGCGTATTTGAAGTGTGGGAACTGAACACGGAACATAAGGTGTTTGAGGGAACCACTGATAATACTGGTGTGCTGCACACCAACATCCTGACCCCTGGCAAGTATCTGATTAAACATCTGGCGACTGTGGATGGCTATACCATTGTCACTGCTACCCAGATTGTTGAAATCAAAACCAATGAACCGACCCACGCGGTCTTTAACAACAAACCCATGGGCACGCTGGAAATCCTGAAAGTGGATGAGGCGACCCGTGACCCGCTGGCTGGCGCGACCTTTAAGGTTGT
>CAXHNU010000295.1:0-2220 GCA_964017555.1 uncultured Butyricicoccus sp. | reverse complement strand
CGGGCATTGGCAAGGGTTTCTTTGGTCAGTGCATCCACCTTTTCAATCAGCAGTGATGTCAAAGGTGCATCTTCAAAGGTAACTGTTCTGGTTTCATTCAGCTTGAGTTCCACAGTCTGCGGTTTGCTGTCCAGCTGATAGCCTTCTGGAGCTTGGATTTCCGTCACAATATATGTGCCGGGTTCCAATGTGCCAGTCAGAATAATGCCGGAAGCATCGGTCACACCTGTATGGGCAATGTTGCCGTCCACAGAAGCGACAGTGAATTTTGCACCTTGCAGCAGTTTACCTGTGGTTTTATCCACTTTGCGAATCACCAGTCCGGCAGACTGATAATTTTCAACTGTCACAACATTATCGCCATCGGCGGAAACATTGAAATCAATGTGTTCCGGATTCAGGACATACCCTTCTGGCGCTTTGATTTCTACCATGGAATAGGAACCTGCAGTGAGTCCGGAAACGAATGCCAGACCTGCCGCATCTGTTGTGACTGTCTTGGAGATTGTGCCATTGTCGGCATTTACCTGGAAGGAAGCGCCGGCAAGAGGTTTCTTGCTGAGTGCATCCACTTTCCGGATGGTGAGTGTTGCTTCCGGCTGATTTTCCACTGTAATGCTGGTGGATTTGCCAGCTTCAAGCTGTACCGTTTTCGCATTACTGCTAAGGATATATCCGGCGGGAGCTTTGGTTTCCTGCACCGTGTAATAACCAGCGGGCAGGGTTGTTGTTTGAAGCATACCGGTTTTGTCTGTTGTGCCGCTGAATACGGTTTTCCCATCCAAATCCTTCACTTCAAATTCCGCACCAGCCAGCGGCTGCTTTGTCCCGGCATCCACTTTATGAATCACCAGATTCATATTGGGTGTGTTGGGGATTGTGACAGTCACAAGCTGCCCATTCAGGTAAATGAGTTTTGCTTCATTGGGTTTTTGATAACCTTCCGGCGCGGATGTTTCGATTGCCATAATAGCCTTTTGCCAGCCCATTTACAACAATCAAACCATTTTCATCGGTGGTATAATTGCCGATTTCTGTACCACGGGCGGATACAATTCGGAATTCTGCACCAGCAAGGGGTTTGTTGGTTTGTGCGTCAACCTTCAAAATCTGAAGGCTGTTTTGCGGTTCATTTTCAAATGTGACCTTGGCTGTTTCACCTGTGGTGACTGTCACAGTCTGTTCCGCATTTTTAGCGACAGCATAACCGTCAGGCGCTTTGGTTTCTTTCACAGTATACACGCCGGGTTTCAATTCGCCAGTCGCTGCCATACCGCTTACGCCTGTGGTATAAGTGCCCTGTAATGTTCCGTTTGCGTCACGCACTTCAAATACTGCACCAGCCAGTACAGCTTTTGTTACAGAATCCACCTTCAGGATTTGAATCCCTGTCAGTTTCCGATTGATAAAGGAAACATAAGATTGTTCCCCATTGGCAATGGTCACAGTTTTGGATTCTGTATCAATCATATAGCCTTCCGGCGGGACAACTTCGGTGACAACATATTCACCCGGTGCCAGATTTTCAACTGTCAGGCAGCCTGTGCTGTCTGTTGTGAATCTGCCCATCACTTTGTTGTCGTGCTTGCGGGTGACAGTAAATGTCGCACCAGCCAGCGGGTTGCCGTTTTCATCTGTCTTTTTCAGGTTCAAATTTGAATTGGGTGTGTTGGTTGCCGTGATGACCACAGCCGCGCCAGCTTTGACTGTTACCAGATAGTTTTGTTTATCAATCTGATAGCCGTCAGGGGCTTTTGTTTCCTGCAGGACATATGTCCCCGGCTGCAAATTGTCATAAACCAGCATACCACTTTCATCGGTGGTATCATGCTGCAGCGCTTCACCACTCACTGTAAACAATGTGAATTGTGCGCCAGCCAGCGGATTGCCGGTCTTTGCGTCCAACTTCAAAACCTGGATGCCAGGTTGCTTTGTGTCGGTGAATGTCAGGTTCGCAGGCTGACCAGGTTTGATCACAAAAGTCATTTTGCAGTTGTTATCAATCATATAGCCAGCAGGAGCCACAACTTCACGGATCGCATAAGATCCGGGTTCCATCTTGGGCACAAGGGCAATGCCATCGGCATCTGTGGTATATTCGCCCAGTGAATTGCCTTCCATATCATAAATACGGAATGTCGCACCAGCCAAAGGTTCGCCGGTCTGGGAATCGGTTTTCTTGATGATTGTGATTTCTTCCCTGTCATTATAGAATCGGAC
>CAXHNU010000294.1:0-2227 GCA_964017555.1 uncultured Butyricicoccus sp. | reverse complement strand
ATATCGGAATATCTATAGTTTCCCTGCTGGAATCCAGCTAATCCTTCCTGACTTGGATGATGTCCGGCAGCCGTCTGGCAATCTGCCACCTTGGAAGGAGGCGCTGGGATGAGCAATGCAAATCTTGCACGGCATACCAATGTTGAAATTGCCTTTGGCGGCACGGATATCACAAAATCAATTCGCCCCTACTTGTTATCGCTGACATATACCGATAATGAGGAAGATGAACCAGACGATTTGCAAATCAAACTGCAAGATCGGGATGGCATATGGGTTACATCGTGGCTGACAGATATGGTGAATGCCGCATCAGAATCCATAGAACCCGGCGCGGATGACAGCACAAAAACCTATACTGTGACTGCGAAAAGTGGACTTAATGTCCGTGCTGGCGCAGGAACGAAATATAAAAAAGTTGGGATGCTTGCTTTCGGTGCATCGGTAACTGTCCAGAATACCGAAAACGGCTGGGCAAATATCGGTTCTGGCTATGTCAGTATGAAATATCTGAAGGCTGGCAGCGGGAGCGATAAAAAGGACAACAAGAACAAGGACAGCAACCCAAACACCGCCATGCGGATGCAGGCTGTTATTCTGCGTGAAAATTGGAATGCTGACGGACAAGATAAAGCCTTGGATTGCGGTCAATTTGAACTAGATTCGGTTGATGTTTCCGGTCCACCTGCAACAGTGACGATCCGCGGCACAGCATTGCCTTGGGTTTCTGGTGTCCGCCGCACGAAGAAAAACCGGGCGTGGGAAGCATATTCCCTGTCCGGTATTGCGGAGGAAATTGCAAGCGCGAATGGTATGACCTGTATGTTTGAATCTACAGTCAACCCGGTTTATGAACGTGTGGAGCAGTTCCAGACCAGTGATATTGATTTTCTGTCTGTGCTTTGCCACAATGCTGGATTGTCACTGAAAGCAACGAAAAATATTCTTGTACTGTTTGAACAGGCGGACTTTGAAGCCAAACCTGCGGCATTTACTGTGAAATATGGTGATGGTACATATACAAAATACAAATTGTCCACAGGTACAGCCGAAATGCGTTTTGCAACCTGCCGGGTGCGGTATACTGACCCTGTGACGCATAAGAAATTCACAGCAACAGCCAAAGCATCCGATTATAAAAAAGATGCAAAAGATAATCAGCAGCTTGAGATTATCGCAAAAGTATCCAGTATTGCGGAAGCAAAAACCCTTGCTGAAAAATGTTTGCGGCTGTATAACAAATATTTTCGTATGGCGGACTTTACATTCCCCGGCAATCCGGATATTGTTGCTGGAATTACTGTCACCCTGGAAGGTTGGGGCGCATGGGATGGGAAATATATCATCAAGCAGGCAAAACATACTGTGAGCAGTTCAGGCTATACCACACAAGCCACTCTGCGGAAAGTTTTGGGGGCTGAATGATGGATACTGAAAAGATTTTGTCCCGTATGGTACAGACTGGCATTGTCAGCGCAATAAATCCAGGCAACAATACTGCCCGTGTGATTTTGGATAATACTGATATTATTTCGGGCTGGCTGAAAGTCATATCTGGTATGCCTAAAGTCGGACAGGCTGTTTTGGTGTTATATTTACCTGTTGTGGACGGTGACGGTTTTATTTTAGGGGTGATTTGATGGTTGTTGGATGTTTGGGCGATATCGGCTTCCATGTGTCCGCAGATGTTGTGGAAGTGATCAACAATATCACATGGTCAGGTAAAGCAAGATACAGCACACACCAGCGACATTTGCGCAACGCCCTCACAGAATTTACAGGCATTGAACCAGATGAAATGTCTTTTGATATCACATTGTCCGCCTATCTGGGCGTCGACCCGCTTGCAGAAATGATGAAAATCTGGACATATGAACGTGATGGTGAAGCTGTTCCCCTTGTCATTGGTGAACGTCCTTATGGCAAATATCGCTGGTCAATCGTCAGCCACAAGATAAAGATGCAGTACACCGATAAATATGGCAATGTGACTCATGCTGTAGTTTCAGTCAGTTTGCAGGAATATCTAAATGCGGATGTCGCTAAGAATTGGGTGAGGTGATGAAATGCCGTATACTGTAACAGCAGGCGATTTATCAAAGATAAATTTGAATGAAACAGATACAACAGCTGCGGTGTTGCAAAACATCAAAATCATTTTGACCACCCGGCGCGGCAGCGTTCCTTTGTACCGTGACTTTGGCATTCCAATGGATTTTTTGGATCA
>CAXHNU010000293.1:0-2231 GCA_964017555.1 uncultured Butyricicoccus sp. | reverse complement strand
CGCACATTTTGCCATTTGGGAAAATCATGCGGGATGGCTCGCCATGTACATCCTTCCTTCAACAGATACAGAATAGCGCAAAATATATCATATAGGTCGTATTTTCTGGGATGTGTTGCCTTTTTTGCTCCCGCTAATTCCTCTCGTATTTCTTCAAATTGTTCTTGACTGATGTCACTTGGATAACTTTTCCTCATATCCATCTCCCCACCCTTCATCTCCTATTATACCTCTTCCTGAGATGCTTGGATAGATGCTAAACAGGCTCTTAGAAAGACCTAAAGCGTTGTTGATATCTGTTTTTATGCGGTTCATCACCTCCTGTTCCAGGATAGCCACCCGGATATGCTGGGAATAACGGCAGCGTCCTTTTGTATAATTATTGCATTTATAGAAATGCGGCTGTGTGGCTGTGAAAAAATCAATGTTGTACCGCAGGCAGCACAGCACACAATGCCAGAAGTCCAGCCCTTGAGTTCGTGGGCTGGTCTTGCTTTATAGCCCCATTGGGCTTTTGTTTTGTCAAGTTGCTGCTGTGTGGCTTGCCAGGTTTCCAGCGTTACCAATGGTTCATGGTCACTGTTTGCAATGACGATATCTTCATGATAAAAATCTTGGCGGGTTTTGCCGGATGGATTCCAACACAGTTTGTCAATATAAACCGGGTTGCGCAGGATATATTCTACTGTCCGGTTTTCAAATGGATTGCCGCGATGAGTGCGTACCCCTAAATCATTTAGTTCCCATGCAATCGCATATAGACCTTTACCGGAAAGAAAGCTGTCAAAAATGCGGCGCACATATGCCGCTTCTGTTTCATCAGCAATCAGCTTTCCATTTTGCACCTGATAACCAAAAGAGGCCGCGCATTGCAAATGCCCACGCTCTGCATTAATTTTCATGCTGCGTTTGACCTCTTGGTTGAGTCGAATGGAATAAAATTCATCCATCCATTCAATAATCCGTTCGATGAGTGAACCAAATGGACCTGCAATCAAAGGTTCAGTAACACTGATAACATCAATGCCGCATTTAGAACGCAAAACCGATTTATAAAAGATGCTTTCTTCTTGATTCCGGGCAAACCTGGAATATTTCCAGAGCAAAATCACAGAAAAAGGACAGCCTTTTTCCTTGGCAGCTGCAATCATTTTCATAAACTGCGGATGTTTATCCGCCTTTTTGCTAGGACTTGTTTGATAAATCTATATCTAGTACTCTCAGCACCAGATATCGTCTATTCAACGCCTAAACCTAGGGGGTTATTTTATTTTTAAAACAAGCCCTAGATATGCCCGCGTCAATGTAAGTTTGGTCACCAAGCAGAATCAGTCCTTCGCGTTGGGCATATTTTTGGATTTCTTCCAGTTGGCTTTCAGCTGATAGCTCAGCTTGTTCATCGGTTAACACACGGATATAAGCAGCTGCAAATTGTGTATCAAGGAGGTTTAGATTTAACATAGTAAAGCCCCTCTATTATATTATTCGATGTTAGCGATATAAACGAGTATCTTATCGTGCCAAACATTTTAAGACAGAAGATAATTACTGTTATCCTGTATGCACATAATCGAACAAATGGAAGGCTTTATATGCTATAATTATTTGAATTTATCAAACAAAATGATTTTTATGGCGCTAATTTCTCCTGTTTACTCATTGCGTCAACGCTGATTTTTTGTTCTGCTGTCAGCAAAGAAAATGCGTTTATCATTGACCACAGGGCATTTCTTTGCTCTGTAGTTGCTTTTTGATATGCTGAAATCAGGATTTTTTCATCCGGTGGCTGACGCACAGCAGGCGGCTCTACACCGACAAGCGTATCAAGGCTTACATCAAGGACGCTAGCCAATGCAACCAGAGATTCTACCTTTGGAGTTCGCCCTTTGGGACCAGCTGTAACATAGCGGGAAATTGTTGTTTCCGTGACGCCAAGTTTTTCCGCGATTTCGCGCTGAGTTGTCCCGCGGCTGGAAATTACCTTTTTTAAGTTTTCTGCAAACATAGACTTCTTATACATATAAAATCCACCTTCTGTATTTCGTATTAACTTACCAATTATAAAATAGTTCAGTTTATTTGTAAACTTAAATGACCGATATTATAAATTTAATATTTATAATAACTGATACGGTATGTTAAAAACGAGAATTGCAAAGTCCAGTGGTATAAAGTCAAGAGGGAAATAAAGAAAAATTCAAAGAAAATAGAGTAATGAAGGAGGCGCCATA
>CAXHNU010000292.1:0-2255 GCA_964017555.1 uncultured Butyricicoccus sp. | reverse complement strand
CCATGGCGTGCATAGCATAAAAGAGAACCACAATAAGGAGGAGCACTTGCATGAGAAGAGCAATGATTGTATGCCATTCGCAGACCGAAGCATTAAAATGCGTCCGGCTGCTTGAGGGTGCGGGGGTGGGCGGCACGCTGCGCAAACCGCCGCGGGATAAACTCGATAATTCCTGTGCATGGGGGGTACGCATCCGGGCGGGCGACCTATTCAATGCGCGCAGGCGGATGCAGGAAAAAAATTTTTGCCCATCCCGCATTTATGAGTATGATGATATGTGCGACAGGAGGGGATTATGATTTATTTTGACAATGCGGCAACTTCCCTGCAAAAGCCGCACGAAGTTTATTGGGAAATGCAGGCTGCTATGCAGCGTGCCGGGGGTTATGGGCGTTCTGGGCATCGCCCCGCCCTGCGGGCAGGGGAACTTGTTTATGAATGCCGGGAACTTGCGGTGCGTCTGTTTGGCTTGGAAGCGCCGGAACAGGTTGTTTTTACCATGAACGCGACCCATGCACTCAACCAGGCAATTCATGCGCTGACAGATGCACAAACCCACGCTGCCATTACCGGTTATGAACACAATTCGGTTGTGCGCCCGCTGGAGGAACGCGGTATCCCATATGAAGTGATGCACAGTGCGCCATTTGATGCGGAAGGGCTGCTTCGGGCAGCACGCCATGCACTGGAAAACGGCGCAAACTTGTTTATTGTGAATCATATGTCCAATGTGTTTGGCGGAATTATCCCGCTGGAGGCCTTGGACAGTCTGCTTGCGGATGCAGGAATCCCTATGATTGTTGATGCGTCCCAATCGGCAGGCGCAGTAGAAATCAGTGTAAAACGGCTGCGGTCTGCTGCGGCAATCTGTATGCCTGGGCATAAAGGGCTGCTTGGTCCGCAAGGCACAGGGATGCTGCTTGTTTGTTCTGATAAATTGGAACGTCCGCTGATGCAGGGCGGCACAGGAAGCTTGTCTGCCGAACGAACACAGCCGCAGTTATTGCCAGACCGCTTTGAAAGCGGCACACTCAATGTGCCAGGAATTGCTGGGCTGGCGGCTGGGCTGCGGTATATTCTGCGGGAAGGCGGCAGGGCAGGGCGGCAGGAACGGCGGCTGCGGGAAATTATGGCGGAAAGTCTTGCAGGGATAGCAGGCATCGAAACCTTTACAGCGCCCGAAAGCATCCAGCAGGGTGGGGTGTTATCTTTTAGGCACAGCAGCATTGCTAGTGAAACCATTGCGGAATGCTTGGCGGAATATGGGATATGTGTGCGGGCAGGGCTGCATTGCGCACCACTGGCACACCGGTCCGCGGGTACGTTGGATACCGGCACAGTGCGTATTTCTTTTGGTCCTTTTAACACACGCACAGAAATCCGGGATTTTTGTGATAAACTTTGTGAGATCCTTCAGAAATTGTGAAAAGTCAGTGAAATCTATTCACAGCCCGGCGGAAATATGGTAAAATAGCATTATCGCTTCCCCATGTGTTGGCGTATAATTTGAGGAAGCAAGGGCTTATGGAATATTTGAAGAATATATGGGTGTGACAAATGGATTTTTGGGAAAAATATTGGCTGTATGTCAAAAATGGTTCCATCACTGACCTGATTGACATTATTATCATCGCATTTATTATTTATCATCTGCTGCGTTTTTTGCGCAATACCAGTGCGGAGCGGCTGGTCAAAGGCATTTTAATTTTAATGGTGGCGCAAATTGTCGCGTCAACCGCCCATTTGAATACGATTAGCTATGTTATGGGCAAGATTAACAATTTGAGTTGGATGGCGCTTTTGATTGTGTTCCAACCTGAACTCCGCCGCCTGCTGGAGCAAATTGGCATGGGCCATGTGACCAAACTGTTGGTGCGGCGTGAAAATGGGGAAACCGAAATTGATTTTGCAATTTCACAAACGGTATTGGCGTGCGAATCCATGAGCTGGTCAAAAACAGGGGCGCTGATGGTGTTTGAACGCAATGAACGGCTGGATGATATTATGAAAACCGGCACTCGCATTGATGCGGAGCCTTCTGCGGAACTGATTAAAAATGTATTCTATCCCAAATCACCGCTGCACGATGGCGCGATGATTTTACGGGATGGGCGCATCCATTCAGCGGGATGTGTGCTGCCGCTTTCCAAAAACCTAAATCTCAGCCGGGATTTGGGCACCCGTCACCGTTCCGCTGTTGGCATGAGTGAAAACGCGGATGTTGTTGTGGTGGTTGTGTCAGAAGAAACCGGCAC
>CAXHNU010000291.1:0-2256 GCA_964017555.1 uncultured Butyricicoccus sp. | reverse complement strand
AGCGTATCAGAAATCCGGGCAAACATTTCTTCTTTGCTTAACCCTGCACGGTGTAACTGATGGAATACTTCCCCATCCTTAATGAACATCACCCGCTGCGCATGGCTTGCCGCTTTGACCGAATGGGTTACCATAACAATGGTTTGCCCCTCATTGTTGATATCCCCGAATAATTGCAGTAACTGGTCGGCTGCATGGGAATCCAATGCGCCAGTGGGTTCATCCGCCAAGACAATCTGTGGCTGTGTAATCAGGGCGCGCGCAACCGCCGCGCGCTGTTTTTGCCCGCCGGATACCTCATAGGGATATTTGTGCAGCAGCTCGGTCAGCCCAAGCAGCTGGGCAAGCGGTTCCAATCTGTGTTCCATTTCCTGGTGCGGCTTACCTGCCAGTACCAGCGGCAGGTAAATATTATCCCGCAGGTTAAAGGTGTCCAGCAGATTGAAATCCTGGAACACAAAACCTAAGTTATCCCGGCGGAATGCCGCCAATGCCCGTTCCGGGATGGTGGTTAGGTTTTGCCCTTCCAGCAGCACTTCGCCGCCTGTCGGTTTGTCCAACGCCGCTAAAATATTTAGCAGTGTGGTTTTGCCGCTGCCGGATTCACCCATAACCGCAACATATTCCCCACGCTCAACGGAAAATGATACTCTGCTTAACGCGATGACCTGTGCGCCGCCAAAACGGGGCGTGTAGATTTTTTTCAGGTTTTTTACCTCAAGGATTGCCATCCTGTGTTTCAACTCCTCTTTTTGTTGTCTGATGCTATTATAGCGCGAGGGATGGCAATTTTCCATTTCATCCGCCTTACATTCCGGCGCCCAGGCTTACATTTCTGTAAGGTTTACGCGCCGCCAAGCGTTTCATAAACTTTCAGGGTCGGGGCAAGCCAAACGGTACCTGTGCCGCGGTAAACATTGACAAGCCCTTCCCCGCTGACCGCTGAACCAACCAGCGTTTTTGCGCTGCGTTCCACGGTGAAATCCAATGTGCTGGAACGCAAGACCGCAAAATTGCCATCTACTTTCAGCACATCATTTTGCAGTTCTATCGTGTCAATTTCACTCATCGGCACGGATGATTCCAAAATAACAATGCCGGGACCGGTCAGCTCGGTTTGGAACAGGGTTTCTCCGCCAAGGGCAGCGGAAGAAAGCGAACGCTGTGCCACTGCGCGCACAGTCACCCCGCCTTGGGCACAATAAAACATCCCATCATCAATGATCACCGCTTCACGCGGGGCAAGTTCCAACACCAGAAAATGCCGGAATGATGGTTCCAACACCAGCAGCCCTGTGCCGGTATATTCTGGCTGCGCCATTTGTTCTCCTGTGACAGCGCCGCGTACCAGCCGCCCAAGCGCATTGCCAACGGTCACGCCGCTGACCATTTGGATATTGCCTTGAAAATAACTCATTGCGCCTTTTTCGATGGTGACTTTTTCCTGATTCAGGTATAAGGCAATCTGGCGGGCACGGATATGCTGTTTTTCCATAAAATATAGCCGCTGTGCCATGCCAGGGTTTTGCAGTCCAAGCAGCTTTTCATATTCGAGGATTTCAACCCGCAAGCCGCCGCTTTCATATTCTTCAATTACCCGCACGTGTTCCCGTGTGCCAACTGCTGTTTTCATTTGCTTGTTTCCTCCTGAAATAATGTTTTTATTGTACAAATCCCCTGATAAAGGGTAAAATTGTTTTCGCATCAACAGCAAGGTTTAAATTCTGCCCTTCGCTGAATGCCCCTGTAATAATACCAATCACCTCGCCTGCGCGGTTTAACAATGCGCCGCCCGAACTGCCCGGGGAGGTCGGCGCGGTAAACTGTATCATGGATTTTTCTTCAATCTGCCGAAACCCAGAAATAATGCCATCCGAAACCGAATTGAACAGCCCAAGCGGGCTGCCAATGGCAACCACCTGCTGACCGCGCACCAACCCGCCGCCGCGGTAAACCGGCAGCGGCGAACGGTCATATTCCGCAATGCGGAGCAAAGCCAGATCATAGGCGCTATGGTATTTGAGCAGTTCATCAGTTATGTAAGGCTGATCATCATTTTCAAGGCGTATGCGGTAGGCACAGCTGCCGCATACCACATGGAAATTGGTTAGGATAATGCCTGGGGCAATGAGTACACCGGAACCTGAACCAAGGCGATCCCCTGTTTGATCCAGTGTTTCAATCATCACGACAGACGCCGCTAGCTGCGCAAGCTGCTCATAAGCCAGTTCTTTGGGCTGGGGGGCCGCCTGCGGC
>CAXHNU010000290.1:0-2263 GCA_964017555.1 uncultured Butyricicoccus sp. | reverse complement strand
CAAAATCCCGGATTTCCAGTTCACGGTCTACAATCAGTTTGAGTGTGGGCGACTGCACCCGTCCAATGGGCACTTTGGTGCCTGACTGTACCGTTGCTGCTCTGGACAGGTTAATGCCAACCATCCAGTCAAATTGTGCCCGCAGCTTTGATGCTTCCCGCAGCCCTTGGAATTGGGACGCATCCAGCAGGTTGTGCAATGCTTTCTTGAGGGTTTCCTCGGTCACATCGCTTGCCCAAAACCGCAGCACAGGCAGACTCAAATGATGCCCTTCATAGAAGGAATAGAAAATCAGCTCACCTTCACGCCCGGCGTCACAGGCGTTAATCAGTCCGTCATAATTGCCGGATTTGATGCGTTCTATCAGCGCTTTGCAGGATTTTTTATCCTCTTCAACATACTCAAATTTCGGGATGATGGGCAAATCTTTCGCATCCCATTTTTGATATTTCGGGTCATAATAATCTGCATTTGGCAGCTTCATCAAATGCCCGTGAAACGCAGCAAAATCAATTTTATGCTGTGGATGCCCATATTTCCGATATACAGCCTCAATTTCTCGCGCTACACTCGGTTTCTCCGCAATACAAAGCAGTTTCATAAAATTTGTGCGGGAATTACGCTTCCCGCTCCTCCTTTTTATTTAGAATGAATGAGAATTTCGTACAAATTCCTTTCCTTAATTACCATGTGATTCCTCCTTTCCGATTCATTGCGCTATTATATGCAAAATTCAAAATGATTGAACGCCACGCCTCCTGCATAGAATAATGCAATCAAAAGAATGGAGGTTTCTTATGCGGCGTATCTTGATTCGGGTAAGGAAAATCATGTTTGCGCAGAAGGACGATCACTATTATGTTTTCATGGCGACAGTTTACAAGACCAGCAAAAAAACCGGGCTGCGCAAGCCCACCAGGGAGGTTGTCACTTGCACAGGGCGTTTTATTTCTCTTTATGAAGGCGATTTGTTCTATGTGGAAGCCCAAAAACGGGAACATCCACTGTATGGCGAACAATATCAGATTTTGGTATTTAACCGGGTAGAGCCGGGAACCATTGAGGAAATCCAGAAATTTTTGATACAGCGCGGCAAAGGGCTTGGCATCCAAAAGGCGAAAATTGTGACCGAACATTATGGGCTGGAAACCCTCCAGCGGATTGCAGAAGATGAAACGGCGCTGGATATCATCAAAATCCCGGAAAGTGTGAAGAAAGCTGTCCGGCAGGATATTCTGGCAAACAGAACTTTTGAAGAACTGTTGATGTTTCTGCAAATGCACCATATTGATAACATTTACAGCACACTATTGTACAGGAAATATGAAACAGCAGCCGTATCAAAACTGCAGGATAATCCTTATGCGCCATATTTGGATGGGATCTGGGATTTTCGGTTATCCGAAAACCTGCACGCTTCTTTGGGGTTGGCATATAACACCCATCAGCGGTTATGTTGTCTGGTGCTGGCTGCAATTCGCTGGGATTCAGACAATGGCGGAAATTTATTTCTGCCTGAAGATTTGCTGGAAAACACGCTTTCCGCTTTTCTGCAGCAGATTCATTCGCCATATCTGATTTCGCAGAAATTCACACAGGATGAAATTGAGGAAACCCTTGAAATGCTGCAGGAATACAACATGGTAGCAGAAGACAGGACAGTATCACCTGTGAATATCTATTTACCAAACAACCTGGCAAACGAAAACCGGATTGCAAAAGAGCTGAAACGGTTAAAAACAGAACCCAAACGGGTTTGCTTTACACCGCAGGAAATTGAACAATTTTTGAAACAATTTGAAGCAAAACAGCCGCTTGCGCCGGAACAGCGCGAAGGTGTACGCACTGCCTTGACATCGCCAATCAGTCTGATGACAGGCGGTCCAGGAACAGGGAAAACCCATACCATCCGCACCATTATTTCTTGTGTGCAAGCATTAGAGCCAAAAGCAGAAATCCGGGTTTGTGCGCCGACTGGCAAAGCGGCAGTCCGGGCAGAGGAAATGTCTGGCTTGCCTGCGTCTACCATTCATCGGATGCTGCGTTTATTCCGACATGGGGAGCAGCTTGGCGCGGAAGAATTGGATTGTGACATCTTGATTGTGGACGAATATTCCATGGTGGATGCGTATTTGTGCAGCAAATTGTTTACTGCTGCCGCCTCCCATACACGGGTCATTTTGGTGGGGGATTATAATCAGCTGCCATCTGTGGGACCAGGATTGGTATTGCGCGATTTTATCCACAGCGGAAAAATTGATAC
>CAXHNU010000289.1:0-2306 GCA_964017555.1 uncultured Butyricicoccus sp. | reverse complement strand
GGGTTGCCGTTTTCATCTGTCTTTTTCAGGTTCAAATTTGAATTGGGTGTGTTGGTTGCCGTGACCACCACAGCCGCGCCAGATTTCACCGTTACCAGATAGTTTTGTTTGTCAATCTGATAGCCGTCAGGGGCTTTGGTTTCCTGCAGGACATATGTCCCAGGCTGCAGGTTGTCATAAACCAGCATGCCGCTTTCATCGGTGGTGTCATGCTGCAGCGCTTCACCACTGACAGTAAACAGTGTGAATTGTGCGTCAGCCAGCGGATTGCCGGTCTTCGCGTCCAGCTTCAAAACCTGGATGCCAGGTTTCTTTGTGTCGGTGAATGTCAGGTTCGCAGGCTGACCAGGCTTGATGACAAAAGTCATTTTGCAGTTGTTATCAATCATATAGCCAGCAGGAGCCACAACCTCACGGATTGCATAAGAGCCGGGTTCCATCTTGGGTACAAGGGCAATACCATCAGCATCGGTGGTATATTCGCCCAGCGAATTGCCTTCCATATCATAAATACGGAATGTCGCGCCAGCCAAAGGTTCGCCGGTCTGGGAATCGGTTTTCTTGATGATTGTGATTTCTTCCCTGTCATTATAGAATCGGACAACTTCGGGCATATGTCCAGCTTCCACATTCACAGGTTTGATTTCCTTGTTCAGCGCATAACCCTTGGGGGCTTTGATTTCTGACACAGTATAAGCACCTGGATTCACCGGCAAGGTATATACCATACCTGTAGAATCTGTTGTATATGTGCCAATTACTGTTTTGCCATCCGCTGTTTTCACTTCAAAGACTGCCCCAGCCAGATGTTCGCCGGTTTTGCTGTCCAGTTTTTCAATCAGGATGACAGGCTGTTTATAATCCTTGAAAGTAATTTTTGTTGTTTCACCGGCAGTCATTTCAAAATACCGCCAGGATTCATCCAGCAGATAACCTTCCGGCGCTTTGACTTCCTTGACTTTATAATGTCCGGGGGCAAGCTGGATGGTGTTGATTGTGCCGGAAGTATCGGTCACATATTCGCCAATCAGCTTATCTTCCAGGGTATAAATCTCAAAAGTCGCGCCAGCCAGCGGCTTCATGGTTTCCGCATCAACTTTCTTCAGCAGCAAGCCATGTTCCGCTGTATTTTTGATTTCAAAAGCAGCAGGTTTCCCTTCCACAATTTCCACAGTGAATTCGGTATTGTTCAGGATATAACCCTTGGGGGCTTCATATTCCTGCACTTTATACCAGCCGGGGTTCAAGCCGGTCAGTACAAGTTTACCATTTTCATCTGTTTTGCCGGTTCGTACAAGCTCACCGTTCATAGTCGTAACACGGATGCCTGCACCAGCCAGCGGGACGCCTGTATCTGCATCAATTTTGGTGATGGTCAGCATGGAAGTTTGACAGTTCTGCACCTTTACAGAAGTTACTTTGAACTCTTCCACACGCACTTTAATGAGGTCACTGTTCAGCAGGTAGCCGTTCGGAGCCTTAATCTCCTTGATGAAGTATTGACCCGGTTCCAGTCCGGAAATGTGGATATAACCGTCTTTATCCTCATCTGTAAAGGTTCCAAGCAGTTGGTCCTGCATGGAGTACAGCTCGAAAGCTGCACCAGGCAGCGGGGCATCGGTATCCGCATCGACTTTGCAGATGGTAATACCGCCCTTTTTGCTGTTTTCAATAATGACACGCTTGGTTTTGTTTGCTTCCAGCACCAGCCGCTGTTCACCCTTTTGCAGGATATAACCTTCTGGTGCGCGGACTTCTTCCAGAATATAAATGCCAGGATCCAGGTTGGGCAGCAGGATAAGACCATTTTCATCAGTCCGCTCATTCATGGCAATCTCCTTGCCATCGCCAGAACGGATATCAAAATATGCGCCTTCCAGCGGCTTGCCGGTTTCCATGTCAATCTTCTGGATCAGCAGATTGGTTTTTTCATTGTTGTAAAAGACAAGCTCATAAATCTTGCCGGAATCTGTCGCCAGAACCTCAAAGGTCTGCGGCGTCGGATCGACAATCAGATGGTCAGGGGCAAGGATTTCCTTGACAACATAAGCGCCAGGCTCCAGCCCTGCCAATGTGGCATAGCCGTTGGGACCTGTGGTGATGTTGGCAATATGCCGTCCGCCAGCGGTGGATACATCAAAGGTCACGCCCGGTATAGGCAGTTTGGTCAGGGAATCCAGTTTCAGGACATACAGCATACCGTCCGCATTGTTTTCAAATTCATAAACTGTAGACTGATGCTGTTCATCTACCCGGATTGTACGGGGTGTGGAATCCAGAACGAATCCCTTCGGCACGGAAATTTC
>CAXHNU010000288.1:0-2334 GCA_964017555.1 uncultured Butyricicoccus sp. | reverse complement strand
CTAGCACTAACGATCCACCCAAGATTTTCGACTTTATAATTTTACCTATCATATATAACTATTATGTGCCAATGAACTGGCCCATCAAGAAATGATTGCTGCCATTGTCTATCAGCTCACCCGCAACTTGACGCCAGAACAAATTAAAGCTGGTGGGTTTGGCGCATATTTTGTTGACCATACCACAGGGATTTATCCGCAATCCGCCTCTGGTATGCCATTTAGTGCCGCTACCCTGCAATCGACGGGCGACCCGCTGACAGATTTGTTTGAAGACCTTGCAGCAGATGCTGCAAGGCGATAAAAACAACCTTTATATCAAAAGCAGAAAAAATCAGAGAATGTCAAGTAAAGTGTGTAAGTTTACTCACTGGTAGCCCAAAAGCATGAAGTTACACAAATAATTTAACACACTCGAAAATCAAATGGATAACAAAATTATGTGACAAGCTGTTTCCAGTATGGTATAATGCAAGAAAATCATTTTATCCTGATTTTTTAATGCGCATCCAAGATAGAATTTTTTAAAGGAGCAGTATTTCATGTCATCTTCCCCTGATTTTGAACCTACAATAGCATCTATTGACCAAGCCCTTAGTGAAATTGAACGCATTCTAAAACAAATGATGATTTTAGCTGAATTTTCTGCCAGTGACTTGAATGTAGACCGGGTCACGCTGCAAAAGACGCTTGAACATCTTCAGCATAAAATTGACCGCATTGCAGACAACATCACAAACAGCATGGCAGATCCGCACAAAGTTTAAATGCTGCCCATATCAAAAGGAAAACCCAATTTCATTTTCTTTTTATAAATCCCCTGTTTCCAGCGCATTTTGTACAGCCGTCAAACTGGGATAAACCGCACTGCAAAGCTGATATAATGCTTCTGTTGGTTCTGTTAAGTCTGGAATCATAACAGTGGTGCAGCCAGCGGCAATTCCAGCATGAATCCCATTGATACCATCTTCAAAGACATAACAGTCTTTTGCAGGCAGGTTTAACTGTGCAGCAGCTTCTAAAAAAATATCGGGCGCAGGTTTACCATGTGCGACCTGCTCACCGGAAACAATTGCATCAAAATAAGAAAATATCCCAGATAGATGCAAATGATGTTTTATCGTTTCAAGTGGACTGCTGCTTGCAACAGCAATTTTTACTTTATTCTGATGTAAATAGGCCAAAATCTCATGAACACCTTCTTTTTCTGGCACCGCAGTTTCTACAATCTGTGCAACACGGTTAAGACAGCCCTGCATATAAGCTTGTGCATCTGCGGATGGATAATATTTGCGGATGATATCCAGCATATATGCCCCATTTGTCCCGCAAACCGCTTTCGGAAATGCCGGGTTTGGTTCCAGTCCCATTTCTTCCGCAAGCAGCATCCAGCTTTGCTGGTAAAGCCGTTCGGTGTCGAAAAGTACACCATCCATATCAAAAATTGCACCTTTTTTCATAATATCTCCTTTTGATCTTCCAATAATCGATTTGCATAACGTTCCAAAGCGAGTTTTGCTGCACCGGCGGCGCAAGCTTCTTCCGCACGGGTGCAAGGGATTAAGTAATCCACATCCCGTGCAAAATGGTCATATTGCGCTGCTTTTTTACATAGATCTGTAAAGTATTGTTTCACCCATATACCCATTGTCCCGCCAAGGATAATGTCAAAATCCATTGCCATGCGTAAATTCGTCACCAGGATTGCCAGGTAATTTAAATATTCCTGCCATTTTTCCACAGCATCAGGCTGACCAGCCTCCATATGATGAAAAAATGTTTCAACTGGCATTCCTAATACATCTGGCGACAAATAAGCATCTGCACAGCCATTTTTGCCGCAATAGCAAGGGTTGCCGCCAGGCACCAGCAGCATATGTCCAAATTCCCCAGCTTGAAACGACCTGCCTGCCAGCAAGCCCCCATGGTACATCACTGCCCCGCCAACCGAACGGTTTAAGGATAAATATAAATAAGTATCCCGCTGTGCGGTGAGTTCTGCAAAGCAAGCACAATTTGCGTCATTTTCGACCATTGCCGGATATGGAATTGCCCGGAAGAACCGGTTTAAGCTGATATGTTCCAAACCAAAGATATGCGAACGCATGAGTAATCCCGCCTGCATATCCACGATACCTGGGAATGAAATGCAGGCGCCAGCAATTTTGCCAGTCCCCTGCAAAAACCCATCAAGCTGCCGGGAAAACTGTTCATACCATGTGGGTTCATCGCAAAAAACCTGCGGGAATGTCTGCATCCGCAGCACATTGCCCAGCAAATCGGTCAATGCGATATCAGTACCATGCAATGCAATATTAATGCCAACGCTATAAC
>CAXHNU010000287.1:0-2339 GCA_964017555.1 uncultured Butyricicoccus sp. | reverse complement strand
GCACGCCCCGCCTGTCCAGTAACTTGATCGGTAAATCTTGCCGCAACATCAATCACAACTTTTGCCGCCATTACCCTGTACCTTCTTTCTGCTTTGCGAAATTGCCGATTTTGACCGGCGTGCCGCCCTCCATGACAGCTTTTTGTGTGGATGCCAAAAGAAAGGCACGTTCCCCGGCGGGCACCGGGTCATTTTGGGTGCGCATCCCCATTAAAATGCCCGGTGCAATACCCTGATTTTGGAATGCTGTGTGCAGCAAAAAGCCTAACCCCGTGCCGTCAATTACTTTTTTGCATAGTCCTCAGCATCAAACTGTTCCTCATCATTAAGACCACTAATCTCAATGATTTTATCCGATAATGCAGTTTTTTCGCCAAGAAGCAGCAAAACATCGACACTTTCCACATTCTCCATCAGACCGAATTTATCTTTGACGGATTTATTGCCCCAGATTTTCTGCTGGTCTTCCGGTGTGGTTGCCAGATAAATCAGCCAGCTGTTAAACAGGCTGGGATTAAAATCTTTTTCAATCGGCGGATATTTTGCACCTTGTGGGTTGCGCATATAAGTAGTTGCTTTTTTGCGTGCAGCGCGTACATCATCTTCACTGATGGGATGCACATGAACCGAAAAATAAAACTTACCTGCGCGGCGGATTTCCACTTCGGTCACAGCATTTTCTGTATTGCGGAAGTCGGCAGCTGCCAGCAGGGAAGTCACCAGATCATATTCCGCACCTTTCGGATCTGCGGCATTTGTCAGCCCTAAATCAGCTGCATTCTGTTCAAATTTATCATTCATTATGTTAAATCCTTTCTGTTCTTTGATTAGCCTTCAGCGGCAAGGTAGGTAGAAGCAATTGTAGAAATAAACTCAGGGATGGAGTTTAACGAGAATGTATGCTCTCTCTGAATCACTTCACCAGGTGTAAGTGACATCAGCCCAAACGCGCCGTTCGGCACAGCGTTGTTAAACGCGATACGTTGTTCCTGTCCATCTGGCTTCACAGCCACACCTTGGAAATTATAAACCGGCAGCCTTCCTGCGTGAATCTCGTCAAGCAGCGGTTCCATAATCAGGTCATCGCGAACCACCATTTCGGTATAAGAAAGGTCAAAAGTCACACCAGTTGGAATACGATGTTGCACAATCGAACCGACTGGCTGTATTTCAGTGGTATTGACATTCATTGTGACCTTATATTCATTAACTTCAGCCAGAAATACATTCACGCCGCCTACTTCCACAAACAGTTTGCCGTCTTTACCGGTCATCAGTTCGGCGGTATTCAAGGTATTGTTTTTTCCCATTTTTACATTCAACTCCTTATGGGGGTAAAGGGCAGCCAAAGCGTAGCCGCCCTTTGTTGAAAATTCAATTTATTCCTGCGAGAACCGGAACAGGTAATGCAGATAAATTTTCTCCAGGCTGTCGATATCATCCGCCTGAATCGTGAACCACGCACTATCCGCAGCATAGCGTTCCACGCTGAATGATGCACCGGCAAAAAGTTTCCGTTCATTTGCCATCGCCGCAAGCACCAGATTACCAGTTTGAATGACATCGCCAATCCCATCAGAATCGCAGTTTACCCGTCCGACTTTGGGCAAAAGTGCCCGATCCAAACGGTCAAACATTTCAAAACGGGTTTTGGTGCGGCGAATTTTCTTCCAGCCGTTATCCTGATTTTCCTCTGGTTTCACCAGCGTATTGATACCGGAATCATACCAGATATCCCCATCATTTGACATGGACGGCAGCAGCATCCCGGATAAAATCGCAGACTCATACTGCATATTTGTGAAAGTTTCCAGCAATCCTGTCGCTTTGTTAATCCTGGCATGGGTAATGCTTTGATTTGCTGGCGTACCGGCAATTTTTCCTGCAGTCTGGCAAATTGCAAGTACACCATCCTGATCACCTGATGCAGTCTGCCAACCTGAACCAAGATACACAACTTTTTCGTCATTGAAACTGGCGGCGTGTTTCAGCCGTGTTTCAAATGCGATTTCGCGTTTTTCACCTAATACGGCAATACCAAGTTTGCCGGTTTGATGCGCATTTTTCAAATATTCATGCAGCAGCATGGACAATGCAAGATCCTCGCCATCATCAATATCGAGTGCAATGCAGTTGTAATAAAACGGTTCAAATGCTTCAAAAGCCTTTGAATAATCCTCATTTGTGACTTTCGGATCCTCACCGCCAGTGAGTGCGCCGGAAGCCTCCGGCACATTTGCCAATGTACCTGTGCCATCACCCGCCAAAGCAAAATCAATGTATTTGCTGTTCCGGCAAGCTTTCACAAGATTTGCTGGTTCATTTGCAGTATCCGCGTC
>CAXHNU010000286.1:0-2351 GCA_964017555.1 uncultured Butyricicoccus sp. | reverse complement strand
TCATGGACAATTTGGCAGGGATTTATCCCGATATTAGGAATAAAAATGAAAAAAATTCAAATCAAAACGCAAAAATCCGAAAAATATTTGGCAATGCGTTGTTCATGTGGTATAATGACCGCAAGTGACTTAGGCTGCAAGGGCATGATATACCCATTTGGCGGTTTGGCAATCATGCCGCAAATGACAGCTTGCTACTATGGCATGATGAAAAATGGCGATTACGGCAGGATGGCTTCTCTGCCTGCCTGACGAAGGAGGTTTTGAACTATGGCGAAGGAAAAGAAAGGGAGGATACGGAAAGCGTTCAAAGGGTTCCGTTTTTTCCTGATTTCTTTTTTGCTGGTGTGCGTAATGTGCGCGAGTATCTGCGGTGTTGCACTTGCATTATATCTGCGTGTCTATATCGAGCCAAATGCGAAGATTGATATCAATGATTTGATGTTTGATATGAATATGACAAGCATTGTCTACGCATGGGATGGCGGGCTTCAGGATTACACAGAATATGAAATGCTGCGCGGCATTGAAAACCGCATTTACTCCAAACTGGACGAGATCCCAAAAGATTTGCAGAATGCGTTTATTGCCATTGAAGATAAGCGATTCTATTCCCACAAAGGCGTGGACTGGGCGCGCACTGCAAACGGCGTGCTCAACTGGCTGACGGGCAAGGAAGGCGGCGGCTCCACCATTACCCAGCAGCTCATCAAAAATGTCACCAAATTCGATGATTATTCGGTCAAGCGCAAGCTGACAGAAATTTTCCGTGCGCTCCAGCTTGAAAAAGATTTGGATGATAAAGACCGCATTTTGGAAATGTACCTGAATATTGTTTATTTAGGGCAGGGTGCCTATGGCGTCAACACAGCGGCAACCACCTATTTCAGCAAAGAACTGAAAGACCTGAATTTGGCGGAATGCGCAATCCTTGCAGGCATTACCAAAAACCCATCCCAATTTGACCCATTTAACCGCCCCGAGAATATCAAAGAGCGGCAGGAAACCATTTTAGATGAAATGTGCAAGCAAGGCATGATTACAGAACAGCAGCGCGATGAAGCCAAAGCAACGCCGCTTGAATATAAGTATGAAGCTGCAAAAGCGGCTGTTCACAATACTTATTCGTATTTTACCGATGCGGTGATTAACGATGTGATCAATGACTTGGTGGAAAAGAAAGATTATCCTTTGGAACTTGCCCGGTGGAAGGTAACATCTGGCGGCGTGCAGATTTATACCACCATGGAACGAAGGGTACAGACCATTTTGGAAAGCGTTTATGAGGATGATTCCAATTTCCCCAATGTATCCCGCAACGGAATGCGCCCGGAAAGCGCAATGGTGATCTGCAATAAAAGCGGGGATGTTGTGGCGCTGGTCGGCGGGCGCGGCAAGAAAACCAAAAGCCGCGTGCTGGTGCGGGCAGATTCGCCGCGCCAGTCAGGTTCGTCTATCAAACCGCTGTCGGTTTATGCCCCGGCAATGGACGCGGGTTTGATTACCCCTTATTCCGTGCGGGATAATGAACCCTTTATGAAACTCAACGGCAGGGATTGGCCGCGCAATGACAGCGGCGGTTACAGCGGACCGATGACTATACGCACCGCCGTTGCAAAGTCCATCAATGCGGTTGCGGTGCGGGTTGTGGATGAATATACCCCACGGGCAGCCTATGATTTCCTGACCGACCGCCTGAATTTCAAAAATCTAACGGTCAATGACATTGACCTTGCGCCTATGGCGCTTGGCGGTATGAATGGCGGCGTCACCGTGCGTGAAATGGCAGCAGGTTTTTCCATTTTCCTGAATGACGGCATTTTTAACGGCGCAAGGACTTATACCCGTGTGCTCAATTCAGATGGCACGGTACTGCTGGATAATGAACCGCTTGGGCGCCATGTATTCGAGCGGGAACAAACGGTCTATTATATGCGTGATGTACTCAAAGGGGTAACATCAAACGAAATGGGCGGTACAGGTCGCCGTATCAATGTGCCGGGCATGGATACCGCGGGCAAAACCGGCACGAGCCAGAAAAAAAATGACTTATGGTTCTGCGGGTTTACGCCATACTATGTTGGGGCAACCTGGTTCGGTTACGACAGCAACTATGACCTCAGCAATGTGCGCAGCAATCCATCGGTAACGGTGTGGAACACGGTGATGAACCTTATCCATGAGGGCATGGAACCCAAAGAATTTGATATGGGTGATGATGCGAATTTCACTACCGCATCTTACTGCACACGCACAGGGCTTGCGCCAAGTTCAGCTTGCAGCACAGCGACAGGGCGTTACTGGAAAGGCGATGAACCATCCGAAACCTGCACCAAATGCAGGCGGCGTGT
>CAXHNU010000285.1:0-2392 GCA_964017555.1 uncultured Butyricicoccus sp. | reverse complement strand
GGGCGGTTCGGCCGGCACAAACGTTACCGGCGGTACAAACCCCGCGCAAATCGGTTTCGGCTGTTCGATGGGTTCTATTGACACCGATATGACATCCAAAAACTTTGCAGCCACTGGGCAGCCGCTGGACGTCTGCATTGACGGCGAAGGATTCCTAATGGTTGGTGATAAGGGATTGGTTTTCCGGGATCTTAATGAAGTTTCCCAGTTAAATCTGACTCGCCATGGGCGTTTGCACTTTGATCCACAGGGTTATCTGACAGACATGAGCGGTAATGTTGTCTACGGCTGGATTAACGTGAAAAAGGGAGATACAGCAACAGATGACCCAAATGCTGACCCTAACGATTTGGCTGCACAGTCTGCACCATGTCCGGCACTGACAGGCATTCGTCTGCCAATGATGGATCAGTATGGCAATGTATATCTGCCCCGCGTGGTTGATGGCCAGTTGGTTGATGCGTCAAATGAAAACATTGCTGCGGAAAATGGCGATACTTTGCCAGATGGCGTAAATGCTGAAGATTTGGAACTCCAGCGTGTCGTATTAGACAGTATCTCGATTGATAAAAATGGTTCGATTACTGGTACGACAAAAGGCACGGGTCAGGTTGTTACCATTGGCTATATTGCAATTGGCCAGGTTGACAACCCGAATGGTGTTACTCATGTTGATGGACGCTATTACAAGGCAATGGATGGTGCAGGCAGATTGTCTGTTACCGCGTTGAAAGGCGCTGTTCAAAACTCAGACGCATTTAACGGTGAGGACGGCGGAGATGAAGCGGTTGAAGGCGAAGTCCGCATTATCAACGGCGGCAAAACCGAACTGATGGGCGGCGGCTTGGAAAGCTCCGGCACCGACCTTGCCATGGAAATCACCAACATGATCCTCATGCAGCGTGGCTATCAGGCAAATACCCGTATTATTACCGTAACCGATTCCATGCTCGAAGAACTCGTTAATATGAAGCGCGGTTAATTTTTATCACGTAAACTAACACTGCTGTGAGCGGAAGCGGGCGGCATCCCTGCCGCCCGTGCCACAGGAATGGAGGGGCAGCAATGATTGTTCTGACAAAAATGAATGGGGAACGCTTTCTGGTCAACCACAGCCAGGTCGAGTGCATAGAACTTATCCCGGAGAGCAAAGTTGTGATGATGAACCATGACTATTATCTGGTGCAGGAATCCGCTGAGGAAATCATCCGCCGGATTCAGGATTACAGCGCAAAAGTGATGGACATCCGCCGGGAACTGGCAATTGTAGACCAGCGGAAATGATATAAATAATCAAGTGGGAGCAGGAAATTAGTATGAACATTACATATTTGATAGGCTTTCTATTCGCCATCGGGGTTATGGTGTTTGGCATGATGGGTGCTTTCCCATCACCAGATCCGGCACTGTTGAAAAACTTCTTTGACCCAGCCAGTATCATGATCGTTATCGGCTGTACCATCGGCATCATCATTGCCAGTTTCCCGGCTGGTATGCTGGCATCTATCCCAAAGCATTTCGCGGTTATGTTCAATACCAAAAAGAATAACCCCAAATATTATATCGACCAGCTGGTGGAACTGGCACAGGCAGCCCGTAAAGACGGCTTGCTGGCACTTGAAGGGCTTGCAGCAGAGCAGAAAGACCCATTTTTTAAGCAAGCAATCATGCTGATTGTCGATGCGAATGACCCTGACCGTGTGCGCAGCATTTTGGAAAACGATATTGAATGTATGTCCGCACGCCATGAAGCATCGGCAGCACTCTATGAAAAAGGTTCCGCGGTTGCGCCGGCGTTTGGTATGATTGGTACGCTCGTTGGCCTTATCAATATGCTGAAGAATATGAACTTTGACGATGGCGGCGGCGCAGGCAATATCGGCGGTGACATGAGCGTCGCGCTGATTACCACGCTGTATGGCTGTATTTTGGCGCATATGGTATTTGGCCCGATTGCAAACAACCTGCGTACCCGTGACGAAGAAGAAGTCCTTTGCAAAATGATTATTGTTGAGGGCATCACCTGTATCCAGGCGGGCGAGAACCCCAAGCTACTGCGTGAAAAACTGATGACCTTTGTGGCACAGCGTCAGCGCGATGACAGCGGCAAGGGCGGCAAAAAAGGCAAGGAAGAATAAGGGAGAGAGGCGCGTATGAAACGCAAAAAAAGCGGCGGCGGAGGCGGCGCCAACTGGATGGATACCTATGGCGATATGGTCACGCTACTCTTATGCTTTTTCGTACTGCTTTACTCCATATCTTCCGTAGACGAAAGCAAATGGCTGGCGCTTGTGCGCAGCTTTAACCCGGATGCAATTTATGAACTGACGGAAACTTCCGGCGAGGAAGGCCCCGCGGCAGAGGATTTTGAAGGGCTTGGGCTGGAAAGTGC
>CAXHNU010000284.1:0-2415 GCA_964017555.1 uncultured Butyricicoccus sp. | reverse complement strand
ATTGGGCAGAGTGCATCCAGTTTGATTGCGGCAATCGGTTCGCCCAATAGCCGTTCTTACGCGTCAAGCTGCATTGGGGAAGGGGAAGACGGCGAGTTATCATACAATGGCTTTACGGTTTATACTTATCGTGAAAACGGCGTAGAAACCGTGCAAGATGTTGAATAAAGTTTGATTTTTACGTTCCCGCAGCCACAGGCTGTGGGATCTTTTTTGCGCATAAAGAAAAACCCCGCTGCTTTCAGGGCAGCGGGGAAGAAGAGATTAACTTTCGTGCCAGTGTTTCGCGATTTCTTCGCGCATAATCTGTACGGCACGCTGTACCTTGGAAATATCGTTGTGAATCGTGTAAACGTCACGGACAGTCATTTCCAGTTTGCAGCCTTGCGCACAGCGCAGGGTATGCGCAATATGTTCACGCCATGCGTCCTCGTCCAGTTTTTCGCCAACACCTAAAAAATTTGGGCTGGGTTTGCGCTGATAGATTGTTTTGGTGCCGCGCAGGTATTCGCCCATTTTTTCTTCATTTGCCCAAGCGGAAACAGAGGCTTTGCGCAAATTCGGGAACTGGCTGACCAAATCCCAAACCGGGTCAAGCGGTTCGCAGCAGCCATAAGATAACAACCCAAAGGTTTGCCCTAAACGATGGTAAGCAGGCCATACAATTTCTTCAAACATTTCACGAGATACGCCGACGGTTTCCTGAGAATCCATAAAGCCCCAAACCTGTCCGACGGTTACAGGGCCTTCGGATGGCAGCTCATCGGTAAAACTCAAAGAACCCTGGTTGGTTTCTTCAAACCCAGTGGTCGGCATTAAATAACCGTTTTTCTCCAGCATTTCATGGTGGGCAATATAGCCATCCGCGATCATTTCAATCATTTGCTTCAGTTCTTCCGGATAATCATAGAGCGCATAAAGCATATTTTCCAGCCCCATAATATGGACAACATCCTGGGTCAACGGGCAGAATAATGACTTCATCACCCGTTTCACTGGCATAATATCGCCAATCATATCTGTTGCAACATCAAAATGTTCCTGGAATTCATCATCTTTCATGGAAAATTCGGATTTTTTAATCTTGTCAAATTCCTCGCCAAGGTCAGAAATCAGATGTTCAAACTGGTGCCCAAGCCCGCCGTCTGATGCCTGATGGGTTTGGATATTGAACCCAAGCGGGTTATAATTGCGGTCAACCCAAATGCCAAGGTAATCGGGGATTACTTTGTCATCATCAAATTCGGTCAGGTTAATCATGCTGTGCCACAAACGCCCTTCAATCCAGCGTGCAACCGGGTCTTCACATTGCATCCGCGGCGTGATGGTTTCTTTCACAAAGTTGTCAATCTCAATATGGATGACCGGGCGTTCGCCTTTCAGCGCATTGTGGCGCTTCCATAACGCAATGCGTTCCAAGTTTTTGGGGCTGTTTGCTGCTTCAAGCTGCTTTTTTGCCAGTTCCCGGATGACTTCGCGTTCTTTGCTGGTAATCATAATTCATTCTCCTTGTATTATAGAGTAGTAGTTATTAGTGTCCCTCTTCAAGGACATGTGCTACACTGTAGAGGATGCTGTGGATTGGTTAAATTCTCTTTTTTTGAAATATCGCTGTGCTGTTACGGATTCAGGATAAAGAGGTTATGCGGGTAATGATAACTTATTGCGGGTTAAAAGGGGGGTATTTCTTAACCTTCCCTGTTTTCAATTACATTTTAACCGGTTTGCATTCGGAAAGCTATCAGAAATCTTGCGCTTTGGTTTGATAAAATTGCTTTCTGGATATCCAGATATCCGCAAAAAAGCAGCGGCGCAAGCAATGCCTGAAGGTCAGGCATCTCTTACGCCGCAGTTGTGATTTGGATGAGGGATAAAATTGTATCATTATACCTGTTCGATAAACTGGCGGATAAACTGTAAGGCAACCCCAATGCTGCCTGCTTTGCTGCCGCATTTGCCAATACGCAGGCAAAAGGGTGACAATTCAAAGGCATCCAGCCGCTGCAAACGCAGTTCCAAATCGGGCAGGTATTCTGTCATAAACGCGGCGGCTTCGCCGCCAAGCAGCACATCACAATCAAGTGTCATACGGATATTATGAATGCCCAACGCAAGGAAATCAAGGTATTCTTTCCAAACAGCAAGGCACTGTGGGTCGCCCTGTGCAAGCCCTTCAAAAAAGCCAGCCATTGTCCTGCCAGTATCTTCGGTTAGGCGCAGGGTGGAGCAATAAGCCTCCAAACAGCCATGTTTGCCACAGCTGCAAAGCCTGCCGCCAGGCATAACACAAGTATGCCCAAATTCAGCACTGCGCCCATGGGCGCCGCGGTAATCCCGTCCGCCCATCTGGATAGAGCCGCCAACACCTTTGCCCAAGTATAAATATGCCATATCGCCATCAATACGGCTGCGCCA
>CAXHNU010000283.1:0-2417 GCA_964017555.1 uncultured Butyricicoccus sp. | reverse complement strand
TTATTGTAACGTATTTGCAGGGGATTTGCAAAGGCTTTTCAGTGTTTTTTATGAACAGGCAGTAAATTCCCAATTTAGAACCATATTTTAGGGGGTATCGGGCGTGCGCCGCAGGCAGCGCAAAACCGCCGGCCGCAAACGCGACCGGCGGAAAACTGTAACGATATGATCTGCATAAACCATTCAGCCTTTTGCGAAAAGTTTATGAAAGTCATTGAATGATTTTATAATAAGTGCGTGCCGTCAGCAAATATACAATCCCGTATACAAGTCCAAATACTGCCAACACTGCGCCTGTGCAAATAAGTGTAAGCTGTACATTGTAAAGCCGGAATAAGGTCAGCAGCATTGTCATCAGCCGGAAATCAAATGCAACATGAACCGCCGCAATCACAAGCGGCAGCGCAAAAACAACCAATACCTGTGAACGGATTGACCGCCGCACCATGCGCTTTTCCAACCCGACTTGCTGCATAATATGAAACCGTTCCCGGTCTTCATAGCCTTCGGAAATCTGCTTGTAATAAATAATCAAAGCAGTTGCCATTAAAAATACCAAGCCAAGAAACATACCCAGGAAGAAAAACCCGCCATTGAGTGCATATGTGTCTTTTTCATACGCATCCCGGCTGATAAACCGGAATGATACCCAATTGCCTGTGCCGGTGAAATCCATCTTTTCGGTTTCCGCGCCGCCTGTCATCGCTTCGTTCTGTTCTGGCGTGCCATCTGTGCGGATATGCGCCAGCCAATACAGCCGGTCACCTTTGTCCTGTGAAAGCGCCGCTAAATTCTCAAGCACGGTGTCATTTGCCACAACCATTACATTTTCTGCAATATGGCTGCCAAAATAATGGACTTTGTTTTGCTGTTCCTTGATGCGGTAAATTTGCAGCTTTTCTTCTGATCCTTCATCTGCCATATACACCAGCCGCAAGGTATTGCCCGGTTTATGCGGACTGAATAACAAAATCTCATCTTCCGCAAGCTCTGCCTGTTGCTGCCCCGTCCAGCGGGCATATTCCGCCGATGTTACCGCGCAAATATCCTCATAACTTGCATTTGTTGTCATACGGTGGATTTGTATGCCGTTCTGAATCCAACTGCCTGATGTTTCAAAAAAATACAGGGTTTTTGTTGTTTCTGCTGCCATGCCGCGCCGTACCAGTTCCCCTTCCAACGTGGCTTGCATTGCTTCCGGCTGGAATGGTTCATCACCACTTGCTGTATTTTCACTGCTTTCCCCCGTGCCAAACCCAGCAGCCAAACCAGGCTGTTTGCCCTCAGACGCGGCAGCGCTATCGCTTGCCGTTTCTTTGGTTTTATATTCTACTTCCGCACATAATTCCTCCGGGAACATATTGTTTACCATATCCCCACTGCCAATATACAGCGCCAATGTGCCCGATACCATGACCAGCACCATGGTGGATAAAATACAAATATTCGCTAATCCCACCGCATTGCGTTTCATCCGGTATAACATACTGGATATCCCAATAAACGCACTTGGGCGATAATAAAACCCTTTGTTTGCACGCAAAATCTTGAGTATGGCAATGCTGACCGCTGTAAACAGGCAATAGGTGCCAATGATCACCAATATAACTGCCAGAAAATAATAAACAAAAGCCTCCATATTGCTGCGCACCAGCAAGGCAATGCCATAGCCGCCGCCAAGGGTCACAATGCCTAAAAGCGCTAAGAAAATACGAGTTTTGGGTTCCCGCTCGCCTGCGCCGCCTTCACGTAACAGCTCCGCAGGGCTTTGAATATGAACTTGCCGCAAATTATTGAGCAGATTGGCAAGCAAAATAATGCCAAATAAAATGACGGTTGCGCTGATACTCTGTACGGAAATGGCTAACCCAAACGCTTTGTCAGACCGCATCAAATGAAACGCAACCATACTGATCAGCCGCTGGAGCAGCATCCCAAAAAACAACCCGCCGCCAATGCCGCATAATGCAAGATACATGGTTTCCCAGCTTAGGATAATTGCAATATGTCCTTTGCCCATGCCAAGGATGTTAAAAAGCCCAATTTCCTTTTTGCGGCGTTTGATGAGAAAACTATTGGTGTAAAACAGGAAAATAATCGAAAACAATGCGATAACAAGAATCCCAACGTGCATAAATGAACTGAGATACGCATAACGGGTATGCTGCGGCAAATCATCCGCAAACGCAAGCGCATAGGAAATATAAAACGCTGCCACAGTACCGATCACAGTCAGCAGATATGGCACATAAAACTTGGCGTTTTGCTTGATGTTTTGTACCGCAAGGCGGGGATATAACAATTTATTCATCCTGTTCACCGCCTGTCTGAAGCATGGTGAGCGTATCAGAAATCCGGGCAAACATTTCTTCTTTGCTTAACCCTGCACGGTGTAACTGATGGAATACTTCCCCATC
>CAXHNU010000282.1:0-2439 GCA_964017555.1 uncultured Butyricicoccus sp. | reverse complement strand
AAATCGCAAAACGCAATGCACTGCATACCTTTGCTGTGATACCAAAACGATGGATTGTTGAGCGTTCTTTTGCTTGGTTCGACAAATATCGCAGACTTTGGAAAACTGTGAACGCAAATTGCAGAATTCTTTTCAAATGATTTCTCTCACTTTTATTCGTTTACTCCTGAAAAGATACTGAACAGGCTCTAAGACAGAAATCATCAGCCCCAGCCATATCCCCAATCACATCAAGATCATCAGTAATCATCATACGCTTTGCGCGCTTGCTGCCTTTCTCAATCGCAACAGCAATGCCATTATATTTCCCATCCTCAAATACACCGCGCTCCTCAAACGAACCCTTCAGAAAAATATCCCGATAAAAGTCCATATAGTGAACCTCGTCAAAAGCCACCTCTAAAGCCCCTAAAATATCATACATAGCAAACACCTCCAGCCCCTATGAGAACGTTATATTATCAATACATTTTTTCCACCCATTTCCCGACAAAAAAGCGGTCGATTTTCGACCGCTTTTGCTTGTCCCTAATACATAGCTGGTATATTGTTGCCAAGTGTGAGAGATGGGCTTGCGGTAGCAAGCCCCAGGGCGGCGATTACCATGCTGCCCTGTTTCTCTGTACAGATAGGGAAGAACACAGTAATTAACTTATACAAATAGAAAGAAGTCCATCTTTGTCACACATTCAATACTAAAATCAGTTTGATCGTGCATCCATCCAAATGTCGTATTTTTCTGTCTGGTTTTCTCCGGAACCCTCTAATACATAAATGGGCTGGATATATTCACTTTCTGGATCTGCGTAGAAAGCATCAGAAACGGAATCGACTAAAATATTGTTTGGAGCGACTTCGGCATTTAGGGTGTACTCATTTTCGCTCAGCGATGTTGCTACTTCATGATAGTTCTTACCTTCGACATAAGCATCAACCAAGGTATATTCATTTGCAAACTTGTCAACGCCAACGATTTCTCCGCTCCCTGATACGGAAATGCAGATACGAAATGTTCCATATACAGGTTTTCCGGCAATTTCAGGGTAGAAATACACATTTTTTTTTGAGAATTTCTTCTGTCCCTTGTGTTGCACTCCCGGTTGAGGTCGTACCAACCTTAGCGTCGCCTAGTTCCTGCAGTGGGTACAGATTGTTGTCTGCAATAAACTGCTCAGCGATTTGGATGGCATCGGCGTCCGACAGTGCGCCTCCCTTTGCATCAAAGTCGATTGGTTTTTGATAAAACCATCTGCCGGTTTGCGCATCAATTCCAACTGTAGTTCCATCAGATAATGTATTGCCGGTTGGAAAAGTTCCGATATCAGATGAGGAAACCTGAAACAACTCTCCAATTTTTTGCTTTTCCTGATTAAGGTTGACCGGTTTCAAACGATATACAGTCAACGATTGGCTCACGTTGTCGATCTCCGATTTGGTAGTATCTTCGATAGATACACGGGTATTCGCTGTTGTGGTGTTTCCAACTACAGGGAGATTTAACTTGGGAATTTGCTCATCCTGCGGTTCTGCAAAATGCAGGACTGTTACGACGCATAACATCACTGCGACACATGCCACGACAAAGATTTTACGGTTTTGAATAACGAAATTTTTCATGCTACACTCACCCTCCTGTGTGTGGAATTGTTTCTGTAACAATAATACTAAATGAATTTGGCGAGCTGCTATAAGACGGTGCCGCACTTGTTGTGGTGATATAATTGTTTTTGGCATTGGTATATCCCATTACACGTGCAATGGTATCGCCACCGGTTCGCTGTGGTTGGTAGATTCTAGTCGCTCCTAGGAACGCGTTTACTACAGTTTGATTCTGTAGATTTTGACCAAACGTATAGCCCTCACGGCTGTCCAAATACATCGTAGATGCATAGCCTAATTGTAGCCGAGTTCCGTTAAAGGTATTGTATATTCGAGTCACCTCGGAGGACAATCCCTTATTAGTCATCCAGTTGCATGAATACATCACCACATATCGGTGTTGTGTTCGAATGTCATCTTTCTGAACAATTGTGCCGTCATACGATACTGGCCCGTTCATGTAACCGTGTCCGGAAAATGCAAAAATCGTTTTCGACGAAACATTCAGCTTGCTCTTTAACGCAGACGCAGTGAGTTGACCGTTCTTTAACAATGTTCCGGAGTAGTTATATGAACTTCCAAACGCAACAGCTAATTCGGTATTTAATTTTGTAACATATGTAGCGCCAGCACGATCGGACATTGTTTGATAATCATCAATTCCACAAAAAGAGCCGTTCACCGTTATCGCAGATGCGGATCCTATCATCAATACTGCTCCCATAAGGGAACAAACGATGGTTTTTAATTTTCCCCTCATAACTAAGGAACCGCTGATTAAAGCTCCGCTCAAATCACATGCAATCGAAACATGATACAAAACCTAAGTATAGAGCCATA
>CAXHNU010000281.1:0-2462 GCA_964017555.1 uncultured Butyricicoccus sp. | reverse complement strand
AAGCCATTGCACGCATTTATGAAGAAAATTCAGTTTCAACCCTGTTTGACTGATGGTCTATGACGAAAAGCGGGCAGCATCTGCCCGCCTTTTTGGAGGAATATTATGAATATATTAGCAGTTGGAGATGTTGTAGGAAAGTCGGGGCTAAATTACCTGCATCGCCGCCTGCGCAAGCTGCGGCAGCAATATCAAGTGGATTTTACCATTGCCAATGGTGAAAATACTTCTGGCACAGGCATTACCCCAGCGCAGGCAGACAGCATCTTTGACGCGGGCGCGGATGTGATTACACTGGGCAACCATGTTTGGAACAAACGCCAAATTGTGCCCTACTTGGAGGATAACCGGTATATCCTGCGCCCGGCAAACCTTGCCCCGCAACTGCCTGGTGAAGGCTGGCATATTTATGACGCCGCAGGCTGTCGGGTGCTGGTGATGAATCTTATCGGGCGGTGTGAAATGGCATTTGGTCCAGATAACCCATTTCTTGCCGCAGATAAAATCCTGCACCAGGCAGCAGGGGCATATGATATTGCAATTTGTGAATTTCACGCAGGCGCAACCAGCGAAAAATTAGCCATGGGTTTTTATTTGGACGGACGCTGTGCCGCAGTTTATGGCACACATACCCATGTGCAAACCGCAGATGAACGCATTAATCCAAAAGGTACCGGTTATATCACAGATATCGGTATGACCGGACCGATCTGGTCGGTATTGGGCGTGAAACCAGAACAATCAATTGCGATGTTCCGTGGGGATTTGACCGAATATTTCCAAACCGCAGAAGGGGAATGCGCGATTGGCGCGGCGCTGTTTGAGATTGAATCATCTACCGGCAAATGCCTTCATATAACCCGTATTTTTGACTGTGCAGCAGAATAAAAAAGCAGTGCCCTTTGCTGCCGTAAGGCAGCTTTTTGGGCACTGCTTTTCATATTAAACTACAAAACACTCAATAACAAACACTAACGCGCACGCCGCAATGGCAACCTGAAATAAACTCCGCCTGCACCAGGCAAGGATGAGCGCCAGCAAAAACCCTGCCCATGCGGAAACCGGGCTGTTTGTCGCGTTCAGTATGGCAGGGAAAGTCATGACGGATAACGTCACATATGGCACATAATAGAGGAAAGACCGGATAAACTGGTTTTTGATTTCCCGGCGGATCAGCGTCAGCGGCAGGACCCGGATCAAATAGGTGACACCTGCCATAATCAAAATATATATGTAAATATTACGCTGCATCAGTATCCTCCTCTACTGGGAAGAAATACGCCGCAATACCTGCTACAATGACTGTCAAAAGAATAATGCGCACACCAGCAGAAATATGACAGAGCACAGGTAATACGGTAAACGCGAAACTGGCTAACATAGATAACCCAATAATCCCTGCCAGTGCATGGTTATGCCGTATCGGTGGGATAATAATCGCAATAAACATAGCATATAATGCTAAACTTAACGCACTGACAATCCGTGCGGGCAAAACATTGCCCATGATAACACCTAAACACGTGCCAAGCGCCCAGCCGGGTATGGCAAGGCTCATGACTCCATAGGAATACTTTGGATTTAAATTGCCGTCAACATTGATGGATACCCCAAAAATTTCATCTGTTACACCAAATCCAATTGCAAGACGCGATAATAATGGTACATTCGGATGCAGTTTTTGCGACAGCGCACAGGACATCAACAAATACCGCAAATTGATAATCGCCTGTGTAATTGCCATTTCTGTGTAGGCAGCACCTGCACTGATTAACCCTAATGCTGCAAATTCCCCCGCGGAGGTGCTGTTTGTTAAACTCATGATTGTTGCTTCAAACGCGGTAAGCCCCGCATTTTTTGCCGCAATCCCCAACGAAAAGGACACCGCTAAATAACCAAGAGCAATGGGGATGCCGTCTTTTAAACCGCGCCGGTACCAGCGCAGGTGATTTCTATCCATGATTTTTCCCTTCCTTTTTTGCGCTTTCCCGATTATTGTAACACTGTAGACAAAGGAATACAATGTTTTTTTACCAGAAAAACTGTGCTCAGAGCGGGCGTTTACAGCGTTAGACGATACCGCCCGCCTTGGCGGCGGGCGGAGGGGAAGTTTCTTTGCCAAGCTTTCTTTACAAAGAAAGCGGAAAGGGGTTGAATTTGGAGCGGCGTTGTGTTAAAATGCCTATATGTCAATTGCGATGAACAGGAAAAGTAACATGGATGCAACCTTTGCCCAGAGAATGGCAGCCATCGGCTGAAAGCTGCCGCCAAAGAAGTTCGTGTGAAGTTCCCCTGGGAGCTGGTGCGCTGAATGTTCAGTAGGCACACCCGTTTCGCCTGCGTTACCAGGCGCTGAAAGTGCATGGGCTTCTTTCTTTTTGCCCATGAACGTAGGTGGTACCACGGAAATTGCGGTTTTCGTCCTATGATTTGGGACGGAAGCCGTTTTTATATGACTCATA
>CAXHNU010000280.1:0-2473 GCA_964017555.1 uncultured Butyricicoccus sp. | reverse complement strand
TGGCTTGCAAAATCTGCTCGCAGGGCAGAATCAGGTACAAGTCAAGGTGGAAATCCAGGCAAATACTGAACAGCATAACCAGTTCCTGAACCCCGATGGCGATAATAATCATCAGCAGGGACATCAGCAGCACCACCACCAGCAGCAGGAACCACAGCAGGCGGATGATTTCGTCCAGCAACTGCGCTTAGGGCTGCTTGGACTAAATCAGTCCGAAACAATTTAACACGAAAGGAAGGGATCTTCATGGCTGACGTAACATCCACTGTGATGTCGGATCTTTCTAACATCCTTGGCAAAACAACAGCTACAACCCAGGTCGCGAAAAACTCAACCAACACCAAGGCTGGCGCAGACCTCGATATGACTGATTTCCTGACCCTGATGTGTGCCATGTTCCAAAATCAGGACATTGACAATACCGCATCTACCACCGATATGCTCAACCAAATGGTGCAGATGTCTGTTATCCAGGCAATCAGCGATATCAGCTCGGTTGTCACCAGCACATCCAGCCTCAATTATGGCGCATCGCTGGTCGGCAAGGAAGTTGTGGTTGGCGTCAATGACGGCACCGGCAAAATTAAGGAAATCGAAGGCACAGTCACCGGTACAGGCGTGCTTGATGGTCAGCAGGTCATTTTCATCGGCAACGATACATACAGCTTATCGGATATCCTCGCGGTTGGCAAATTGCCTGAACAAAAAGAGGAAGGCGATGATTCCGGTGAATCCGGCGGCACGGATACCGACAAAAAACCAGACGCAACAACCGGTAAGGACAATTAACGGAGGTGTAAAACAGCAGTGGTCAATCGTATTGCACCGGTGGGCAACCCCGGCATAACGCGCACGCAAGGGAAGGCAGCGCAGCAAAGCGATTTTGGGGCGATGCTCCAGGAAAAGCTGCTGCAAAAACAAACTGCCCTCAATTTTTCAAAGCACGCCATGAACCGCGTGGAAGAACGCGGCATTGAGCTTACGCCTGATCTGATGGATAAGCTGGCTGGTTCGGTGGAAAAGGCGCAGGAAAAGGGCGCAGTGAATATCCTGGCATTTGGCGGGGAACAGGCATTTATCATCAACGTGCCCCACAGCCGGGTCATCACAACCATTTCACAAGAGGAAATGAAAGAAAAAATTTTCACAAATATTGATGCCGCCGTGCTGCTGTAAAAGGCAGGGAAGCAGGTCCGGATAAACGGATGCGAGGGCGGGAGCCAGATGGGTTCCCGCCGCGCGGCAGCACCAGGACAACCAGAGAGGAGCAATTTACAATATGACAGGCGCTATGTATGCAGCAGTTGCAGGATTAAAGACACACATGAGTGCACTGAATGTTGTCGGCAACAATGTTGCAAACGTCAATACACACGCATATAAAGCTGCGAGTTACACCTTCGCAGAAGAAATTTACACCACATCAAAGGGCGGTTCGGACGGCACAAACGTTACCGGCGGCACAAACCCCGCACAAATCGGTTTCGGCTGTTCGATGGGCTCTATTGATGTCGATATGACATCCAAAAACTTTGCAGCCACTGGACAGCCGCTTGACGTCTGCATTGACGGCGAAGGCTTCCTAATGGTTGGCGATAAGGGATTGGTTTTCCGGGATCTTGATGAAGTTTCCCAGTTAAACCTGACCCGACATGGGCGTTTGAAATTTGATGCCCAAGGCTACTTGACAGACATGAGCGGTAATGTTGTTTACGGCTGGATTAACGTGAAAAAGGAAAATACAGCAACAGATGACCCAAATGCTGACCCCAATGATTTGGCTGCACAGTCTGAACCATGTCCGGCACTGACAGGCATCCGTCTGCCAATGATGGATCAGTATGGCAATGTATATCTGCCCCGCGTGGTTGATGGTCAGTTGGTTGATGCGTCAAATGAAAACATTGCCGCGGAAAATGGCGATACTTTGCCGGATGGCGTAAATGCTGAAGATTTGAAACTGCAGCGCGTCGTACTTGACAGTATTTCGGTTGATAAAAACGGTTCGATTACTGGTACAACCAAGGGTACTGGTCAGGTTGTTACCGTTGGCTACATCGCAATTGGTCAGGTCGATAACCCCAATGGCGTTACCCATATTGATGGACGCTATTATAAAGCAATGGATGGTGCAGGCAGGCTGTCTGTTACCGCACTGAAAGAAGCTGTGAAAAACTCTGACGCGTTTAATGGTGCAGATGGCGCGAACGACCAGGATCGGGTGGACGGTGAAGTCCAGATTATCAACGGCGGCAAAACCGAACTGATGGGCGGCGGCTTGGAAAGCTCGGGCACCGACCTTGCTATGGAAATCACCAACATGATTCTCATGCAGCGCGGTTATCAGGCAAATACCCGTATTATTACTGTAACCGACTCTATGCTTGAAGAGCTGGTCAACATGAAGCGCGGTTAATTTTAATCACGTAAACTAACACTGCTGTGAGCGGAGGCGGGCGGCATTCCTGCCGCC
>CAXHNU010000279.1:0-2511 GCA_964017555.1 uncultured Butyricicoccus sp. | reverse complement strand
TCAAAAGTAACTGTCCTGGTTTCATTCAGCTTGAGTTCCACAGTCTGCGGTTTGCTGTCCAGCTGGTAGCCTTCCGGAGCCTGGATTTCCGTCACAATATATGTGCCGGGTTCCAATGCACCGGTCAGAATAATGCCAGAAGCATCGGTCACGCCTGTGTGGGCAATGTTGCCGTCCACAGAAGCGACAGTGAATTTTGCACCTTGCAGCAGTTTGCCTGTGGCTTTATCCACCTTGCGAATCACCAGTCCGGCAGACTGATAATTTTCAACTGTCACAACATTGTTGCCATCAGCAGAAACATTGAAATCAATGTGTTCCGGATTCAGGACATACCCTTCTGGCGCTTTGATTTCTACCATGGAATAGGAACCTGCAGTGAGTCCGGAAACGAATGCCAGACCTGCCGCATCTGTTGTGACTGTCTTGGAGATTGTGCCATTGTCGGCATTTACCTGGAAGGAAGCGCCGGCAAGAGGTTTCTTGCTGAGTGCATCCACTTTCCGGATGGTGAGTGTTGCTTCCGGCTGATTTTCCACTGTAATGCTGGTGGATTTGCCAGCTTCAAGCTGTACCGTTTTCGCATTACTGCTAAGGATATATCCGGCGGGAGCTTTGGTTTCCTGCACCGTGTAATAACCAGCGGGCAGGGTTGTTGTTTGAAGCATACCGGTTTTGTCTGTTGTGCCGCTGAATACGGTTTTCCCATCCAAATCCTTCACTTCAAATTCCGCACCAGCCAGCGGCTGCTTTGTCCCGGCATCCACTTTATGAATCACCAGATTCATATTGGGTGTGTTGGGGATTGTGACAGTCACAAGCTGCCCATTCAGGTAAATGAGTTTTGCTTCATTGGGTTTTTGATAACCTTCCGGCGCGGATGTTTCGATTGCCATAATAGCCTTTTGCCAGCCCATTTACAACAATCAAACCATTTTCATCGGTGGTATAATTGCCGATTTCTGTACCACGGGCGGATACAATTCGGAATTCTGCACCAGCAAGGGGTTTGTTGGTTTGTGCGTCAACCTTCAAAATCTGAAGGCTGTTTTGCGGTTCATTTTCAAATGTGACCTTGGCTGTTTCACCTGTGGTGACTGTCACAGTCTGTTCCGCATTTTTAGCGACAGCATAACCGTCAGGCGCTTTGGTTTCTTTCACAGTATACACGCCGGGTTTCAATTCGCCAGTCGCTGCCATACCGCTTACGCCTGTGGTATAAGTGCCCTGTAATGTTCCGTTTGCGTCACGCACTTCAAATACTGCACCAGCCAGTACAGCTTTTGTTACAGAATCCACCTTCAGGATTTGAATCCCTGTCAGTTTCCGATTGATAAAGGAAACATAAGATTGTTCCCCATTGGCAATGGTCACAGTTTTGGATTCTGTATCAATCATATAGCCTTCCGGCGGGACAACTTCGGTGACAACATATTCACCCGGTGCCAGATTTTCAACTGTCAGGCAGCCTGTGCTGTCTGTTGTGAATCTGCCCATCACTTTGTTGTCGTGCTTGCGGGTGACAGTAAATGTCGCACCAGCCAGCGGGTTGCCGTTTTCATCTGTCTTTTTCAGGTTCAAATTTGAATTGGGTGTGTTGGTTGCCGTGACCACCACAGCCGCACCAGCCTTGACTGTTACCAGATAGTTTTGTTTGTCAATCTGATAGCCATCAGGAGCTTTTGTTTCCTGCAGGACATATGTCCCAGGCTGCAAATTGTCATAAACCAGCATACCACTTTCATCGGTGGTATCATGCTGCAGAGCTTCCCCACTCACTGTAAACAGTGTGAATTGTGCGCCAGTCAGCGGATTGCCGGTCTTTGCGTCCAACTTCAAAACCTGGATGCCAGGTTTCTTTGTATCGGTGAATGTCAGGTTCGCAGGCTGACCAGGATTGATCACAAAAGTCATTTTGCAGTTGTTATCAATCATATAGCCAGCAGGAGCCACGACTTCACGAACTGCATAAGATCCGGGTTCCATCTTGGGCACAAGGGCAATACCATCAGCATCTGTGGTATATTCGCCCAGTGAATTGCCTTCCATATCATAGATACGGAATGTCGCACCAGCCAAAGGTTCGCCAGTCTGGGAATCGGTTTTCTTGATGATTGTGATTTCTTCCCTGTCATTATAGAACCGGACGACTTCGGGCATATGCCCAGCTTCTACATTCACAGGTTTGATTTCCTTGTTCAGTGCATAACCCTTGGGGGCTTTAATTTCTGACACAGTATAAGCACCCGGATTCACCGGCAAAGTGTATACCATACCTGTAGAATCTGTTGTGTATGTGCCAATCACTGTTTTGCCATCCGCTGTTTTTACTTCAAAGACTGCCCCAGCCAGATGTTCACCGGTTTTGCTGTCCAGTTTTTCAATCAGGATGACAGGCTGTTTATAATCCTTGAAGATAATTTTTGTTGTTTCGCCGGCAGTCATTTCAAAATACCGCCAGGATTCATCCAGCAGATAACCTTCCGGCGCTTTGACTTCCTTGACTTTATA
>CAXHNU010000278.1:0-2521 GCA_964017555.1 uncultured Butyricicoccus sp. | reverse complement strand
GATTCACCTTTCCACCCACTGGAATAGCTGTGAATCACGCCATCAAAATCAAACACAACGGTTTTCTTCATTTTCCGACCTCCTGATTTTTCCCTTGAAGTTGCTTTGCCACCTGATGCACACCAGTTGCCGCCAACCCAGACACAATCCCAACCGCCACAGCAGAAATATAATCTGTCGCAGCAAAGTCCGGCATGATATACATCGCAGCAACACCCAGCACTGCACCTGCAATACCGCATACAATGGGCAGCCACTTATTATCCACCGCAGTTGCCTTGAGGGTCTGTGCAATCAGATAACAAATAACCGTAATTGCCGGGATTGCTGTAAAACCTAAATTCTCCATATGTATCTTCCTTTCATTCATCTTCATGCGCTGCCAGATTCAAATGCTTTTCCAGCTTGTCCAGCGCATCTGTCACTGGGCCATTACAGCCCTGTTCTTTCAGCCCTTTCAGGCAAGCCGAGATACCATAACAAATCAGTGTTTGTTCCCTGCGGATCGCAGCAAGTTCCTTTTCCTGCTGCTTAATGCGTGCCACAAACTTGATGCCCCAAACGATTGCACCGCCAATAACGCCCAGTGCAGTCAGCAGGGAAGCGGCTTTGATGATGGTATCCGCGCTGATGGTTACTTGCATAATTTTCATCACCTCCTTGTCCGTTGAGCGGGAAGCGGGGGAAATTGCCCTGAAAAGAGCAAGCCGAAATAAATTTGTTTGCCATATGATTTTGCTAGGGGTGAAAAAGAAGGCGTGCGCCATTGGCTGTGGAGCTTACTCCAGAACCATAGCTGCCCGTAAGATAAAACAATCCTACAGTTTTTTTATTGCCAAAAGCACCACTGACACAAAAACATGCCCACCCATCAAGCCTTATTGAATAGTTATCAGGAATATAACTGCTATCACTACCACCAACTTCATTAACTAAAAATGCGTATGGCGCATTAGGCGACAAACCCAGGGATTTAACATATCCGCGAGCTTGTACTGTTGTTCCAATATCAACATATCCAGTTGCGGTATCATCCGCATATTTTGTTGGGTCTGTACAAACATAAACTGTTCCATTGTTGGCATTTATACCATCAATCCATTCACAAACATTTCCCCACGGATTTTCAATATGTCGATATTGCACTGCTGTATTTCCGTCTGTTCCTTTGTCCCTGCCGGTATGATATGACATAGAATCTGTGCGACCAGTGGCACCTGCCGCACTTCCATTTACAAGACCTTGCCCTATTTTTGACTGGCTGTCCCAGTTGGCAAATTCCACAAGATAAAGCAGCCAAACAGCGCACCATGTAGCATAATCATATTGTCCCCATTTGTTTCCTTTATTTTTGGAGTCTGTTCTTGCGGCTGATCGCGTGATACTTGCTAAAGGTCCGCTTTTAGATCTCGACATATACCCCGAAACTGTATTATACCGCCCAACATACTTATTTGACCCCGGATGCTTTTCAAATCCGCTTATTTCCGCATCGCTGATATAAAAATACCGCTTACCACCGTTATCAAAAATTCTGTAATAAAAAGTCGGGATATAAACCATGGTGTCATAGTTTGTGCGCGAAAACCCCGCATCCCCACGCTTATGTGACACAACATTATTGATAATATTGTATTCCTCCATGTCTTTCCATGGGGAATAGTTGTCAAATGGTGAACTGCCTGCGCCTGTTCCAACAGCAGGAACAGGGTTTGTAGTAATATCAACCGTACACAAGCCGTTCGGGTCATTGCTTTTCGTCAAGCGGGTGAGCGCGGTAGAACTACTGCTCATATTCCAACAAACGCCAAACACATTTGCCGCTGGCGCTGTTTCCACAGTAACGCTTACCGCCTGATCCGCTGGTGCTGTGTAGTTTGTGCTTTCGGCAACCGTAACAGTAACAACAGCATCGCCGCTTTCCACAGATGTGATGGTTACTGTTGTGCCGGATACCGAAACTGTAACAACATTTGTATCACTGGATACGGCTGTAATTGCGCCATCGCCTGGACGGGTAACGGTGATCGTGTCTGTTTCATTTGCTGCACTGAAGCTAAGGCTTGTTTTATCCAATGACAGGCTGCCTGCCGCTTTGGCAATCGTCCATGTTGCGTTTTTAGGCGCAATGCTGCCATCTGGCCAGCAATAGCCTGGTTTTGGCGCAAATGAAACTATAAATGTTCCAACATCTATACTGCTGGTTGTGCCAACAACCGTCATTTTATTGCTGTCATAATTCTGCCACACAGGACTTTGTGCATTGCCATTATAAATTAGGCTTCCCTGCTGCATTGGCAACGGAACAGTAACTTTTCGCCGATATCTGCGATTTAAGGAACCACTGATTTAATCCTCCATGAGTCAGGAAGGTGTGGTATAATAGGGGAAAAGGGGGCGCGTGGCATGAAACAGGAAAGTTTTAGTGATATGGAATACGCTTGTCGGAAAAAGAAGACAAAGCGGGAAGAATTTCTGGAGATCATGGACGAGATTATCCCGTGGGATGAATGGGTATCTC
>CAXHNU010000277.1:0-2543 GCA_964017555.1 uncultured Butyricicoccus sp. | reverse complement strand
ATGTTGCCATATCCCATGCCGCAAAAAAGCTTGTGCGGCTAATCTATGCCATGGAAAAGTCCCAGCAGCCATACAGACCCTTAACATAACCTTTTTCACAATCTTCTTTCAGCATGCCGTTATCAACGCTCTACTTGTCTTGCCGTTTCAGCAGAAGAAACCTTTCCGCTTCATCCTCAAATTTAAGCTTGACTTTTAATAGTTAGTCTTGTTTATGCAACTGCCTGATAAGGCGTTTGGTATAAAATTCCATCCGCAAAATATAGTACAGCGGCTTGCTGATATGCCGCACGCGGCACATATGCGGTAAATGGTATTTCCCCTTGCCCGGCAGGGCTGGCTTCATAAAGCATATCATCAAGCTGTATATAAATCGGTGAATGTGCATCCACCTTGCCGGATAATGTACCTGTAAGCTGTAAATAACCTTCCAGCATTCCATCATCTGTTATGGAAAATGCTGCTTCCGCCTGCCCAATGGGCGGCATTTGTGATAGGATACGCAACGGCGCCGGGAAAATTGGCGCGCGTGTGGCAAGCCAGTCCAAATTACGTTCTACAATTTCAATAATTATAGTATCCGCATCAGAAGCATCCAGCAAAGAAAGCTGATATGGCATTGCACGGGAAAAAATGCAATGCCCATACGCATCCGCTAAAAATGGATATAACGCATTGCCAAAAGAATCCCGGAACATAAACAAACTGCCTGATTTCAATGGATTCTGCGTTTCTATGTATTGATCCTCTACACTATGGAAATTGCTGCTGTATGAAAAAACAGGTTCCCGCTGATATTGTACATTTTCATCCAGTTCCTTACCCGCGGGATACAGCATCTCATAAAGATCCCCTTTATGATTTTGACAAAATACATAATCTCCAGGGAAAAATAATGTTTGATCCGTTTTGCCTAATGCGCTCATCAATGTATCATGTGCCAGCGCCGCACCGCGTGCATTCCAATGGGAATCCAGCCGGTGATATAAAAATTCATGTACTGCCGTGTCATCCTGCGCACGCTGGTCACGCAGTGCTGCAAACAAATCAACATAAGCAATGCCTTCTTCTGACAGAAGCGGCGTCAACCGGTCAATATCCGCCTGCCGATCTAATGGCTGCCCAATATCCGGCAGATATTCTGGATATAATGATGCTTTATTGGGCGCAACCGTGACAAACAGCTGTATACCGCGTGCCGTTAGGTATTCCTGCATCAGTGCAATGGTATGCGCTGCACCATATAATTGCCGCTGTGACAACGGTTCCGTATGCAAATAATCTGCCGCGGTCTGCTGATAAAATAACCAGCCTTCTTTGCCCAATAATACGCTGTCTTCGGTGGACACATGGAACAGGGCGGCATTTAATGCTGCGTTTGCAGTAATCATCTGCTGCCGAAAGGCAAAATGGTCAGCAATATAATCTGTTGCCTGCTGAAAAACTTCCAGATTTATTTTGCCATCTGCTGTTGTAAGGGTTGGGACAGGTGCAAGCCGTTGGTTTGCTGTCGCCTGCCCTTCCGGCAGCAGAAGCATCCCCACTGCCGGAAACAGGCAGGCACACATGAATGCTGCTATAGCAAGGTTCGCTTTAGTTCGTAAATTCATGAAAGGCACCCGAAATTTCACTTAAAACTGAAAATAAATAAAGGGGTTAAAGGTTGTTCCAGCCAACACCAGCACACTCCATGCAAACAATGCACCATATGCCAACGTTTTGGCAATATCCTGCGCAAGCACTGGCATTCTCTCACCAATCCGAGCAAAAACTTTCTGCGGCAATCCTGCTGCAAAGCATATGCCTGCCAGCAAAAGGAACACTGTCCGTGCATCCAACAAAGCCATAAGCTGCAATGTATTGACTGCGGTACACTGAAACCCTGTAAACATTGCGGCAAATATCCGCCCTGCGCTGCTCAAATGATCCGCCCGGAATAAGGTAAACCCCAGAATTACTACAAACATTGTATAGATATGCCCAAACCAACATTCCCGCAGGCGTTTCGGGATGATTCCGATATCCTCAAGCGCTGCAAACAAGCCATGCCACAATCCCCAAAGGATAAACGTCCAATTTGCGCCATGCCATAACCCTGTTGCAAAAAACACAAGGAATTTATTGATATCGGTACGGATTTTCCCTTTCCGATTGCCACCCAGCGGGATATATACATAATCCCGAAACCAAGATGACAATGAAATATGCCAGCGCCGCCAAAACTCCCGAATGGAACGGGCAGTATAAGGCAGGTTGAAGTTTTCCAGAAACGAAAAACCAAATATCCGCCCCAAACCAATCGCCATATCGCTGTACCCGCTGAAATCAAAATAAATTTGCAGGGTATAACAAACCGCGCCCAGCCATGCCAACCGGAAATCTAACGCTGATTGTGCAAAAACCACATCCGCAACCTGTCCCGCCGTATTGGCAATCAATAATTTCTTTGCGAAACCAAGGATAAACCGCTGCAAACCAGACAGGGTAAGCCAAGGGGTTAAAGTACGGCTGTCAATCTGTTGTGACACATCATGATATTTGAT
>CAXHNU010000276.1:0-2556 GCA_964017555.1 uncultured Butyricicoccus sp. | reverse complement strand
CGTGAGTTAGGGCATATCCAAAATGGGTCTTTGCGCCAGCAGGATGAACGAATTCATGCGGACTGCCTGATTGTCGATGAATTTTCCATGGTGGATATTTTGCTGGCAGCCGAACTGTTTGAGCATATTAGCCCGGCAACAAAAGTGATTATTTTGGGCGATACAAATCAGCTGCCGAGCATTGGTCCCGGTGCGGTATTAAAAGACCTTTTAGACAGCCAAAAGATTGAAACTGTGACATTGGATGTTGTCAAACGACAAACAGACAAGTCCGGCATCCTGACAAATGCTAATCGGATTTTGGCAGGGCAGGCATTGGAGAACATGGTGTCCGGGCAAGATGGGGACGCTTATGTGATAGAAAAGAATAATCCGGAAGAAATCCGGCAAACGATGCTGAATCTGTTTGAGCAGTCAGTTCAAGAATATGGGCTGGCAAATGTGCAGGTATTGTGCCCACAGAAGAAAAGTAAAATTGGGACAGAAGTCATGAATTATTGCTTGCAGCAAATGGTAAACCCAGATAAGCCCGGCGAGAAAAAAGTGTTTGCAAAACGGATTTCATACAAAGCAGAAGATGGAACGACAGTGGAAAAGGCATTGTATTACAAAGTAGGGGATAAAGTCATTCATACAAAAAACAACTATAATATGCCATGGTATTCTGAACACAGCCTTTTGGGATTAACAGAAGATCATCAGAAGAAGGGTATCATCAATGGCGAAACCGGCGTCATCACTGCAATTAAAACGCCGGAAGAAGGACAGAAAAAGACCAAAATCATCGTGAAATACGACAGTGGTTATGTGATATATGAAGACAATTTTGATGAGCTGGATCATGCCTATGCGATTACAATCCATAAGGCACAAGGTTCACAATGGGCTGTTGTGATTGCACCATTTGCCGTCTGTAACTATCGGATGCTGAACCGCAAGCTGGCATATACACTGTATACCCGTGCGCAAAAGCTAAGCTATGTTGTAGGAGAGCGGCGGGCAATGGACCAGGCGGTACAGAACAATGAAAACGCGAAACGCTATACCACTCTCTCCCAGACCTTCCTTCCTCCCCAATAGCACACATTGCATCTCAAAAGAGGATTCAATCGTGAGAAAAACCGGAGAAAACCGGGAAGAAAGCATATGAAAATCATGCGAAAAACAGTATGAAATATGATTAGCGAGAATTTGCCAGTGAAAATATCAGAGTTGTCAGCAATCATGATTGGAACACGATTCTGTGTTCCAACGATAACACTTGAAACGCTGATGAAAGTTCAGGGGATGTATGAGGGAATGCCTGAGCAGCAGCGGGAGAAGCACAAAAGAAGAGTAACAGAGGGGATGTATGAAGCGGATGACTTCATACATCCTTTTTCATTACCCGAAATTCTTTTCAGGGATATCCGGGATAAATTCAGGGATAAGGAAGGGATACAGGGTTCTCCTCAAAAGAGCATCAGAAGAATTTCAGAAAAGAAGAAAGAGGGGAAACGATGCTATTCAGAAATGAACAGGGAATACAATGCCTACTCCAAAAGAATCCCAAAAGAGCCTCGGAAATATTTCAGGAAAAGCATCTGTCTCAAAAGAATCTCAGACAAATCAGGCGCAAACATGAATGGTATTCTGTTTTCTCAGGCGAGTTCCATACGAAAAGCACCAGAGACAATATGTCTTTTTCTCTTAAATCCCGCTCGGCTGCATCTAACAAAAGTATAACATACATCTAACTTTTATCTAACAAATGTATAACCGATGTATAACTTTTGTCTAACACCAGGAGAATCAAGGGTGAATTTTCGGGATTTTCGCTTGATTTCATGGGAATATAGCAGGGATTTTATACAGAGAAACACTGAATTGCTTATTTTGAAGTGGTCAGAGTATCTAACCTTTGTCTAACATAGGTCTAACGCTTATCTAACAAATGTCTAACCAAAGTATAACCTTTATCTAACATGGGGATTTCTGAGCAGGATACAGGGTAAAAAATAAGACCGGGAACCTATAGTCAGATTCTCGGTCTTGTATGACTGTGATTTATGCGTGCTGTTCTGCCTGAAGTTTTTTGACTTCCTCAAGGGGTAATTCGGCATACTCTGCAATTTTTTCAAGGGATAAAACACCATCTGATAACATTCGATAGACAACGGTTTTTACCCGCTCTAATGCAGCTTGGCTTCTCATATCTTCCATAACTTTGCACATGATAGAAACTCCCTCCTTGCTTTCTTTGAAAAATCAAACTCGTTCTGCCAGGACATCATAATACATATTCGCCGGGTTCGTACAGGAAAAATCGTGCATCAGCTTGCCCAGCGGTGTTTCATCTCGGTATGCACCATTCACATACAGGATATGCGAACCATCGTTGAAATTTTCGCCGGTAGGCAAAATACAGCGTTCTATCTGATATAATGGCAGTCCTTTGCCAATCACATCATTTTCAGTGATGAAAATTACCCAGGTTTCTGGCAGCGCACTCCAATCCTTGCCCTTTTGCAGCAGGGTTACATCCATCATGCTGCTGTTAAATCGTGCCCGTTTGCG
>CAXHNU010000275.1:0-2603 GCA_964017555.1 uncultured Butyricicoccus sp. | reverse complement strand
AACAGGATAGCGCCCACAGTTTCATCATTTTCGCTCATTTCCTGATAAACCTGGACACCTTTTAGCCCACGCAGTTCGGGCAGAAATTCCTCATAGAAAACGCCACCATACCGCCGCTGACCAATTCGCCCATATTCTTTTCGCAAAATTTACCGCCTCCAGTAACTTTGGTGTGCGCCTAATTTATCAGAAGCACCGGGAAGCTGGGCAATATATCCGCCTTTCTGCATATCCCGTTCACAGGCATACCGTACCGCATCAATGGTGTGGTTATCTTTATCCGGATAACCCGATTTGAATGTGCTGCCATCTGCGGTGCGTTCAAGTTCATAGCCGGTAAATTCCCGTGCGGCATTCGGGCAGGACACAGGGTCAATGATGATTTCATTCAAATCTTGCAGCCAGCAGATACCATGTTCCACACTGCCTGGACCTTTTTTCGCCGCGGTCAGACGCACCCCGCGGGCCTTGAGTTCATCATTGGATCGCGGTTCCGCACTTTCTGCAATGACTTCTTTTCGGCTGGGGTTTTCCTGATGAATTTCGTTTGCGATTTCATCAAAACCCGCACGATGTTTATAAAATTCATAGAAAATAAATATTTTTCGGCGTTTGCGGTCATAATGCAGCGCCAGATACACAAACGGGTCAGGACCATAACCCCAGTCCAGCCCACGCCGGATGCGGTCAAAGGATTCCTGTTCGGATTTTGTGATTTCGCGTAATGTGACATTGCGGAACACTTCGCCGCCTGTGCCGGTGATCTCACCCAAATATTCATGCAGATAACGTGTTTCATTGGTAGCTTGAAGCTGTTCTGCTTCCTGCAAGAACGGTTCACCTAACCAGCTTTCCGGCACAGACCGATAATCGCTGTGATGCACCAAAGTGTCTGGGCGGGTTTGCTGAAGTTCAATTTCACGGTTTATCCAGTTGGTTTGGGATTTCGGCGGGTTATAGCTGTAAAAGATATCGAATTTATCGCCGCCGCGCATCAAGGACTGATTGATGGTATCTATTTCACCTTTGCCAAGAAATTCGTCACATTCTTCATACCAGATGTAACGGATATATCCTTTGGAAACTTTGGTTGATTTAATTTTCTTCGGCTTGTCCGCGCCGCGGAATAAAATTCGTTGTCCAGTATGCGAATAAATCAGCATCATAGGGCTGATCCGCTGTTCCCAAAGGTGGGAAACTCCCAATTTGCTGATTGCCCAAACAAGCTGCTCATAAACACTGTCCTTGAGGTATAATCCAACTTTACGTAGGCAGACAGCGTTTGCATCCGGATGCTGCATCATACCAAGAATGATTTCAATAGCGGCGAAACTGGATTTGGTGGAACCGCGCCCACCTTTCAGCCAGTAATGTGTAATATTTTCTCTTTTGATTGCATTATGCACCGGATAAAATGCAGGTGCGATACATTCTGTCAGTTTAGTCATGGTTGCCCTCCTCGATGTCATCCACAATTTGTACAGGAGCGGCGCCGGATATATTGGCGTCAGTTTTGGTGCCATAGCCGTATTTGCTCATCCAAAGTGCAGCCAGCCGTGGATCAACTACGCCGAGTTCAAATTTTGTTCGGGCGTCAATTTCGCATTCTTCTTTCATGCGCGTGACAATGTCCCGAAACTGTTCGTCCTTTGCATAAGTATCATAAAAATGCGACCTTGCAAGCCCTGCCCATACACAAAATCCTTCAATCGTACAAGTAATGCTGCGCTTTAGTTCCTTGCTGACAAATTCAGAATTTTTGGCGCTGAATTCATGGGTCAGGACAGTTTGATTATTGCACCATGTCTTGTATGTTTCCCAAGCTGTTTCAAGCGCTTTTGGCGTTTTGAATTTACGTGGTCTGCCCATGAACTCACCTTCTTTCTTTTGGGCAATGAAAAAGCACCCTCACCAAAATGAAGATGCTTTTCGCAAAATTTTATTTTAATGGAGGTTTACCCGATGTCCTCATGCAGACGTTAGGGGCATATCCCTCCCAGCGTCAGCCAGGAGGGTGAAAACAGAGGGGGGGGAAGAAACACGGAACGAACTGGTTGTCCATCAACTTTGCCCAATATCATAATAGCACATTACCCTTCGTCATTTTCGTCCACTTTGGTTTTCTCGAGAAATTTATTGTGTTTTCGTCTTGGGTACTGTTCATCTGTTTCGCCCATATGCAACGCCACCTGCTGCCAGCTTAACCCGTTGACATAACGCAGGGATAATATCATCCGCATCTGCGCATCTTCCACACTTGCTATGTACCGGTTCAGCCGATTATATTCGATAACAGACTGCTTCACTTTCAGTTCAATCAAATCCCGCTGTTCTGCGATCAGGATGGCCAAATTGCCAGTCTTATCCCCACCACCAACATGGGGCAAGCCTGTGATGTTTTGTACACCGCCAGACGCCGCCGCGGTCAGTTCCGCCAGCTTACGCTTTTCTTCTTCAATCTCACGGTTCAGCCAGTATAATTGCGATAGTTCTTTTTTGGTCAAGGTTAGCAGCTCCTTAGCATACCCAATAATTCGCTTTCCGTTGTCGCTTTGCACATAATTAACCCTCCATTTTACTTGTTCCTGGAAAGATAACATCTT
>CAXHNU010000274.1:2388-2607 GCA_964017555.1 uncultured Butyricicoccus sp. | reverse complement strand
CTAAGGAACCGCTGATTAAAGCTCCTCTCAAATCACATGCAATCGAAACATGATACAAAACCTAAGTATAGAGCCATATTGGGGGAGAAAACACCCATTTCTCACCCTCCATCCGGTCTAAAGGGCGCAAGAACCCTGAACGGGTCGCAATGAGCCGCCCGCCCTGGCAAGCATATACAGATTCGCGCTGGCAAACAGCACATGCAATCGGTTGAGATT
>CAXHNU010000274.1:0-1496 GCA_964017555.1 uncultured Butyricicoccus sp. | reverse complement strand
TGTTTCATGTCACGCGCCCCCTTTTCCCCTATTATACCACACCTTCCTGACTCATGGAGGATTAAATCAGGGGCTCCTTAATCCTAAAACAGGTGTCGAATACTGGCCACCAGAAGGTCGATGTTGGAGAATTGGAGAAAAGGAATATTTAGAGCTTTTACAACACCATAGAATTTTTAGTAAAACAAGAAATATGGTATAATAGTAGCAAGGTGAGGAAGATGCTGCATAACGAAGCGAGGAATCTGCTGGTAGAGGCATATGCGAAAACACATGACGCAAAAACAGTTGCATTGGCCTATGGGATATCTGTGCCGACAGTATATCGGTTGGCAGAACAAAAAGCCAAAACAGGAAGTGTAGATTTACGCGTGAATAAGCGAGGACGTAAGCAAGTGCTGACACCGGAAGATTTAGAAAGAATTGCAAAGGCAATAGATGATCAGCCAGATATTACACTGGCAGAAATCGTAGAGAAATTGGAATTGCCAGTTGGAATCGAAACAGTACGCCGGAGAATCCTTGCAATGGAGTATCGGAGAAAAAAGAAGATGATCCACGCTTCAGAACAGGAGCGTCCCCGATGTGCAGGTCAAGAGAGAACAATGGAGTGGATTTGCGAAGACAACACAAACCTCCCATCTGGTTTTTCTGGATGAAAGCGGCGTCAATATCAATATGGTCAGACGTTATGTCTGGGGGAAAGGGGGTCAGCGGGTGGTAGACCACGCGCCGCTGAGCACTCCGAAATCCACAACCATTTTGTCTTCCATTCGTCTGGATGGAGCAATGGTGTTTACAACTTTTCAGGGCGGCACAACAGCAGACAAATTCCTGAACTACTTGAAAGATGTTCTGATTCCCACCCTCCGACCTGGTGATATTGTGGTCATGGACAATCTCAGAACGCACCATATCCAAGCGGTAGGCGATCTGCTTCGAACTGCCGGAGCAGAGGCCCTTTATTTGCCTGCGTACAGCCCAGATCTGAATCCGATTGAAAAGCTTTGGTCTAAGGTGAAAGCTGTTTTGAGAAAGCTTCGGGTCCATTCCCCCGCTGCGCTTGATGCGGCTATTCGCTTTGCCTTTCGCTGCGTTTCTGCTCATGATTGTATTGGATGGTTTTTCCATTCCGGCTATTGTTTATTTTGAGAATTGCTCTAATGATTTCGCGTTTCAAGTTGTTCATTTTGTGTTTCTTTCTTCCTGGTGAATATTTTATCGTCAGGAAGAAACGGAAATAATTCTCAGAATACAGATAACCCAACACAAGATTGTAAAAAACTCTATTTTTCATACAATTGTATTGTAAAGAAATAACTGTTACGCTAAAAGGTTAGGGAAAAATAAAGAAAAGCCCGATATCGGGAAATAAGCAAACAGATATCACAATTTGCAAACTTTAAGCTAACAAATAAGGGAACCACTGATTAAAGCTCCTCTCAAATCACATGCAATCGAAACATGATACAAAACCTAAGTATAGAGCCATATTG
>CAXHNU010000273.1:0-2615 GCA_964017555.1 uncultured Butyricicoccus sp. | reverse complement strand
TCATGCCTGCGCCCCCTTTTCTCCTATTATACCACACCTTCTTGACTTATGAAGGATTAAATCAGTGGTTCCTTAATCTCCTTTTGGGGCAAATCCCTGTGTCCTGTGACACAACAAGTCTTTTTATGCATCTGTCTTTCCTCCGTTTGATATTGATGGGTTGGCCGGTTCCTGCCGTTTGGAGCGGCTCTGCTTCAACATACCCGGTCACAGCTCCAACGGTCAAGGATGTCGTAAGGCAATACACATGAGTAGGTATAACCTTTTATCCTCGTCAATAATAGTAGATATAATTTAGCGAGTCAATAATAATACCCTTTTTCACTTTGCGAATATGCTTATTGCATAAGGTACAATCTAATACAAGGCGGAGGTGAGGGCGATGTATGAAGATTTTCTCCCAGAGCGGCTGGCAAAGCTAAGGACGCAAAAGGGCGTATCAGCCCGTGATATGTCCTTGTCGCTGGGGCAGGCAAACAACTATATCAACAACATCGAAAACAAGAAGGCCCTGCCTTCCATGCAGGCGTTCTTCTATATCTGCGAGTACCTTGATGTGACGCCCCAAGAGTTCTTTGATGAAGGGAACGCCCACCCGGAGGCACTCCAGGCATTTATAGCGGAAGCGAAAAAGCTGGATTCCCAATCGTTGGAATACATCCTCGGCATCATGAAAAAGCTGAATGATACAAAATGAAGCGGCCAAGCGACTGGCCGCTTCATTTTGTATTGTACCCGGTGATATTCAGGATATGTCCTGCTTCTATACCGGCGATAATCCAAGAAATGTCCAAGGTAAATAGAGGGTTGCCCGGATTCTTGAGTTGTTCAGAGAAAAGAAGTATAATATGCTTTGCTGGGATGAATATGGACTACACAGCGAAATTAAGTATTGCTACCGACCAGAGAGCCGGGAGTATCTTATTTCCAAAATAGATGCCGTGAATAACTAAAGCGAAACGAATACTTTGAAATAGAGGAGGAAGCTATGGCAAACATACTGGTCGTTGAAGATGAAAAAGCCATGCAGGACATCATTGCAGACTATATGCGGAAGGGTGGGCATACCTGCTTTACCGCTGACGATGGTGTAGATGCCCTTGTTATACTGAAAAACCATCCCATGGATTTAATCATCCTGGATGTGATGATGCCCCATCTGGACGGCTTTTCCGTCTGCAAGATGGCGCGGGAAATGAGCGATATGCCCATTATCATGCTCACGGCCAAAAGTGCAGAGGACGACAAGTTAAAAGGCTACGACTACGGCGCAGATGATTACATGACGAAACCGTTCAGTCCCAAGGTCCTGCTGGCAAAAGCGAACGCTTTGCTGCGCCGTTCCTCCCCCGCTTCTGCCGGGGCAATTACCGCTGGGAAGATCATGCTCCAGCCGTGTGCCCACAAGGTTTATCTGGACGGGCAGGAGATCACCTTGACCCATAAGGAATATGAATTGCTTGCCTTTCTCATGGCAAATCCCGGACAGATTTTTAATCGGGAACAGCTCCTAAACCGTGTCTGGGGCTATGATTTCGAGGGAACGACCCGCACTGTAGACACCCACATCAAGACCCTGCGGCAAAAGCTGGGGGACGAGAGCAAGCATATTGTCACTCTGATCCGCTCCGGCTATAAATTTGAGGTGGCAGTATGAAAGAATTATTTTCACTCCGCACCGTTCGGAAAAAGATTTTAATGCTTTCCAAACTGGCGGGAATTGCACTGATCTTCTCTTATATCCTGTCAACCGGCCTGCCTGTCAGCAAGGACGCCTCCCTTCTGATTTGGCTCGGATTTGTCTTGCTGTTGATTTTGGGCATCGACTTTTTTATGCAACGCTTTATCACAAAACCGATTGACAAACTGAACACCTCCGCAAAGCGTATGGCAGGGCTGGACTTTTCAGCACCCTGCGACCTTGTTTCGACCGATGAATTTGGGGAATTGTCCTCCAGTCTGAATACGATGGCTGAAAATCTTAGGCAGGCCCTTGCCCGTCTGGAGGATGCAAATACCCGGCTTGAAGGGGATGTAGAAAGGGAGCGGCTTCTTCTGGCCGAGCGAAAAGAGTTAGTGGACAGTCTTTCCCACGAGATGAAAACCCCGTTGGGCATTATTCGAGCTTATGCCGAGGGTCTGCAAGACGAGACAGACGAAACCCAGCAACGGAAATACGCCCAGGTAATCGTCTCCGAAGTGGAGCGTATGAACGGCCTGATCGTGACCCTGCTGGATTTATCAGCATTGGAAAGCGGTGCCGCAAGCCTGAATGTTACTCGCTTTGACTTTGTAGAATTGGTGGAAACGGTGGCTGGGCGGCTCCTGATCGATGCTCCTGATACCAATTTTCAACTGCAATATGAATTGCCGGAACAAAAGGTTTTTGTGCGGACAGACCGGCGGCGCATGGAGCAGGTTTTAAGCAATCTGATTGTCAATGCCAGGAAAAATGTGTATCACGGCGGTATTCTGCGGCTGGAACTGACGGCGGACAATGGGATGCTGCACTTCTCCATCTTCAATCAAGGCCACCCCATTCCAGAAAATGATCTGCCCAAAATATGGGCAAAATTCTATCGGGACAGCGGCGCGGAATACAGCGGTTCCGGGCT
>CAXHNU010000272.1:0-2635 GCA_964017555.1 uncultured Butyricicoccus sp. | reverse complement strand
ATCCCATCCAAATCCATTTCATTTGAAATGGTATTGTTGTTGATCATTTCAACTTTGATTTCCGCTGTGGTAAAGCGGTTAATGGCTTCGCGTTCTGCGATACTTCGCAGCAATGCTAGATCCTCATTGGAAAGTTTGACAGCATCAGCAGTCTGCGCTGTGTTGTCTGCAATCGCACTGGTATTGCCCGCAATCCCATCCATAATATTTCCATAATCGGGCATACCTGCACCCATTGCATCGCGCGCACTGAAATCAAACACGCCTTTGACTTTATTTTCAATATTCTCACCAAAGGCATAACCTGCGGCGGCAGCGCTTTTCAGATCAATATAATCCCATCGTTTTATAACCTCCTGCCAGCCGGAAGCATCTTTCACAGTTTGGGATGCTTTTTCAATCCTGTTATAAAGGTGATCCAGCCCGGAGGTAATATCCACCTGCATCCCAGGGATTTTGTTAATCAGTGCTTCAATGGCATCTGCAATGTTTTGAATATATCCAATGACAGTTTGCGCAAGATCATAAAACAGCACCTTAATTGCGGCAATTGGATCATTGAACACATTGGCAAAAAAATTGATAAATGTGGCGATTTTATTTTGCAGCGGAATAATAAACATATTGATAGCCTGCGCACAAAGCGCCCCAAAAGCCCCAGCCACAACGCCAGTTGCGCTGACTGCGGCATTTTTGAAGTGGTTAAACATCCCAACCACCACATAAATCGCAGCCACAACCGCGCCGATTGCCAGCACAATCCAAGTCAGCGGACAGGCAAGCAGGGCGGCATTCAGTCCATGCTGTGCGGCAGTTGCGGTAAATGTCGCGCCGGAAGACATGGCAAGTGATGCGGCATGAACCGATTCCGCGAATGTTTTTGCGGTGGTAATGCCTGTGGCGATTGCGTTTACTGTGTTGGCAGCAAGCTGCACGCCGTGATAAAACATAAGCGCCCCTGCCACAGTATAGATGGCAGGCGCAATTGCGCCCCAATTGTCATAAATAATCGCGCCCATGCTGACCAGCCCATCAAAAACAGTTGCTGCCGCAGAAGAAACTGCGGCAAGCCCATTGACAAGCCCATCTGTGAATCCAGAAAACCTGTCGCTGTTCAGTGTTTCATTGAGCTTGCCCAAAACTGGGGAAAAAGCCGAAAGCGATTTATTGCTGATATCAGTCATAATATCGCCAAATGTTTTGGGCATCCCCTCAAATTTCCCATTGATTTCATCTGCCGCGGCAAACATGGCATTTTTCACAGTTTCGGCAGTTAGTTCGCCATCCTTTGCAAGCTCCCGAATTTCACCAACAGAAACGCCCAGATAATCCGCAACATTACGGATAATGCCGGGTGCGTTTTCAAATACAGAATTGAGTTCATCACCGCGCAGCACACCACTGCCCATCGCTTGTGTCAATTGAAGCATTGCGGCAGACCGTTCCTGTGCGCTTGCGCCGCCGATAACAAATTGTTTGTTCACCAATTCGGTGAATGCGATAACTTCGTCTAAGTTACCGCCAAAGGCTTCCCGTGCGTTGCTGCCAAGTTTGGCAACTGCGCTTGCAGTATCAAAAAAAGCGGCACGGGAACGCTGGGCAGACGCCATTACTTCCTTTTCAAGCACTGCAAGGCTGCCGCCGTCAGTCACCTGCGCATTCATTTCAATGGCACTGTTTTCTGTATTTTGCGGGGTTTCGGTCAGTAAGTTCAGCCGTGCCCGTGCACCTGTCAGCTTATCTGAAACATTTAGCGCCTGCTTTGCCGCGGCAAGCCCGCCTACAGTCAGTGCAATATTTTTCAGCTTGCTTAAAAGCCCGCCTGCGGCAAGCCCACCGCTATGAAGACTTTGGTTGAATGCGCGCTGCCGGTTATTTGCCCGGTCAATACTGTCGTCAATGCTGTCTAAGACAACATGCGCCTGCGCAAGTTCTTCCCGTGCTGCGCGGATGGCAGAAGTATCTATCGCGTGTGCTGAAGCATTCTGCATGGCTTCAAAGCTGTTCAGCACAATATCCATGGCACGTGTTATGTGCTGGAGCGGTGCGGTTACGCCGTCATATAATGCAATTGCGGTTCTTAAAGTTGGCATAAAAACAGCTCACCTCTTTTCGATCTCCTCTGCCGCACGTTTTTCGCTTTCCAGCCAGCATTCAATCGCAGCGATAATAAATGCCCGTTCCCGGCGTGGCTTTTCTAAAAATTCGGACGGCGCCATATGGAATTTCAGGAGGCAATGGTAAGCAATGACGCTTTCCCAGTCGCCCCCGTCAATTAGTTTTTTGCTTCTGCAATCTCGCTTTCCAGTGCCAATTCAAACCCGCAGACATCCTGCACTTTTGCGAGATATGCGGCATATTCGCCAGAAGTCAGCATCACTTTCAGCAGGTCATCCGCACCGCGCACATGATAACTGTCCTGCAATTCTTTGTCCCGCAGATTTGGAAAAACCGTGCAGGCGGCGGCGAGTTTACCCAAATAAAGGCTCATATCCGTTTCGGTTTGATAGCGGTTTTTCTGCCCCGGCAGCATCATCCGTGTTGCGCAAGCCCTGCGCAGTTCTTCATCCTCCGCGCCGCTTATTGCGCGGATTTCCCATTCTACCGGCTTGCCATTTTCAGCAAACCGCACTGA
>CAXHNU010000271.1:0-2639 GCA_964017555.1 uncultured Butyricicoccus sp. | reverse complement strand
CATAGATTTTAGAATGTAACGCCATCTGAAAATTCTCGTTTCCTGGGTTCAAATAGATTCCCATAGTGCTCGCCTCCAGTTCTGCAATAGGTAAAATGTTGTAACGAAAAATATTTAATGAATACATTTCTTACCTGAATTATACCATGCCAGCAGGAAAATCGCAAGCCGGTTGCTGCGAATGTCATGCCAACAAAAAATATTTAAAAATTCTTTGAAAAAAGAGAAAATCCGCGATGAAAACTGACAGTAACAGGTACATCTTTTTTGTCAACACATGACAGGTTGTGTTGATAAAAAAGATGCAGCGCGTTTAGAGCACACGAAAGTGTGCTCTAAATTTATTTTTGAGAGAAATACAACGTTTAGAGATGCCGAAAAGTTGGAGTTGGGAAATTTGGGAAACGTTATTTCAGAATAACGAAACCAGAGATGCAAAACAGGATTTTTCGCAATTGACCAGACTCGAACGCGAAAAAGGAGTCTTTGTACGATAAAAATTATATAAAATTTTACAGAAGCCGTCTGTTACCTTGAAAATTTTTTGAGGTCGCAGGCGGCCTTTTTCGTTGGTATATATGCTTGGGTAGTACGTTAAGTTTCGATGAATTTGGTAATTGCCTCCAGGATGGGATGATGATATACTTGAGTCAGAAACCAGGAAGGAGTCAAATCATATGGAAGAAACCAGGAATTTATGTGTACAGCTTCCAATCAGCCTGCACGCGAAAGTCAGAGCGGAACAGGAAAAGTCAGGGAAGGTGCTAACAGCATATTTTACCGAACTGCTCACCGAATATTATGAAAAGAGGGACAAGAAAATGGAAAACACAAGGACATTAGCATTCCAGGTGCCAGAGGAAATGTTCCAACGGATTAAAGAATATCTTGCCGCTGAGAGTGAACGTGTCGGACGGAAAATCAGTCAGCGGGAATTTATCCTCGGGCTGATCGAAAACGCGCTGGAACAGTCGGAGGAAAATCAATCAGAATACAACTAAATATTAGAAATCATAAGCCGCAGGTACAGTCTAAGTTTTTAGATAGTATCTGCGGCTTTTTCTGTTCAGAAAAGAGGTGAAAAGAACATGAAACAGGAAAAATATCAACATTTTACGGATGCAGAAATACAAACTGCGCGGGAAACGGATTTGCCAAACCTATTGACTGCATTAGGATATCATGTCATAAAAGTTGGCAGTTATTATTCTACAAAAGAGATGGACAGTCTGCGGATTAAAAACCGTCGGACTTGGCGCAGATATTCAGAGCAGATTGGCGGTGATGCAATCACATTCCTGCAACATTTTCATGGGATGGATTTCCCTGAAGCTGTAAATTATCTGCTTACTTTTCAAGGGATTCATCGGGCAAGGGAACCGCCTGTGAAAATCAGCAATCCGGTGCAAAGGAAATCTGCTGTTAAAGAAAAAACAACATTTCAACTGCCGGAGAAGAATGCAGAATGCCGAAGGGTGTTTGCATATTTGAGAAAGCGAGGGATTTCATCACAGGTTATTCAGGCATTCATAAAAGCTGGATTACTTTATGAAGATGCAGAACATCATAATTGTGTGTTTGTCGGCAGGAATCGTGATGGAAAGGCAGTTTTTGCAACAAAACGCGGTACATATGACCTTGGCGGGACAACTTTCAAGGGTGATGTGGCAGGAAGTGATAAGAATATTGCATTCCGGCTTCCATGCAATGCGAAAAATGATGCTTTGTTTGTCTTTGAAGCACCGATAGATTTGATGAGTTACTGTACTTCGCACCGTGAAGCGAATTGCAACGCAATTGCATTGTGTGGACTTTGTGATGGTGCATTAAAGATGTATCTTGCAGAAAATCCAAATCTGAAACACATTGTTTTGTGCTTGGATGCTGATGAACCTGGGCAAAATGCCGCTTTGCAAATAAAAAAAGTGTATGAAGCACAAGGTTATGCTGTAACAAGAATCGTTCCATCCTGTGGGAAGGATTGGAATGAATATTTACAGCAGCGGCAAAAAGTAACGAAAAGAGGGCGATAAAACTTAAAATAGGAGAAAATCAACCACTAAAAATATCAAAGGAGAGATTTATTTGAATAAACTGAAACAAAATTTACACCGTGTACTGTCTGCGATTCTGGCAGTCAGTATGCTTGCAAGCTGCGGCAGCACTGCATTTGCTGCCCAGCAAAACAGCTATCACGACCCAGCAGAATATTGGCTAGAATCTGCCAGCCGTATGAATGAGTTGGACGGCAATGCCATTGTGACGCATGAAACGATGGCTTGCGGCGAATGCCTGCGTGAAACCATGTTTACGTGTTTCCGCACACCGGAATATTCCAGGACAGGTGAAAGTGCATTGAACCGCAATGTTCGCTATTCGGATGGCACAATGTATTCCGGCACAGGTAAGGGTAATGTTGATGCCGGGATTCCGAAAAAAGGCGGGTATTATACCGGGCATCATTGGGCAAAAGCTGTGTGTGATGTGTGTGGCACAGTTAATTCCAACATGAACAAACAGACCGATTATGGTTATGGTAAAAATGTGTATTGGGTATATGACTGTGCAGCAGCATTTATGCAGGAACTGCCGGAAAAAGTTACTTATGAGTATGCAGACCGCAAATATCATACGAAAAA
>CAXHNU010000270.1:0-2658 GCA_964017555.1 uncultured Butyricicoccus sp. | reverse complement strand
GCTGAAAGTTTCTTCAAATCCGGTGTTTGGAGCAATGAATGGACAGGCGGCACAGCATACAGCACATCCGGCAAAACATTCATCAAATTTACTGATGATAACTGTGACCCGGTGCGGCTGTTTGATGATTTATGCACTGAAATCGAACAAAGTACAGGACGCCGCCCTAACCGTTTAGGGCTTGGCAAAAATACATACAACGCACTGAAAAACCATCCTGGCGTTGTGGAACGGGTGAAATTCGGCGGTTCTACCGCAAATCCCGCAACAGTTAATGAACGTGTGCTGGCTGAACTTTTCGGGCTGGAAAAGGTTGTTGTACTGTCTGCGATTTACAACAAAGCCGGGCTTGGCGAAGCGGAAGATATGGATTTTATCTGTGATGCAAACGCGGCGATTCTTGCCTATGCAACATCCGCGCCCGCAATTGATGAACCCTCCGCAGGTTATATTTTCACATGGGATATGTTGGGCGATGGGCAGTATATGCCGGTTCTTCAGTATGAAGGCGAAAACGGAACACATTCCGAATTTATTGAAGGGTTGTTTTCCGCTGATATGAAGAAAACCGGCGATGATCTCGCAGTATTTCTAAAGGATTGTGTGTGATATGGCATATGCAGCATTGAAGCCCTGCTGTTTCGCAGGGCAAAGGTTCTGGATTGGTGAAACTGTCCCGGCTGAACTTGTTTTGCCGGAAATGGCAAGGCGGCTGATTCAAATGGGCAAGCTGGCAGAAGTGCCGGATCGTAAATCCGAAGAACCAGACGGTAAGCCAGAGGAACCAGAAAACGAGCCAAAACAGTCTGATGGCGAACCGAAAGAACCGGATGACAAATCAGAATCCCCACCTAAGTCACAGCGCAAGCAGACAACAAAAAGCAGGTGATTTTCTATGGCAACCTGGAGTTATAATCCACTCAATCTTGCTATTCCGAGCGTGGATAAAATGCGGTTTGAACTTGGCGATACTGCGGTAGAAATGGGTGCCGTCACCTGCGCATTGTGCGATGAGGAATATGCCGCTATGCTTGGGCAAAATCCGGATTGGCAAAGGGCAAAACTTGCCTGCCTGCGGGCGATTGTCATGAAGCTGTCTTATGAAGTTGATACACAGGCAGATGGTCTTTCTTATGCCCTAAGCCAGCGGTTCCCACGCTGGAAAACTATGCTGGATGAAGCTGAAAAGAAATTGTCGAACCTGACTGCTATACCGCGCATACATGGGGAATCAATCGGCAAACCGTATTTTTATGGTGATTTGCACGCCAATCCACGGAGATTTTAAGCGATGTTCCATTCTTTTTTACGTCCTGGACAAGGTTTTCAATATTTCACAGTTTTATCGCGCCAGGGTGGCGTCACAGCAACCGGCAGACCGGTTGCCGAAAAATTCACACCTGTTGGTGAGTTTACCGGAATCATGATGCGGGCTTCACAAGGTGATGTTTCGCAGTGGAAAGCCACGGAACAATGGAAACAAGATGGACATCCTGTGCTGTATAAAATCATTCAGCGCGGTATTGGTGCATCCGTGAAACCTGGCGATATGTTGGAACTTATGGACAGAAAATTCTATGTTCTCGGCACGCATAATCCGGCAGGGCTTGGGCATTTCTGCATTTATTTTGCGCAGGAAAGGAAGGATTTATCATGAGCGCCAGTATAACATTTCGGCATATCATTGACGATGAAACCCGCAGGCTGGTGCGGCAGATGAAACGGAGCAGCGTCCTTGCTGCAACACAGTTACGAAATGCGGCAATAGAAGTCCTTGCGGGCAGCCGCGGCGGACGGAAATACCGTGTCCCTGGCACGAAAAAATATTATACTGCTTCCGCACCCGGTCAGCCGCCTGCTGTGCGTACCGGCAGTTTCCGAAACAGTTGGAAACCTTCCGCGTTCCAGGCTGGGGATGCGTATGTTTCCCGTATTGAAAGCAGTTTGCTGACCGATAACGGCGGATATCTGCTTGGTGAGATTTTGGAAAACGGTACAAGCCGTATGGCGGCACGTCCCTATGCCGAAAAAATTAAACAGCAGGCAATGCCGCATATTGTACAGATTTACAGTGCGCCATATTAAGGAAAAGATTATGATTGAACAGACAATTTACAAACATTTATTGTCATGCAGCGAGCTTGTGCCCTATTTAACCCAATATGCCGAAAAACCAGCTGTATTTCTTCAAAAAGCCCCGCCGGATACCGATTCGCTTTGGCAGAATGGGGCGCAATATGGGCGCATTGTGTTTGCCATTGACGCAGAAGGCGACCCAGCACGGGCTGTTGGCGGCAGGCTTTTTGTGGATATTTTCTGTGAAGTGCCGGAGCTGCCCGAACGGATTGTGCGTGAAAAAATTAACGGATATTTCTTTACTGAAAATGGCTGTACAATGGCGGCACAGTGGGAAGATTCCCGGTATTTTACCGAACAGGGCGACCCAAAAGTGAATGGTGTGACGCTAACATTTTCACTGCTCGCGTTCCCGCTGCTGACCACTGAAAATCCGGATATCATTGCGCGGTTTAACCATTGGACAGCAGAGAATTTCCCGCATTTATCGGTGATCGGGTTAGGCGGTCTGCCGGAAGTCTGGAAACCCGCAGGCAAGTCAGCCGGGATTTATTGGCGTGTCACTTCTGTGGCGCCTGCTGA
>CAXHNU010000269.1:0-2672 GCA_964017555.1 uncultured Butyricicoccus sp. | reverse complement strand
CCGTCTGAAATTTGATTCTTTTTGCAAATTGGACATAGTTTCACAAGTTATTTCCTTTTCAACACTTTGTTTTGTAAATTTTAATCTATAATTACAAAGTGGTGCTTTTCTGATTCTATTGTTTGTTTGAGGTCTGTTCTCACTACTTGATATCATTACTTTATGCAATATACACATAGATTTTATAGACTTGTTTTAGTTTTAGAATGAGTGTATAATATACTTCAAACTGTTACCTTGTAAAAACCATTTTTATAATTATGAATCATCAATAAAATAGAAGAGGACATATAACCATGAATTATGAAAATATATCTATTGAAATGTTTCAAAATTTAGTTTCAAAGAGTTTGAATCCCAGCTTGGTATGTGGAAATGGGTTAAGTATAAATTTTGAACCCAAACTTACTCTTGATAACTTGGGAGAAAATATGTACGCAGCACATTTGCATGTTATAAAATTTGCTGACTATCAGGCGATTTCTCTAAAGATGGAACAGATATTTTTACCCAACTATAAGGCAGTGATTAAATATCTTAAAAAAAATATCCACAACAAAGCGGATTTTTCAAGGTTATTTTTTGATGCTGTTATTTTTGCAAAAAGCATAATTACCTCTCAAGTACTGGATTGGATTTCTGACAATAAGTTTGATGAAAAATTAGCTATGGGATTTGGACCTTTAGACTATGTAACAGATTTAATAAAACAAATAGACGATACCCATTCTGCTTTCAAAATCAATTATGAGTTTTGGAGCATTCTCATCTATTTTGCATTGATCTTATTACAAGCCCCTTCTACTGTTTATATCCTGCCAAAAGAAAATAAGTTTATAAAAGCCGTTGCTATTGGCGCAAGGAAATCGCCCATGTCTAAACCCAATACCTTTTCTGAGTATATTGCTAAAACATGTGAAAACGGAATGTTTTCATATTTAAGAATATTATTATCCACAAATATTTTGCTTATAGGAAATGGGTATTATATTGAGAAAATGTCAAAGTGGGGAGTTTTTCGGGAGGATGTGTTAAAATCCTTTTTTGAGCCTTTTAATCATGTCTTAACAACCAATTATGATTTACTTATTGAAAAAATAACTGGAAGAACAGTTCTTCACTTGCATGGAAGATTCACCCGTCAGCCACAAGTTGTGCTTGGTCAATCAATAGGTGTATATGTAGATGCTGTGCGTTATGATTTGTCTTCAATTTTAATTGGTGATTATTTTATTGCTAAATGTTTCTATGCAATAACAGCACAAATGGCACAAAAATCACTTATAAATACCAATATTAACTTTTATCAAGAGGTGCTTAAACAAATCATTCAAAAAAAGAAATCAGATACTATCGTAATCTTTGGTCTTGATATCAGTAATGATTATCATATTATACGAAATTTACAAGTATCTTTATCTCAAAGTGGCTTGTCTCGTGCAAATATAATTTTTTGTTATTTCAATCAAAAAGATGATTTAGCTTTTAAGAAAGCATATGAATCTTGCGTTACCTATGCAGATGAGGTCAATGAATATGTACGGAATCATATATCTGTATATACGATAGACAGCCATTCAATTTTACAACACTTTTTTGTCAAGAAAGCATAAAAGTTTATCTGTACGGAACTTTTTATGAGAGAGTAGTAAAATCTGTTTATTTTCTCGATTTAACTATATTACTAAGAAGCAATCTTAAAAAGTTCAAGATTTATCCATAAAAGTAATGCTGCAAGGGAAATCCCCTTGCAGCATTACTTTTATAACAGATAGTATTACTTATATGCAGCCTCAACTAATGCCTTAGCAATTTGATAAGATTTAATACTGTTGGTATCACCATAATAGTTCTCGTCCATATGAGCAGCAGCTTTAATGGTCGATTCTGTAGCTCCACCAGCTCCAATATCAGCAGCAGAGGGATCACAGACATACCAGTTGCCATCCAGATAAACATACAGCCATGCGTGATTATACTGACCGTATGAAAATTGAGGAATTCCTGCAGCATTAAACAATGCAGCAATCATATCTCTATAATCATCACAATCTCCAACAGTTTTCCCATTTATCCAAGTCGCACCGCCATTGATTTTATAATCAATTCTGTCACACACAGCTCTCACAAGATACTCGGACTTTTCAAAGTCGGATCCTGAAGGCATGTTAGCGATGATAGGATCTATTACATCATGCTCTTCTTGAGAATAGTTGGCAGTAATAATTCCAATCTTATTTCCTGCATTTGTTAGCGCCTTGCTGGATACGCCTGTCCCAGCAGCAGACATATTGGTGATTGTTGCAGTTACATTGATCTGTTTCTCGCTACCATCTCTTTTGAATACTGCATAGTTGTAATACGGGTTTACACCTTTAACAAGCACTTTCGGATCGCGAATGATCTTCTGATCTTTCAGGCTCTGCACGGCAGCATTAAAAGCATCCTTATCAGTGATCTCTTTCACATCTGCCGGAGCGGCAGACCAATAATCCACGATCGGAGCATGAGTAGCATAAGAAAGAGTTACCGGAGTATCACTGAGAGTACCTACCTTACTACCAGAAGAAGGTTTCTGCTCAGGTGTGGGATCCTTTTCGGTGACATCGGGATTTTTATCTGTTTTATCACCGTTATTATCACTGCTGGTATTTTGATCACCATTCGAGGCT